>DATEII010000164.1:0-57031 GCA_035279135.1 Steroidobacteraceae bacterium
AACCACGAGAACCCCCGCCCGGCACCACTCGGATAACCTCGCGTTTTCCTTGGAAAAAAACCGAGGTTTCAAACCCATGACGCACCTGCTCCCTCTAAGAAACGTACGAGGGAGAGACGTTTGGCCGATGGTGCGACAGCCGCCCGGATCATGAAACCCGACACGGTCGTGAATTTCGACGTGGCGCTCATCGAGCGCGCACAGAAGGGCGACGCCAAGGCTTTCGAACGCCTCTACCGCGAACACGTGGGTCGAGTGCACGGACTGTGCCTGCGCATGACGCGCAATCCGGACACCGCCGCCGACTGCGTCCAGGACGCCTTCATCAAGGCGTGGAAAGCCCTGCCGCGTTTCGAAGCGCGCGCGAGTTTCTCCACCTGGCTGCACCGGATCGCCGTGAACACGGTGCTCGAGAAGCGCCGCGGCCCGGCCAAGGCGGAAATCCCGGTGGAAGACCCGGGCGAATACGAGGAACCGACGATGGTCTTCGACACGCCGGTGGAAGAAGAGGAGCTCGAGGCCGCGATCGAATCGCTGCCGCAGGGCGCGCGCGATGCGCTGGTGTTGTGCGGCCTGTATGGCTACGAACACCAGGAAGCGGCCTCGATGCTCGGCATCGCGGTCGGCACCTGCAAGGCGCAGCTGCACCGGGCCCGCGGCCTGTTGAAGGACAGATTGGAACGAGGTGTGAGATGACCACTCGACGCGTGAAAGGAATTGGCGAACTGCCGCGGGACATTCCCCCGGCGCGCGACCTGTGGCCCAAGATCGCCGAGGCCATCCAGGCCGACCTTTCCATGAAAGCCGTGCCGGATACTCGGCGGCGCACGGGCTGGTGGCCGGCCGTGGGCCTCGCGGCCTCGGTGGCACTGGTCGCGGTGGGCGTGTTCATCGGCAAGAACTTCAAGCCGGATGAAGCGCAGACGCTGGCTGGCACGCAGACCCTTGCGCCGGCCGCCGACGGCGGCGACTCCGGCATGGTCAAGGCTTCGCTGCGCGAGGCGGCCTACCAGAAACAGCGCGACCAGCTCTGGAAAGAGGTGCAGGTGAAGCTGAACAGCATGCCGCCCGCGGAGCGCGAGAAGGTCGGCAAGAGCCTCGCCACGTTGAAGAAGTCCATCCAGGAAATCCACGACGCGCTGGGCCACGACCCGGCCAACGCGCTGCTGCAAGAGTTGTTAGTGACCACGAGCCAGGAAGAGATGCGCGTGTTGACCACGGTCCGCGATTCCGGCCGCCAGGAGCTTTGATCATGAGAGAGTCCCGTATGAATTCCCTGTGGGCGCTGTGCGCGCTCGCCGCCCTGCCGCTGGCCTGTGCCGCGAACGAGGGCTCCGTCGACCGCAAGGTCGCCGCGGACGCCAAGGGAGACGTGCTGATTTCCAACGTGTCGGGCTCCGTCGATGTGCGTGGCTGGGATCGCAATGAGATCCAGGTCACCGGCCAGGTCGACGAGGACGTGGAACGTGTCGACGTGGAAAGCAGCGGCGGCCGCACGGTCATCAAGGTGATCCTGCCGAAGGGCAGGTCCAACGGCGGCGACGCCATGCTCGAGGTGCAGGTGCCGCGCGGCAGCTCGGTCGAGGTGAGCGCGGTCAGCGCCGACGTCTCTTCGAAAGGCGTGCTCGGCACGCAGCGGCTCAAGACCGTGAGCGGCGAGATCACCGCCGAGATCAGCGGCGAGGATTCGGAGGTGCGTTCGGTGAGCGGCGACATCACCGTGCACGGCAGCGGCAAGCCCATCAACCTGCGCGTGAGCTCGGTCAGCGGCGGTCTCGATCTCACCAACGGCGCCGGCAAGCTCGACGTGGTCACGGTCAGCGGCGACGCGCGTGTGCACATGGGCGATTCCAGCGAGATCAATGCGCGTACCACCTCCGGCGAACTCGAGCTGCACACGCGGCTGTCGAAGGACGCGCGTGTCAGCATCGAGAGCGTGAGCGGCGACCTGACCCTGGATCTCGGGGATTCGGCGGGTCTCGCGCTCGAGATCGAATCTTTCAGCGGCGACATCAACGGTTGCCTGGCCGAAGGCAAGGTCGAGCAGGTCAGCAAGTACGGTCCCGGCACGCGGCTGAATTCCCGCACCGGCGACGGCAGTGCGCGCGTGCGCGCCAAGACGCTGTCGGGCGACATCGAGATCTGCGACCGCTGATTCGTTCGCGCGATCAACCGCGGCCGACATCGCTACAATGTCGGCCGCGTGCGCATTCTCAAATGGATTTCCCTCGGCCTGGCGGCACTGGTGCTGCTCCTCGTGCTGGGCATTGCGGTGCTCATCTGGGTGGTCGACCCGAATACCTTCAAGCCGCGCATCGAAGCCGAGGTGAAGAAGGCGACGGGCCGGGACTTCGTCCTCGCGGGTGACATCGAGCTCGGCTTCTTCCCGTGGCTCGCTTTACGCACCGGACCCGGCAGCTTCGGCAACCCGCCGGGATTCCCGGCCGAACCCATGGCGGCGTGGCAGTCCGCGCAGCTCGGCGCCAAGCTCTTTCCCTTGCTGCGCGGTGAGCTGGTCGTCGATCGCGTGCGGCTCCGGGGCGCGGACCTGCGGCTGGTACGCCGCGCCGATGGGCACGGCAATTGGGAGGGCATCGGCTCGAACGAACCGCCGCCGCCGCCCGGCCAGAAAGCACGGCACATCACCGTCGACGGGGTCGAGATCGAAGACAGCCGCCTGCTGTTCGTCGACGAGGTGCCGCCGGGCAGCCGCCTCGAGATCACCGCGCTGCACCTAACTACCGACGAGATCGCGCCCGACCAGCCGTTCACCGGCACGGAGCTCGCCGGCCGCCTGCACATGGCGGGGTTCGCGCCCGAGGGCGTGCCCTTCGAGCTCGAGGTGCCGCACGCGGCGCTCACCCGGGACTATTCGAATCTCGCGATCCGTGAGTTCCGGGTCGCCTTCGGCGGTCTCGAGGCGAAGGGCGGTGTGAGCGGCGACTTCGGCGAGCAGGTGAATCTCGGCGGAACCCTCGCCACCAATACCTTCGACGTGCGAGCGCTGCTCGCGGCCGTGGGCATCTCGCCGCCGAAGACCACGGATCCCGCGTCGCTCACGCGGCTGCAGCTCGATACGACCTGGAAGCTGGACGGCGGTGCGATCGCACTCGATCCGCTGAAGCTCACGCTCGACGACACGCACTTCTCCGGCAATTTCCATCGCGGCGGGGGCGAGGATCCGCTCGGCGAGTTCGCGCTGCGCGGTGATGCGCTCGACCTCTCGCGCTACATTCCGCCCGCCGATCCGAACAGCGAGCCCTTCGTGCTGCCCACCGCGATGTTGAAGGCGCTGAAGTTCCGCGGCGTGTTCGAGCTCGAACAGGCCCGGCTCGACGACGTGCTCATGAAGGGCGTGACCCTGCGCCTGCTGCTCGACGAGCAGGGACTGCGCAGCCCCCAGCCTGCGGCGGCGGCGAATCGCTGATGGACCGCCAGCCCATCGCCGCGCGCCTGCTCGACTGGCACGCCCGCGCCGGCCGGCACGATCTGCCGTGGCAGCAACAGCGCACGGCCTATCGTGTCTGGGTCTCGGAGATCATGTTGCAGCAGACGCAGGTCGCCACCGTGATCCCGTACTTCGAGCGGTTCATGCGCAAGTTCCCCGACGTGCACGCACTCGCCGACGCGCCCATCGACGAGGTTCTGCACCTGTGGACCGGGCTCGGTTACTACGCGCGTGCCCGTAACCTGCATCGCGCGGCGCAGGTCATCCGCGACCGGCACGGCGGAGAATTCCCCACGGACTTCGACTCGGTGGTTGATTTGCCCGGGATCGGCCGATCGACGGCCGGTGCGATCCTCGCGCAGGCCCACGGTGCGCGACACGCGATACTCGACGGCAACGTCAAGCGCGTCTTGTCGCGCCACTACGGCATCGACAGCCCGCCCGACGAGGCTGCGACGCTGGCCTCGCTGTGGCAGCGCGCCGAAGAGAACACGCCCGCGCATGATCTCGCGAACTACACGCAGGCCATCATGGACCTGGGCGCCACGCTGTGCGCGCGCAAGCCGCGTTGCGCCGAATGTCCGATCGCCGCGGACTGCGTCGCCCGCATCGAAGCGCGACAGGACCAGTTGCCGGCCCCGAAGAAACGCCGCGCCGAACGCCGCCAGCGCCGTGCGGTCATGCTCGTGGCGCGACACGCATCGCGCGTGCTGCTCGTGCAGCGGCCGCCGAGCGGCATCTGGGGTGGGCTCTGGTGCCTGCCGGAGTTCGACAGCGAAAGCGCCGCCGAGCAGTTCGCGTCGAGCCAGTTCGCGCGGCTGCCTGGCAGTGCGGCCTTGCCGGACATCGAGCACAGCTTCACGCACTTCGACCTGGTCATCACGCCGCTCGTGGTGCGCTGCCAGGGTGCGCGCCGCGTGAACGAAGCGACAGAATTGTGGTACGACCTCGCCCAGCCGGCTCGCGTGGGATTGCCCGCGCCGATCAAGATGCTGCTGGGCAACCTCGCGGAGAGAATGGAGTCATGAGCAGAATGGTCCAGTGCGTGTTGCTGAAGAAAGAAGCGCCCGGCCTCGACAAGCCGCCGTATCCGGGTGAGCTCGGCAAACGCATCTTCGAGCAAGTCTCGAAGGAAGCGTGGCAGCAGTGGGTGCGTCACCAGGTGATGCTGATCAACGAGTACCGGCTCACGCCCATCGAGCCGGCCCATCGCAAGCGTCTCGAGTTCGAGATGGAGAAGTTCTTCTTCGGCGATGGTTCGGACAAGCCGAAGGAATTCGTGCCGCAGTAGGCGTCAATGCGTGGCTGAGACGCTGGCGGCCGTGGCTTCGACGGACGCGAGCTGCCACTGGCCATCGATGACTTCGTAGGTCTCGCGCAGGTCCCACTCGAGCACGTGGGTATGCCCGTTCCCGGTGGCGCCTTCGGTGAGCAGGTAGCTCGCCTCCGTATGGCCCTGGCGGTGCTCGATCAGCGTGTAGTTGCTGATGGAATAGAAGCGGCGGCCGGCAGCCGCCGGCTTCGCGGCTATCTCGCGCGCGATGAATTCCTTCTTGTTCAGCAATTGGCCATCGATGGCGTGGCTCTGGAACGCATTGCTGAGCAGCTTTTCGTAGACGCCGGAGTCCGCGGCGATCTTCGCCTCGGCGCGTTGCTCGGACAGATTGCGGAAGAAATACGCCGAATCCGGCGCCGGCGCGCATTGCGCGAACACCGCGGTGTGCCAGAGGCAGAGCAACAAAATGGGGACATTCCTCATTTTCGTTGTAACGCTCCCGAAGAGTGGGGTCCGCGCGCCGCGGATTGTTACAGCGAAAACCAGGAATGTCCCCAAAAAAAAGACGGCGCAGTTGCCTGCGCCGTCCCAAGAACGGGGTCGAGCGGGGGGGGGGGTGCTCGCCCCGGAGTCTTTAGAACCGGCCTGCCTGGTAGTCGGCGAATGCCTGTTGCAGCTCCTCGCGCGTGTTCATGACGAACGGGCCATACCGCGCCACGGGTTCACGCAACGGGCGCCCGGCGACCACGATGGCGCGCGTGCGAGCGGCGCGGCCCTGGAGCCGCACTTCGAGACCATCGCCCAGCACCGCGAGCTCCTGTGCGTTGATGGTCGCCGCCTCGCGCGACACGCCCACCGAAAGGCCGCCTTCGTACACATAGACGAACGCGGAATGCCCCGCGGGCACCGGCAACGAGAAGTCCACGCCCGCGTCGATGCGGATGTCCATGTAGATGGGATCCGTCGCCGGCTGCCTGACCGGCCCGGTGGCACCGTCGAGCGAACCCGCGATGACCTTGACCTGCACGCCGGGACGCTCCACCACGGGCAGCTTGTCGCCGCCGAATTCCTGGTAGTTAGGCGCCGTCATCTTGTCGCGGGCCGGCAGGTTCATCCACAGCTGGAAGCCGCGCATGCGGCCCTGGCTCTGCTCGGGCATCTCCGAATGCACGATGCCGCGGCCCGCGGTCATCCACTGCACCGCGCCGGGTTCGAGCACACCTTCGTGGCCGTGGTTGTCGCGGTGACGCATGCGGCCGTCGAGCATGTACGTGACCGTTTCGAAGCCGCGATGCGGATGCTCCGGGAAACCGGCGATGTAATCCTCGGGCTTGTCCGTACCGAATTCGTCGAGCAGCAGGAACGGGTCGAGATCGGGCAGCCGGGGCTGGCCGATCACACGCGTGAGCTTGACGCCCGCGCCGTCGGATGCAGGCTGGCCGCGCAGGGTCTGGACCACGGCGCGGGGCATGTTGGCAACGATGGGTTCGGCATTCATGGTCGGCGCTTTCTGGTGGCGAAATGCGCGGAATCAAGGCGACCGGGCGGCCGCATTACGCGCATTTCACGTGTCCGCGGCTGGCCGCGGGGGATCCCGGACGAACCGGAATTGCCATGCCCCACACCAACTTAAGTTTGTTGCCCGGCTGGCGACGGCGTCGCCCGCAAACGACCGCGGTCTACGAACGCAAGTCCCTGGCTCAGCGGCTGAACATCTTCTCCGATGCGGCCTTCTCCGCCGACGGCGGCAGGAATGGTGCGCTCGCATTCGCGCTGCAGTTGGTGACCTCGCCCACCAGCACCTGGTTGCCATCGGTGTACAGGTCGATGCGCACGAACGAGAACGGCGCACTCAACGCGCGCGCGACTTTGAGCATTTCCTCGAGCGTCGCCGGTTTCGGCAAGGTGCCGGACGCCCGCGGGTAGGTGATCGAGAAGTCCTGCTCGTTCCACTCGGGATCGTAGAGCTTGCGCATGTGATTCGTGTGACGGTCGATGTCGACCATCACGAACTTCGGCACACCGTGCCAGCAGAATATCTTGTAGTCCTCGACATTGGTGGTATCGAAGATCAGCGGCTCGACGATCACCTTCGGCTGCAGCGAGCGATAGTTCCGCTCGCGTCCCGTGTAGTAGTAGTTGAGCGAAAACCAGCTCTTGATGCGCTCGCGGTCGATGGGCTCGCCGTTCGCACGCAGGCACACGACGGTACTCGCGTGCGTGGGCTTGATGGCGCAACGCGCCGGAAACTCGAAGTTGTCCACCTCGGCCGGGCTGCGCAGCACGGCGATGGTCGGCACGTTGTACCGGGCGCCGATGGTCTCGCGCACGTACTCCTTCACGTGCTCCTTGTCCGAGACGTACACGCGCAGCGGGTTCTCGATCTCGCCGCTGGTCTTGATGCGGAACCACACGTCGTTCCACATCATCTGGTTCTTGGGCAGCCGGCGATGCCGCTGCAGGAACAGGATGCGGTGATACAGGTTGTCGAAGAATCGGGTGTGCGGCAGGTGCCGGCGGATGCGCGCGATGGTCTTGTCGGAGATCCAGCGCAGGCGCTGGGGACGGTCGGCGGCGGGAGATCGGTCGAGAACGGCGCTCATTTATAGGTCCTTGTTATGCGCCGCGATGATCCGGGGAGCGCGCCGACGCGGGCATAGGAGGGCCGGCCACCCGGCGATAGGACTTCGCTGGCGCATCGATTCGTGGCAAATCAAGGAGTTGAGCGTTGGATTGCTTGACGGAGCGGCGGCCGGTCGGTCTAATACGCGGCCCTCGATCGAGGGGCATTCCAAACGGGGCCGGGTAGCTCAGTTGGTAGAGCAGCGGATTGAAAATCCGCGTGTCGTTGGTTCGATTCCGACCCCGGCCACCATTTCCGGAAAATGGGGACATTCCTCGTTTCCTAGCAAAAGGGGACACACCTCCAGGTGTGTCCCCTTTTGCTTTGCAGCGGCATCGCTCCTCGAGGTGAAGTGCCAGAGGAAACGAGGAATGTCCCCATTTTCCGGAAATGGTGGCCAAGTCGGAATGCCAGCGCCCGCGGAGCGGGCGCGCTCGGGCGGGCGAGAGCAAGTTAAGTGCTCTCGCAAAGGCATCCGCCCTCGCCCAACCCCGGCTCATTCAACGGCTCGCTACGCGAGCCGAAATCCCGGACCCACTCACT
This sequence comes from Steroidobacteraceae bacterium, assembly GCA_035279135.1. Taxonomy (GTDB): domain Bacteria; phylum Pseudomonadota; class Gammaproteobacteria; order Steroidobacterales; family Steroidobacteraceae; genus CADEED01. The sequence goes on from DATEII010000164.1 coordinate 7,891, forward strand.
CACCACGTGTTGTCGAGCATGACGCGGAACATCAGGTCGTGGTCCCAGGGAAGGATCGCGGGCAGGCCGCTGCGTTGGTAGGGGGCGAGGTTGTATTCGTTGTAGTCGGCGTCGAGCACGAGCTCACTGCCTTTGCGCCAGCGGTCGGCGTTGAAGCGCAGGGCGGCGGTGAATTCGGTTTGCAGCGAACCGTGGCTGTCCCACCATTCTTGCGCAGTGCCCGAAACCGACCATGAATCTCCCATGTGGACGGTGGCGTCGCCGGAGACGGAGTACGCCAGGCGGCTGTTGCGCAGGTCGTCCCGGACATAGCCGCGGGTCTTTGGCACGTCGTCGTCGATCTCGAGAAAGAACCAGCCCGCGCCGGTTTTCGCGGAGGCCTGGAATCGCTCGTTCGCGTACGCGCCCACCAGCGACGGCAGCGCCATGATCCGGCGCTCGATGGAGCTCGCGGTGTTCGAGCGGGTATCGACATCCACGGCCCAGCCCGCGCGTGCGTTGCCGGTCTCCCAGAACATGCCATCGGTGCCGGCGTACAGCTCCCACCAGACGGGGATGTGATCGGGATCCAGGTGATCCTGGTCGCGATCGATCAATACATCGATGGTGCCGAAGTAATGACGTCCGGATGCGTTGTGACGGTCGAGGCTCGCGCGACCGTTGATGCCGAACGTGTCCGAGTCCACCTGGGGCACGGTGAAGTCGTGCACTCCGATCGAGTAGTGCCAGTCACCCGACACCGCGGCGCCCGCCAGCGCCCAAAGAGCAGCGAATCCACGCCAGCAAGCCATGTGCAACTCCAGGTCGGCCAGTTCGCGTCGAAACTACGGGCCGCCCGGAGCGCACAGAAGTAACTTCGGGTTACTGGATGCTGGCGACCTTCCCGTCGTCGCCGAGGCTGATGCTCGCGAGTCGGGAGCCCGCACAGTGGGCGCTTCAAATCGTTCGGAGGGTGTAGACCATGGCGCCGAATCCGGGGAGGTGTGGCAGCACGTCCCCACCAGAGCATTCGGCGTGCGGGTCGGCCGCAGCCGGGAAGAACAACGGCTACCTGAGAGTGGGCACCTGTATCTCGACGACTTTGCGATCGCGCAACAACACGCTGCCGCCGAGGAACGCCGAGCTGCCGATCTCCATCGCATAGAGCAACTCGCGAGCGCCGTCACGCTCACGCGTGGACGTGGGCACGCCGAGCAGCGAGATGACCTCGAGCTCGCTCATGCCGGGCCGCAGCTTCTTCCACTTGGCGGCATCGAGCCAGCCACTGGTGTCGATGACGGGTGGTGGTGCCGGCGCAGGACGACCCTCGGATCCGGGCCGCGTAGTCTGCAATCGCAATTGCTCGATCTGCCGCGAGAGGACCTGCACATCACGCTGCAGCGTGCGCACGTCCTGCTCGAGACGCATGACGCGCGCATCATCGGCGGCCAGTGCCACGGCAGGCAGACACAGCAGAAGTCGAAACACCCAGGCCATGAGAGGTCGGAGTGGCCAGCCGGCAAAAAGTTTTCTCAAGCGGCGGTTCGCGGCTTGATGTTCGGATTCAGGTGGAACAGGTTCCTGGGGTCGTACTTCGTCTTGACCTCGATGAGCCGATCGAGATTGGCGCCGTAGGCGGTGCGCGCGGCGACGTTCGGATCGCCGGCATTGAGGTTGGCGTAGATGCCCGCGGAGTAGGGCGCGAACTTCGCCCAGGTCTGCTTCTGCCAGGCGGTGCGCGCAGCTGCCTGGCGCGGGTCGTCCCACGAGGCGCGCACCACGAAGTTGTGTGAGGCATCCCGCTGGGCATAGGCGGTCGACTCGAGCGGCGTGCGCGCGCTCGCGCCGCCGTGCTGTGTCAGGCTGATCTTGCCGAGCTCGGCGCCGGGTAGTTTGATGCTCTCGACCGCATGGTCGAGCAGCGCCGGCAGCAGCTCGGTGACCCGCCCGCCGGACATGTAGTACCCGCGCGCATGCGGCGAATCCGCGTCGTGCTCCGACTGCACCACCACCCAGGGTTTGCGTGCGACGTCGTCCTGCACCGCCTTGCCGAATCGGCGGATCGCGGCGATGTCCTTCGCGGCGCTCGCCTCGTCGCCGCAATGGCAGACCGTGAACACGAGCCGCCGATGGCCCGTGTCGTCGCAATCGAGCGTGGGATCCATCCAGAGGTCGTCCGAGGCCTTGAGGCAATACTCCGCGAAGGCAGACAACACACTGCGCGCCTGCTCGATCGGAAACACGATGTCGCCGGCGACCGCCGAGTGGCCGAATTCGTGGGCCTTGAACATGAAGGACGTCACCACGCCGAAATTTCCGCCACCACCCTGCAGGGCCCACAACAGCTCCGGATTGTCATCGGCCGACGTGCGCACCCGCTTGCCGTCGGCCGTGACGACCTCGGCGCCGACCAGGCTGTCGATGGTGAGTCCGAATTTACGCTGCAGGCGTCCGACTCCGCCGCCCAGCGTGAGTCCGGCCACGCCGGTATGCGACACGGTACCCGCCGGTACCACGAGACCGTAAGCCTGTGTTTCGCGATCGAGGCCACCTAACAACACGCCGGGTTCCACCCAGGCGTCGCGCGAAGCCGGATCGACGCGCACGTCCTGCATGGGCGCGAGGTCGATCACGATGCCGCCGTCACACATCGAGTACCCCGGCAGGCTGTGGCCACCGCCGCGCACCGCGACCAGCAGATCCTGCGAGGCAGCGAAGTTCACGGCGCCCACCACGTCCGCGGTGCTCGTGCAGCGCGCGATCAGCGCGGGATGTTTGTCGAAGGCGCCGTTCCAGACGCGGCGCGCGGCATCGTAGCCGTCACTCGTGCGAGTCAGCACCGGGCCGCCTTGTTGCGCGCGGAACGCGGCGAGGTCCGCGGCCTTGATCACGATCGCGCCGCCGCCGCGGGACACTGCCGGGATGTCGATGGATTCGGCCGCGAATGAAAAGCGCGGTCTGGCAATGGCGGTCGCGGTCGCGAGCGCGACGGACGCGCGCAGGAATTCTCTACGTATCATGGCGTGATCCTGCTGACTTTCCCTTACGGAAAGGTAACAGCCCCACTACCATGCACGCCATGAATCTCGAATGGTTCGGCTATGCCGCCGCGGTGCTCACCACCAGCTCCTTCATTCCCCAGGCCTTGATGACCATCCGGTCGCGCAATACCAGCGGCATATCGCTCGCCATGTACGTGATCTTCACGCTCGGAGTTGCGCTGTGGCTGCTGTACGGCATCTCGGTGCGCTCGGGGCCCATGATCCTCGCCAATTCGGTGACCCTGGCCCTGGCGGCGACCATCCTCGCGTTGAAGCTGCGCTTCGGATGATCGCCGCGCCCACGGCTACCTGCCGCGGGTGACTTCGTCCCAGCTCTTCGAGCCACTGACTCCGTCGAGGAAGGGCAGCGCGGTGTCGACCAGTTTCGGCGAGAAGAAGATGTCGTAGTGGGTCTGGTCGGGGAGGATGGCCAGCCGGTTCCTCGAGAGGTTCTCGCGCTGCCAGCCGGCGTCGCGCAGGCCGCCGCCTAACAACTTCCAGAACTCGATCATGTGCTCGGGTTTGTACATGTCGCCGTCGCCATAGACCAGCATGGTCGGCATGGTGAGTTTCTTCACGTCGGCCGAATAGTCGTAGTGGCCGCGCATGAAGTCGCCGATGGCCTGCAGCAGGCGCGGAAAGTCGTCCGGCTTCGGCGCCACGGCCACGTACGTCTTGTACATGGGCGTCTCCTTCATGTATTCCGCACTCGCGGCGCCGATCTGGTTCTGCTGCTCGCGGATCTCGGGGAAGAATGCCAGGTCGGAGAATCCCACCGACACCAGCACGAGGCGCCGGACCTTGTCGGGATGCTGGGCCGCGAAGCGGAAACCCACGCCGCCACCGAACGAATAACCCAGCACATCGACCTGCCGGTAGCCGAGCTTGTCGATCACGATCGCGACGTCATCACCCATGTCGAGGAGATCGAACTTGCGTGTGCCGAGCCCGGTACGGCCGTGGCCCTGCAGATCGATGGCGATCACCTGCCGGTGCTCGGTCAGACGCGGCAGGATGGGCCGGAACATGTCGGTGGATCCGAGTCCGCCATGCAGCAGCAACAGCGGTTCGCCCTTGCCGCTGATCTCGTAGTAGTAGTCGAGGCCATTGGCCTTGATGTAGCCGGTCTTGTCGGCCGCCCGCGCCGAAGTCGCCGCCGCAAGGGACAGGATCGCTGCTGCCAGGTATTTCATGTTCGCTCCTTGGTGAATCCGTGTTGGTTACCAGGTAGTCGAACGGCCGCCGGGGTTTTCGACAACTCACCGCGCGCCGGCGCTGGCCACCGTGACCACGAGCCAGGGCGCCTGGGTCCGGTTGAGCGTGGCATCCCAGTACCACGACGACACGTCCGTGTAGTTGGCGCCGTCGGCATCGCGGATCTGCTCGCAGACCTGGCGGGCCACGCCATCACGCGTGACTTCGAAGCAGCGCCAGCGCCTGCCATCACGATCGGCACGGATCTTCGAGCTGGCGACCTCGAAGCCCCAGCCACGATAACAATCCTCGGCCGGGTGCAGACGGCGCGTGGGCTGCGTGACCCAGCGCATCAGGATGTCGCGCTCGCCGTCCGAGAAACGCGCCGCGGCGCCCGGAAAGTCGGCGAGCAGGCGACCTTGCTCCGCGGTGAGCGCAATCGGCGTGAGCGGGCGGCCTTCGAACTCGTGCGGCCAGGCGGGTAGCGCACCCCCGCTCGCGTGGGCCTTGTCCGCATGCGAGGCCAGCAGCGGCGCCACGGCGGCCAGCACCATCGCGGCGAGCAACCACCGGACCGCGTTCACGGGCGCACCGCCAGTGTGAGATGGCGAACCGTGCGGCGGCGCGTGAGCAGGTGCTCGGCGCCCAGCAGCAACGCCGCCACGATCACGAAGGTGATGATGCCCACCAGCGAGTGCAGGTATCCGGGCGGAGGTTCATCCGCCGTTTCGATCACGAACAACATGGCGGCGCGCAGCGTGTTGCCGATCAGCACGATCGGAACCACGCCGGCCAACGCCGCCAGCATCGCGCCGGCGCTGACCCGCGTGCGCATGGCCGCCAGAGACGCGCACAACACGGTCGCCGTCCACAACATGCGCACGCCGCTGCAAGGCGCGTCCACCAGCACCGTGCGGCCATACGCCACCATGCTGGTGCCGCTGCGCGTGGCGTCGATGCCGAGCAGATTCAGCAGCCCGGTGGCGCCGCTCGCCGTCGCCGTGCGCATCGGGTAGCCCGCGTAGAACTGCAGCGAGGCGATCACCGGCACCGACAACACCACCAGGCACAACACCGCCGGCCACTTGTCACGAGCGCCGCTCACGCTGATCCAGCTGCAGCCCAGCGCGGCCATGGCGACCAGCGCGCGCAGCAGCGGCGGGGCGAAAGGCGCGAGCGATGCGTACAGCAGCGTGCACGCGGCGGCGCCGAGCAGCAGTGGGTCGCGCGGGTTCCACTTGAAGCCGTCACGCGGCCAGCTCAGCACCACCGCGGCCAGCAGCGCGACCAGGGCCCAGGGCTCATCCGAGCCGTCGTCGAGCCGCTCCAGGTACCACCGCCACACCGGCCAGAAGCAGGCGGCATGCGCCAGCATCAGCAATCCGGCCGGCAGGCGGCGGGTGAAGTCACGCACGCTGCTTCGCCTTGCGACGACGGGCCCAGGCCGCCATCGCGCCCGCGACACCGACGAGCGCGATGAGCTCGGGCTCCGGTGATGTCGGCAGGAACTCGCCGACGGCGAGATCGCTCACGCCCTGCGGCATCGGCAGCGGCTGCTTGACGCTCTGCGAGCTCGCGGGATCCGGATTGCGCACCACCTGGTCGACCGCGAGGAACGAGGTGTAGTTGGTCAGCAGGTGATACTGCAGGCCGAGGTTGGTGATCTCCTGCACGCGATCCGGGTCGTCCTGCAGGTGCTGGTAGTCATCCAGCCGCGCGATGCGGCTGCGCGCCCACAGATAACGCAGCGCCACGTTGTCCTTCGAAATGGACGCCTTGGAGACGTCGAAGGTCTTGCGGAACTTGCCGTCGCCGGCCACGCCATCCAGCGTGAGCTGGCCCTTGCGCTGGCCGCGCCACTTGCCGAACACGATCACGGGGCGCTCGGCCAGCACGTCGGGAATGCCCGGCGGCTCCACGTCGTAGATCTCGAAGCCCTGCGCCGCGAGCTTCGCCCTGGTCAGCACCGGCGACTGGATGTAGCGGCGCAGCGCCTCGGCGCGCGCGTCGGCTTCGTTCTCGTTGGTCACGATGAACGGCTCGCCCTGGCCCACGTGCGCCATGCCCTCGATGATGAATCGGTTGACCGAGCTGCCGATGCCGAACGCGAACACGTTGGCATTGCCGAGGTTGTTGCGGATGAGGTCGAAGGCCTGGGTCTCCACCGACACGTAGCCATCGGTGACGACGACGATACTGCGCGCGCGATTCTCCGAGCCCGGCAGCGCCATGGCTCGCTGCAAGGCCGGCAGCAATTCGGTGCCGCCGCCGCCCGACTGCTGGTTCATGAGCGCGATGGCGCGGTTGAGGTTCGCGGGCGTCGCGGGCAGCGGCGTCGGCGCGAGCACGGCCGAGTCGCCCGAGAACAGCAGGATGTTGAACGTATCCGTGGGCTTGAGATTACCCAGCAGGTTGCGCATCAGCGCCTTGGTGACCTCGAGCGGGAAGCCGTGCATGGAGCCCGACACGTCGACGATGAACACGTAGTCGCGCGCGGTGATCTGCGCCGGCGTCACGCGCTTCGGCGGCTCGATCATCGCGAGGAAATACTTGTCGTCGCCGTCCTCGTACAACATGAGGCCGGACTCGATGCCGCCGCCCGCGAGCTGGTAACGCAGGATGAAGTCGCGATTGCCGCCGTTGCCCGCCTCCTTGAGCAGGTCGACGTCGGCGCGGTGCGCGTCCTGGTACGCGATGTGAACCCGATGCGACGAAGACGTCGCGTCCTTGATCGGGATGCCGGAGTTGATGTCAGCGTGCAGCGTGAAGTCGCTCGTGGGCTCTTGGCCGGCGTGCAGGTAGGGGTTGGACTGCCAGTTCTCGCGCGGCGTGGGCGGATTTCCGTGCTCCGCCTGGCTCACGTAGCGCGGTCCGACGACCGTGGGATACACGAACTCGTAGATGGAATTCGTCGGCACCAGCAGCTCGGTGTAACGCAGCTCCACCTCGACCACGTCGCCGGGCATGATGTTGGCGACACTCATCTTGAAGACGTTCGGCCGCTGCTGCTCGAGCAATGCGGCGCTCTTGCCCGCGGACTTGGCCGCGTCGTATTCGACGCGCGCCTGCTTCTTCTCGCGGATCTGCGCCACCACGCGGCGCTCGCCGATGGTCATGGTCAGTGCGTGCACGGCGGCGCGCGTCGAGCCGGGGAACACGTACTCGGCTTCGATCGGCGTGCTGCCGTCGTTGCGATAACGCTGCGTGACCTTGACGTCCGCGATCACGCCGGCGATCGAGACCTCGACGTCGGTGCCCTTGAGCGGCAGCTGCTCGGTGGCGCCGTCGCCGTGCACGAAGAAGTAGGGCGAGAGCGTGCGGTCCGCGGCGTCTTCCTCACCCGCGGCGGTTTGCGCGCCCGCGAGCGCGGGCAATCCCGCCAGCGTGAACCACATGACCCATCGAAACGCCGCGCCAAGTACCCGAACCATGATCCGTCTCCCGGTTGTTAGCTGTAACCGGGATTGAAGCGTGCGCCCGCGATGCGCCCCGGGCAGGAGCGTGGCAAACCGCGTGAGGATTGTGGCGAATAAAGACGGCGGCTTGTTAAGCTCGCGCGCAATCGCAGGGGGTGATCTTGAACGCCACCGACATTCCAGTTTCCGGATCCGCCAGTTCCCGCCTCTCGAAGTCGCTGCTCGCGCGACACCTCATGATGATCTCCATCGGCGGCATCATCGGCGGCGGCGTGTTCGTGGGCAGCAGCGGGGCCATCGCCACGATCGGACCCGCGGTGGTGCTGAGCTACATCTCGGCCGGCATCGTGGTGTTCTCGGTGATCTGGCTGCTGGCGCGCATGGCCATGGATCAGCCCGGGCTCGGCTCATTCACCGAATACGTGCGCGCCGGGCTTGGCGGCGGCGCGGGCTTCGTCACTGGGTGGTTGTACTGGTGGTTCTGGGTGGTGGTGGTCGCGTTCGAAGCGTTGGTCGGCGCGCAGACGGCCCACGCGTGGCTGCCCATGTTCGAGGTCTGGCAGATCGGCCTCGGCCTCATGGTGATCCTCACCGCGGTCAACCTGTCGTCGGCGCGTTCGTACGGCGAGTTCGAATTCTGGTTTGCGTCCATCAAGGTCGCGGCGATCGTGGTGTTCATCGTGATCGCCGCGGGCTGGTTGCTGGGCGTGAAAAACCCGGCGAGCCCCGGGTTGTCCAACCTCACGGCGCACCAGGGCTTCGCGCCGTTCGGCTGGATCGCGATCCTGAGCGGCACCACCACCGTGATCTTCTCGATGGTCGGCGCGGAGATCGTGACCGTCGCGGCGGCCGAGTCGGCCGAATCGAACCTCACGATGTCGCGGCTCGCGGCCAACGTGGTGCTGCGCATCCTGCTGTTCTACGTGCTCGCGATCGCGCTGATCCTGTGCATCGTGCCGTGGAACGAGTTCAAGGCCGGCGACTCCACGTTCGCGCTGGCGCTCGCGCGCATGGGTGTGCCGGGCGCGGCCACGATCATGAACGTCATCGTGCTCACCGCGGTGCTCTCCTGCCTGAACTCCGGTGTCTACGTCACCGCGCGCGTGTTGTTCGCGATGGCGGACCATGGCGACGCGCCGCGCTGGCTCACGGCCGTGAACAAACGCCAGGTGCCGGCGCGCGCCATCCTGCTGGGCAGCGCGTTCGGCTTCATCGTCATGCTGCTCAACTTCAACGCGGCAGAGCTGTTCAACTTCCTGATGAATTCATCGGGCGCGCTCATGATGTTCACTTACACATTCGTGGCGCTGGCGCACTACAAATTCCCGTATTCGCGGCCCGAGCTGCGCACCGCGGGGGGTGCCCAGTGGATTGCCGGTATTGCCGCGCTCGCCATGGTCGCCGTCATGGTTGCGATGGGATTCATGCCGAACAAGCAGCCCGAAATGCAGGCCAGCCTGGCGTGTCTCGGCTTCATCGTGGTCGCGCTGTTCATCAAGCGCGCCTGGTCCCGGAGGTCCGCCTGACTACCCGGCCGTCTCCGGCTGCGGCTTGAAGAGCTCGTCGCAGGATTCCAGCGACCGCTTCGTCGACCAGGCGAGACTCGATGTGCGGGCGCCGGCATAAGGGCGCAGCGCGCGATATCTCTCGGCGTCGCCCGCGACGCAGGCCAGCTTCGTGTATTGATTCAGGATGAAGTCGCTGTGTGGATATCGCTGGCGCAGACGCGTGAATCCGTCCTGGATCCGCTGCCAGTCGGCATTGCCGACGGCAAAGATGTTGATCTCGTCGGATTCCATGGCTGAGTAGGCTGCGTAGAGCTGCGCGTAACGCTCGTCGGCATCGAGCACGCCACGACGTGCGTCCGCGGCGGCCTGGATGAACGCGTCGAGCTCGTCGACCGTTCCACCCCAACGCGGCATGAACCTGCGCATGCGGGCGGTGTATATGCCCAGGTAGTCAGGAAACTTCTGCGCGCCCTCCTCGAACAGCTTGTCGAGCTCCTCGTTGTTGACCTGCTGGTCACCGCCGATCTGCAGTGCGAGCTGGTACCAGTACGGGTTCGTCGCGGCGCGCGGCCGGATTTCGCGCAAGCCCGCCGCTGCCATCTCGAGGCGCGTGCCGAAGATCTCCCAGGTCTGGCGGCTCACTGAGTTCGCAAAACCATTGCCGCGCGCCGACCAGGCCCAGCTGCGGAACAGCAACACCTCGGCGATTTCGGCGCCGATCGGGTCCTTGACCGAGCGGCGCCAGTCGGAAGTCCGACCCATGAGCGTTTCGAATTCACTGCCGCCGTAATCGAAGTAGTCGTCCAGGCCGCCGAACACACCCGACAGCGTGGAGCTCCCGTCGCGCAGGTCCGCAGGCCGCGCGCCACTGCTGCGGATCAGGTCCTCGAGAGCCTGGTAGTCACCTGCGACGAAATACTGCTGCGCCTTGCAACCCGCCGCTTGTTGCATTTTCGGACCATCCCCCGGCGCATCGCTGAAGGCGGGCAGGCGAGCGGAAGGAGGCGGGGGCTGTGCGCATTCGCCATCAGCGGCAAACAGGTTGCGTAGTTTGACCATGACGCGGCTGCTCGCGAGAGCACGGGGGCGCTGGTCATAGTGCGCGCGCATGTTGAAGCGACCCAGGCCCGCCATCGTCTTGTTGGCGTCCTCCACGAGCTGGTTGAGCTCCTCGCCATGATTGCCATCGCGATCGTGCGCTGCCCGCACGATGGCCTCGGCCCACGCCAGCCGCAGGCGCACGTACTCGCGCATGCCCTGGTCGAAGGGCTGTTGTGGTGCCGGTACGTTCTTGCCCTCACGTGCGAGCCGTTGCTGCGTGTCTTTCCAGAAAGGCACGATCCTGGCTTCGAAAATGTCGCCGAGCTCGGCATCACTGATGGTGCCGGTGGAGGAACGCGTGACCATTTCACTCCAGAGGGCGAGGTTTTCCGCCTCACCCTGCGCGTACCAGGTCCGGTCGAGCATGTAGCGTTCGGACGGGCTCAGCTGTCCGCCTGCCGTGCGCAGATGCGCGAAGAAGGCGGCTCCCAGCAGCGCGCAGGCGACTGCGCCTGAGATTACCTGGCGCGTCGGGAATTCCCGTCGCTGCTCGATCTCGACCGGCCTGACGAAAGTCCAGCCCAGGATCAAACCACTGATTAGTCCACCGACGTGTGATGCGTTGTCTATCAGGGGGTCGAAGTAGCCATTGATGAGATTGAACAGCACGAACAGCAAGGTGCTGGGCCAGTGCGCGAGCGCGACAGACCGCGGGATGCGCGCATCCCGGTGCAACAACACGGCGAGCAGCGCGCCCCCCACGCCGAAGATGGCGCCGGATGCACCGACACTGGCGATCGAGGGCTCCCAGACGATCCGCATCAGACTGCCGCAGATGCCGGTGGCGAAGTAGAGAGCCGCGAATATCGCGCTGCCATACAGCCGCTCGGCCAGGCGGCCCACATTCCACAGCACCCACATGTTGAGCAGCAGGTGCATCCATCCGCCATGCAGGAACATGGCCGAGACAGTCCGCCACCATTGCCCCGAGGCGGTCATCAGGCCGAGGTTGGCGCCCCAATCCAGGAAACGTGAGGCATCGGGCTCGTAGTTCTTAGATGCAATCAGCGTGGCGAGGAACACCAGGACGTTCACCACCACGAGCACCGGTGTCACCCAATGGCGGCCGCCGAGCGCTTCGAGTCGGGCGTTGAATTCGCGAGTCTCATGCCAACGCTTTTCGAAGCCGGCGCTCTGGCGATGCGGCAGGCGCTCGAGCAGTTCGCGAGCGTGATCGGCTGATTCCGAGTCGAAGACCACCCGCCGTGCAGGACGCAGGCGGCGCTTGATCTCGAAGTGCAAAGTCTTGCCATCGAGCGTCGCGTTCCTCACCCGTGCCAGGGACGCCAGGTATTCTGTGGGCACGCTGACGCCCAGCCAGGTGCGACGGTGGCCGGTGAGCTTCACCTCGTCGGCACCGATCTCCATCGTGCCGGCACCGAACACCGGCGAGCGGCGCCGTCGCGCCTGCAGCCACCCGTGCCAGCCGTCGTGCTGCGTGAAGCGTCCCAACCTAGGCGTCTCGGGCGATGTCGGCGCAGGCTCCGGGTTCGCCACGACTGCTTCGCGGCGCGCGATCTCCGCGAGCAGGTTGGTGAAGTTCTGGGGAAACGCCACGCGATCCAGCAGGCCGCGCAACTGGTGAAGCTGGTCCAGCGAGTAGCCGCTGAAATCGATGGCGCCGTCGGTGGCGGTGGGATTTTCTTTTTCTTCCTCCCCCATGCGCTGCCATTCTGCACGAGCGCCGCGGGCAGCAGAAGTCAGTTCGCGTCGAGGAAGGCGAGCGCCTGCGACAGCTGCGCGGCATCCGGCAACTGGTGCGCGAACCCCGGCAGGTCCATGAGCATCAGCTTCGGCAATCCTGACTGCTGGTAGCGCCGGGACACCAGCTCGATCTCACGCTGGTTGAAGTCGCGGCTGCCCGTGATCATCACCACGCGCCGCGTGCCCACGGCCGCGCGCAGCGCTTCGTCCTGCGGCATGAAATAGTCGGCACCCGCGATGCAGATCGCACCGCTGAACACCTGCGGAAAGTGCGTGATGAGCTGGCTCGCGATGCGACCACCGCCCGACATGCCGGCGATATAGCGCCGCGCCCCTTTCACGCCCATCTGTTGCGCGAGCCGATCCGCGGCCAGCGCGACGAGCATGCGCTCGGCGGTGAGCCGAGAATTTCCGTAGCCGTCGGCAGCCACGTACAGCAGCTGCTCACGATCGATCACGGGGACCCAGTCCGCGGGCAGCTCGCCCGAGTCGGTCGGCGACACGTATACGAACACGCCGTGGGCAGCGCCGGCAGGTTCACGTACGCGGTAATGGATCACACGATCGGAGGGCAGCGTACGATCCAGCGCGTGCGCGTCGGCGGACGAAAACAGTTGCGCCAGTGTCGCGGTGCGTTCAGTGGTCAGCGGTTGCGCGGCGAACGACGGTGAGCAGACTGCCAGCGCGAGCAGCGCCGCTTTCACCACCTGAGTACCGACAGGGGCCGCAGCAGATGTCGCCGTGCCTCGCGCAGCGTGAGTTGCACCAGCCGTTTGTGAAATTTCGCGTTGGGCCATCGCGCAAAGATCGCCCGCAGACGCGCGCGTGGCAAGCCGAAGGTGAGCAACCCGCGCGAGACGTCTACCCAGTCGGCGCGCCCGGCAGGCGTTTCTCGATCCAGGTGCGGATGTCGGCCATGACTGCTTCCCTGCCGAGGTCGTTCAATGGATCGTGGACCCGCGCCGCATGGTTGTTAGAAGCGGTAGCTGAGCTCGGCGAACACCGAGGCGCGACGCTTGCCCTCGATGTCGGCACCCGTGAGCGGTTTGGCGACCTCGAGGTAACCGGTGATCGCGGAGCCCTGCAGTGCGAGCCCGGTGCCGGCCGTCGCGGCCGACTCGCGCCCCGGGCGATCCTGTTTCCACGCAGCGCCGAAGTCGTAGAAGCCATAGGCCGAGAGCCGACCCAGCACACCCTGCGTGCTCACGAGGTCGCGGCGCAGCTCGAGTTTGCCGCCAACACCGCGATCACCGGCGATCTCCGCGACTTCGAAACCGCGACCCAGGCGGTCGCCGCCGATCTTGAAGCGCTCGCCATCGGGCAGCACGTAGCCGGAGTGCTGCGCCAGCGCATCGAAGCGCACCGACCAATCGACGGCGAAGCGCCGGTAGACCGTGCCGGAGAATTGTGTCAGCAGGAAGTCGGCGCGGCGCGGATCGTCCGCCAGGTCGTGGGCCTGCAGGCCAGCGCCGAAGGCATCGACGCCCTTGCGCCACGACAGATTGGCCGAGTACTGCATCGCGCCGGAGCTGCGCCAGGTGCCGCGCAGTCCCGTCTCGAAAATGCGCAGGCGTTCTTCGCGGATGGTGAAACCGCTGCGTTCGATGAAGAGGTCATCGGCGTCGAACGCCGCGCCGATGCTCAGCGACGACGTGGCGCCTTGTGACAGCGGATGAGTCACCCGCAGCGTGAGGCGGTCCCGCCGGTATTCGTCGTCGAAGTTGAACGGCCGTTCGTTCGGCGCCGAGTGCGAACGGAACAGCAGCGCACTGCCATGGGTACCGGCATCGTCCAGGCCGACATCCGCGTACAAGCCGCCGCCCAGGTATTCCTCGGGATCACTGGCGGCGGCCGCGATCAGGCCGATCTTGTCCTGGCGGCCCAGCAGCCCGTTGGCGAACAGCTGTCCCAGCATGAACGCCGGGCCCACCTGCTCGGTGCCGCGATTGTTCATGCGCACCATGCCGTCGACGGCGGAGAATTCGGACTTCACCACGAGCTCGAAGGCATTCGACAGCTCGGGATCCTTGCGCGTGCTCGCGGTGATCGTGAGGCCCGCCATCTGCCGCATGGCGCGCAGCGCGTCCGGCACGTCATCCTTGCGCAGCGGCCGCGCGGCCTGGAGCCGCAGGCCGATTTCTTCGAGCTGCGGCTGGTAGCGGCCGGCGTCACCTTCGAACACCACGTTCGATACCTGCGCCTCCGAGATCCGCACGCGCAACACGCCGCGACCCGTCATGCGGTCGTCGAGCGTGATCTCGGGCCGCACGTAGCCGTCGCGGTCGTAGAGCGCGAGCAGCGCGTCGACGACGGCGCGCGCGCCTTCCCGCGTGATCGGCTGTCCGAGTTGCTCGCGGTAGGCCACGAACAACCGTGCGGCGTCGTAAGCCATGCTGCCGTCGATGACCACGGTCGAGAGGATGGGAGCCTGCGCCGTCGGCGCCCTCGAGGTAGTTAGGGTCGAGGCCTGCGACGATGCCTGCGCATGCGCGTCGTGCGCGAAACATGCCGTGAGCGTTATGACAAGCGCGGCGATGATCGGCGCGCGTCGCTGCAAGAACTTCGTTTCCCCGCTGGTTATTGTCATTTGCGCGCGCCTGTTCCGGTGCGTCGGGATCAGGGCGCGCATTCTCCGCGCATCGCGCGCGAGGTGATGAGATGCGACTCACATTGTGACCGGTGATCCCCTAGTAGGATGCGCGCCAAAGAAGCAGGGGGATGGGCCATGTCCCGTAATAACCATAATGAGCCTTCGAGGGCTCGTGTAGTTAGGTATTCATTGTTGCTGCTGGTCGCGTGGCTCGCCATGCCGCTGGCGCACGCGCTCGACACCGGCGACATCGTGATCGTGGGCCTCAAGGGCGAAGTGCACGTCACCATGAAAGGCGCGCAACGCGCCGTGAAAGCCGGCACCGTGCTCGAGCTTCCCGCGACCGTGCAGACCGGTCGCGACGGCGCCATCGATCTGCGCCAGGGCGAAACTTCGGTGAGCGTCGGCCCGGACACGCTGCTCGAATTCCCGGCGCTCGAGAAGGCCGGCGGCCCCATCGATCGCATCGTGCAGCCGCGCGGCAACGCGTTCTACAGCATCGGCAAACGTGGTCCACGCAAGCTGCGCGTGGAGACGCCGTACCTGGTCGGAGTCGTGAAGGGCACCCAGTTCAATGTGTCGGCCCAGGACAGCAAGACCACCATCTCGCTGTTCGAAGGCCTGCTCGAAATCCGCGCCGCCGATGACAGCTCGGTGGTCGACATCAAGGCCGGCGAGATCGCGACGCGCAGCCTCGCCGATCCCTCGATCGGCGTGCTCAAGATGGATCCGGGCAAGGCCGTGCCGCCGCCGCGCGTGCCGCAGAGCTCGCGCGACGACAGAGGCAAGCTGCCGCCGGCGGCATCGGCGCGTGCCACGCCGGTGGCGCGAAGTGCCGCTGCGACGGATTCGCCAGTCGAGGGCCGCTCAGGCTCGAATGACCTTGGACCGAGCTCCGAGCCGATCATCGTCGGGCCGGCAGGTGATTCACCCGTGAACCCTGGCCTCGCCGTGAGTCTGCAGAATGAAGTCGAGGTCCAGCCCGCGATTCAAAATGATGGCGCCAGCGTGGGCGCTCCCGCGAGCCCGGACGTCCCGGGCGCGGTGAATGTTTCGGTCGATGCGGGCAATGCCGCGATCGACGTGGCACCTGCTGTCAGCGAGGCACCGGGTCCGCCGGTCGTCGATGCCGGTGGCGCCGCCAGCGTCGACCTTGGCGTGAGCGTGGACGCTGGCGCGGGCGCGCCCGCAGCCGCCGCGCCAGTGGCCGCCGAAACCAGCGTGAGCGTCGGTGTGGATCCCGGGGGCACTCCGGGCAACGTCGACGTCGGCAACCCCAATGCGGCACAGGTCGAGGTGCATGCCGGCGCCACTGGTGGTCCCCTCGCGGGTGGTGAAACTGTCGGCGTCGTCGTGGATGTCGGTGGCGATCACGGCGCGGCCAACGTGGACCTTGGAGCCCACGCGGAACTGCCGGGTGCCAGCGTGTCCGCCGGTGCCGATGCCGCATCCGGCCACGTCGATCTCGGCGTGAACCTGGGCAACACGAATGTGAACGTCGACCTCGGCCTCGGCACCGAAGGCGATCAGGGCAACAAAGGCCCTGGCAATGGCAATGCCTATGGCAACGGAAACGGCAACGCCTATGGCAATGAAAACGGTAACGGCAATGGCAATGCCTACGGCACCGACGACAGCGGCAACCCCGGCAACTCCGGCAAAGGCAACGTGGTGGACGACGTCGTCGACACGGTCGACGACACGCTGAAGGGACTGCTGCGCAAACCAGGCAAGAAATGATCCGGTTCGGGCGCCGTCAGGTCTGGTGGCTGATCGCGCTCGCGACGTTCGTGTTCTTTGGCGCGCTCGAAGCGGGCGGACAGCTGCGCTCGCTGGAAAATGCCGCCAGTGATTATCGCGCCCGCATGCTGCGCCACGAGGTTCCGTCCAACGTGGTCATCGTGGGCATCGATGCCGCGAGCCTCGAGGCGCTGGAGCGCTGGCCGTGGCCGCGGCACCACCACGCGAAACTCATGGAACAGCTCAGCGTTGCCAACCCGCGCCGCGTGTTCCTCGACATCGATTTCAGCTCGACCTCGAACCTGCTCGATGACGCGGTGTTCGATGCGGCGCTCGCGCGCCGCCGCGACTTCCCGGTGCTGCTGCCGACGTTCTTCCAGTTCGCCGATGGCACCGACAATCACCTGATCATCAGCAAGCCGCTGCCGCGATTCGCGCGCAGCGTGGACCTCGTCGGCGTCAACACCACGCCCGGTGCGGACGCGCTGACGCGCGAGTGGCGCAACTACTGGACGCTCGACGGCGAGCGCATGGCCAGCATCATCGACCCGGAGCGGCGCCTGCCCGAAGAGCAGCCGGTCACGATCGACTATTCGATCTCACCGGGTTCCTTCACCTACGTGTCGTACGTCGATGTGCTCGAGGGGCGAGTCTCGCGCGAGCTCTTCAATGGTCGCTCGGTGTTCGTCGGTGCGACGGCACTCGAGCTCAATGACCTGATCGCCGTGCCCATCTACGGCAGCCTGCCCGGCATCGTGGTGCAGGCGCTGGCCGCCGAGACCGTGAACCTTGGCGCACCGAGAGCCGTGCCGATGTGGGGTTCACTGTTGTTGCTGGCGATGTGGATCTCGCTGGCCGCGTTGTGGTTCGACGCGAGCTGGCGCCGCAATCTCGTGGTGCTCGCGCTGCTCGCGGCCACGGCCGTCGGCATCTCCTCGTACGCCTACGTGGGCAGCCGCCTGCTGCTCGATTGCGCCACGCCGGCGCTGGCCATCGCGCTGTTGTTCGTCGCGGCGACGGTCCGCTCGCTCGACATCCAGACCTGGCGCGCGTTCTCCTATGCCATCGGCATGCGGCGTCGCGACGCGTTGCTGAAGAGTGTCGTGCAGTCGTCCACGGATTCCATCCTGTGCATCGACGACGACGGCATCATCAAGACGGCCAACCCCGCGGCCTCGCGGCTGTTCAACTGCGCGGCCTACGACCTCGTCGACCAGCGCATCGGCAAGTTCATCACGCTGCTCGCGGGTGACGGCACGGGCGCGCGGCTGGCCTCGATGCACGGCCACATCCGCGAATCGGATGCGCGCACGCTGGGCGGCGAAGTGTTTCCCGTGGAAATTTCGGTGAGCCGCGTCAGGCTGAACACCGAGCGCCTGCACACCGCCATCGTGCGCGACATCCGCGAGCGGCGCGCGCACACCCGGCGCCTGCAACACCAGGCCACGCACGACTCTCTGACCGCGCTGCCGAACCGTGACGCGTTGCTCGCGCACCTCGAACGCGCGCTGGAACCCGACCGTTCGCAGCCCTCGATCGCGCTGCTGATGCTCGACCTGTGCCGCTTCAAGGAAGTGAACGACACGCTGGGTCACAACGTAGGCGACCGCGTGTTGTGCGAAGTGGCGCAGCGCTTCAGGCAGGCGCTCGGAGAGCGTGGCTTCATCGCGCGCATCGGCGGCGACGAGTTCACCGTGGTGCTGAACCAGCCGCATTCCACGGAGAGCATCGCCGCCACCTCGCAGGCGCTGGTCGACAGCCTGCGCGCGCCCATCGACGTGGCCGGAATCTCGATCGAGGTGGGCGTGAACATCGGCATCGCGCGCTTCCCGCAGGACGCGAGCGAGTCGGGCACGCTGCTGCGGCACGCCGACGTGGCCATGTACGTGGCCAAGAAGCGCGGCACGCCCTACGAGTACTACGACGCCGCGTACGACGAAAACAGCGTGCGCAAGCTCGCGATCGGTGGCGAGCTGCGCTCGGCCATCGCCGCCAGCCAGTTGCAGCTGCACTTCCAGCCGCAGGTGAACCTGCGCAGCGGCATGGTCGACAGCTGCGAGGCGCTGGTGCGCTGGTTCCACCCCACGCAGGGCGCGATCCCGCCGGCCGAGTTCATCGCGATTGCGGAATCCACGGACCTGATCCGTCCGCTGACCGAGTGGACTCTCGGCGCCGCGCTCGCGCAGGTGCGTACCTGGCGCGACCGCGGCCTGCACGTGCGCATCGCCGTGAATCTCTCCGCGCGATTGTTGCAGGACACGGCTTTCCCGGCGCAGTTGCAGCGATTGCTGGAACAGTCCGGCGTCACGGCTCGCGGCCTCGAGCTCGAGATCACCGAGAGCGCGATGATGCTCGACCCGGCGCGCGCGCTGCGCGTGATCCAGGAGATCCACAAGCTCGGCGTGCTGATCTCGATCGACGACTTCGGCACGGGCTACTCGTCGCTGGGATACCTGCGCGATCTGCCCGTGCATGCGCTCAAGCTCGACAAGTCCTTCGTCATGGGCATGCGCAACAACGGCGACGACCGCATCATCGTCGAGTCCACCGCGCAGATGGCGCACGCCATGAAGCTCGAGCTCTACGCCGAGGGCGTGGAGACAGAATGGGACGCGCAGTTCCTCGCGGCCGCGGGTTACGACTATGCCCAGGGCTACCGCTACTCGGGCGCCGTGCCGCCCGAGAAATGCCTCGCGTGGATGATGCAGTTCAATTCCGCGGCCATGCTGGCGGCGGGGGGTGATACGACCATCACCACCGCGCTGCGAAGGGGCGCCGGGGACGGGTTGTCCGGGTTCGCCGAACCACGACGCCAGAATCCTCGGCGCGGCTGACCCACCCGAGAGGCCTCCCCGTCACCCTCGGTGCTCTGCGTTGCAATAGCGCCACATATCGCCCTTCGGGCTACCGCAGCCGTCTCTTTACCGGTCGCGTCAGTGCGACATAAATCTTCCCTTTTCTGATTCCCAGGCGTAGATATGCCTTCACTTCGCCGCAAGGAGGGGGAGCGGCGTTCACGCAACCAGGAAGGGTCATTGCATGAAAAAGCCTATGGGTTACCTGCCGATCCTGTTGGCCGCCACCGCGGCGCAGGCACAAACGGCTCCCGACGATCAACAACAGATGCAGGAGGTCGTGATCACCGGCTCCCGCATCATCCAGTCCAGCGCCACCGCCCAGCAGCCGCTCTCGATCATCGATCGAAACTCGATCGAACGGACGGGACTCGCCAGCGTCGGTGACTTGCTGCAGCAGGTGACCACCGGCGGCAAGGCGCTGAACACCAAGTTCAACTCTTCGGGCAACTTCGGTTATCCCGCCGACGGCGGCGGTATCGGCGCGGGCTCGGCGCAGGTAGACCTGCGCAACCTGGGATCGAAGCGCGTGCTGGTGCTCGTGGATGGCATCCGCTGGGTCAACGAGTCGTCGGCCTCCGGCGTGTCCGGCGCGGCGGACCTGAACACGATCCCGATGAGCATCATCGATCGGATCGAGGTGCTCGAGGACGGCGCCTCTGCCATCTATGGCTCCGATGCGATTGCGGGCGTGGTGAACATCATCACGCGCAAGAACTTCGAAGGCGTGCAGCTGGACGCGTACCGCGGCGAATTCGACCTCGGTGGCCCAACTACTGAAGCCAGCGTGACGCTGGGTGGCGGCGGCGAGAAATTTCACGGGCTCTTCGTGGCCAGCTATTTCGACCAGGACGGCATCAGTTCGGGCGAATGGAGCCAGTCGTCGGTTCCCGAGCCGAATGCCGGACTGCTGGCCGGTAGTTCGGGCACCCCGCAGGGCCGCTACACCTTCTGCGATCCGACGCGTCCCGCGGCCAGCTACGGTTCCTGCAGCGCCAGCCAGGAGTTTTTCTACGACGTCACTCTGAACGACGGCACCACGACCCCGGTGTGGAACCCGGCGGATCCATCGGGCGGCAGCTATCACGACTGGAGCGACAACGATCGCTTCAATTTCGCGCCATACAACTATCTGCTCACGCCCTCGAAGCGCAAGTCGATGTTCGCACGCGTCGATGTCGACGTGACCGACAGCATCAGCATCTACGCCAAGGGCCTGTTCAACAATCGCACGTCCAGGAACCAGGCCGCGCCCGAGCCCATCTTCGTGGGTCCGTACGCCGGCACGGGCGGGCTCGCGGACACGATCTCGATCTCGGCGCTGAACCCTTACAACCCGTTCGGCGTCGACCTCGATGCCTCGAGCAATTTCGGCTGGGTGACTCGCCGACCGGTGGAAGTCGGGCCACGCGTGTTCGAGCAGGACGTCGACACCTGGTACCTGAACGGTGGCGTCACCGGCACTTTCGGCGCCGACAGCAAGTATCACTGGGACGTGAACTTCGTGACTTCGGAGAACTCGGCTGACCAGACCTTCACCAACGGCTACAACATCGGCCGCGTGCAACTGGCGCTGGGTGATCCAGCCGTGTGTGCGCAGGTGCCCAACTGCGTGCCGCTGGACCTGTTCGGGGGTCAGGGCCGCCCGTTCACCCAGCCGATGATCGACTACATCCGTGCCACGCAAATCGATGCTTCCACGCAGAAGCTGACGCTCATCTCGGCCAACCTCACGGGCGATCTGTTCGACATCGGTGATCGCGCCGCGGGCTTCGCGGTCGGTGTCGAGCATCGCAAGTACGACGGCGACTTCCGGCCGGATCCGCTGCGCCAGACGGGCGAATCGCAGGACTCGTTCGCCGCGCCGGTGAGCGCGACCTACGACGTCGACGAGGTGTACGCCGAATTCAACTTCCCGCTGATCGAGTCGCTGGACGTGAACGCGGCACTGCGCTGGTCTGACTACTCCACTTTCGGCAGCGAGGTCACGGGCAAGGCGGGTTTCCGCTGGAAACCCATCGAAGCCCTGGCGCTGCGCGGTACCTACTCCAAGGGATTCCGCGCGCCCAACATCGGTGAGCTGTACGGGCTCACGCAATTCGGCGCGACGCTCTCAGATCCGTGCGGGCCTACCGGTACCGTGGTCGTCGATGCCAGCGATGGCACCGACACCACTCCGCTGGAAACCGCCTGTCGTGCGCAGGGTGTGCCCAATGGCTTCCAGCAGGCCAACACCCAGATCACGACTTTCACCGGCGGCAACGCGGACCTGAAGCCCGAGAAGTCGGACAGCTATACCTTCGGCATCGTGCACGACGCAACCTGGGCGGACGGCTTCTCCGAACGGTTGACCTTCGAGCTCACGTACTTCAACTACGAGATCGACGATGGCATCCAGGCTCGCGACATCCAGGCCTTGCTGAATGCCTGTCTCGGCGCCGGCGGTACCGACCCGACGTTGTGCTCGCCATTCACGCGCGTGGCGGGTGGGAACCTGGCGCCGCCCCAGAACTTCCTCGACAACCTGGGCACCATCAAGACGGATGGTGTCGACTTCAAAATCGACTGGCGTGGTAACGAAGCGTCGTGGGGTCGCCTGAGCGCGGGACTGCAGGCCACATGGGTGGGCAACTACGAAGCTGTCGACACCGACGGCATCGTCGCGCAGCGCGCCGAGGGCATCGAAGTCAGCGACAGTGCAATCCCGAAGTACCAGGCCAACCTGCAGCTCGGCTGGGATCGCGGGCCGTGGTCGGTGAGCTTCATCACGCGCTACATCGACGCGGTCAAGGAGTACTGCGGTAACGCGCCCATCACGGCTGTGCCGGGTTGCGACAACGACGAGGTCTACCACCAGCTCGGCAACACCATCTACAACGATGTGCAAGTGGGATGGACGGAGGCGTTCGGCGTGGACAACTTCAAACTCGCGCTGACCGTGAACAATGTGTTCGGCGAGGATCCGCCGATCTGCTACAGCTGCGCGCTGAACGGCTATGACGCCGGCACCTATGACCTGCCGGGCATGTTCTGGGCGGTGACGGCGCGATTCGGGTTCTGAAATTCGAGAGGGGGACGGGGAGAGGGGACACACCCCGAGAGGGGGCAAGGTAGATCCCCGACAAAGGCGCCGCCCGCGCGTACGGGCGGCGCCTTTTTTCATGGCCGCTGACAGGAATTCCGTGGCGCCGGTACTGTTGAGCTGATGTCAGTTCCACCCGCCGCCCTTATGTCCGATGCGCTCGCGTCCGGCGGCATGGAACGCATCCTGCGCGAATACGCGCCGCTGTGTCATCGGCTCGCGGCCAGCCACGAGGCACATCCCGAGCGCGCGCGTGACCTGGCGCAGGACATCCTGGTCGCGGTCTGGCGTGCCTGGCCGGCATTCCGTGGCCAGTGTTCCGAGCGCACCTACGTGGCGCGCATCGCGCAGTACCGCATCGCCACGCACGTCGACAAGGCGGTGCGCGAGCCGGCGCTGGCACCGCTGTCCGAGGAGCTGGTGGCGGCCGAGCGCACACCCGAGGACCACGCCATCCATCATGATGAGCGCGCGCGACTCGCCGCCCTGGTGCGCCAGCTGCCGATCTCGCTGCGCGAAGTCGCGGTGCTGCTGCTCGAGGGTTTCTCGACGGCCGAGATCGCCGACACCCTGGGCATCACGCAAAACGCCGTCTCGCTGCGCGGCACTCGCGCACGCGAGCTGTTGCGCACCTTGTTTGGAGAACGCCGATGAGCCAGCCCGCCGAGTGGATGGAGCTCACGCGGCTCTGGCAGGCCGAAGGCGCGGCCGTGTCGCTCGATGAGCTCGAAGCGCACATGCAGCGCGAGCGCGCGGCGATGCGCGCGTTGGCGGGCGTGGAGCTCGCCGGCCTCGCGCTCGGCGTGGCCGTCGGTATCTGGTTGTCGATCACCTCGCCATTCATCTGGCTGTCCAGCGTGTTCATCGCCTTTTGCCTGGTCATGGGTTGGGTTGCGTACCGCCGCAACCACGCGGAACCGGTGGGCGGCGACGACCTGCTGACCAGCCTGCGCATCAGCATGGCGCGCGAGGACTGGGTGGCCTCGGAGCTGCGCTTCGGGCGCGCGCTGAGCTTCGTGGTGCTGTTCGTCATCGTGTTCATGACGTCGCACGTGATGCGTCATTTCGCGACCGCGAGTGCCGGTTCGCTGCTGGCGCTGGGCGCCGCGGCCGCGTGGGTATGCGGCGTGCTGGCCTGGAACGTAGTGCTGGTGCGCCGCTCCACGCGCCGCCGGCATCGACTCGAAAGTTATGCAACCCGGCTCGAGGGTCCCCGATGAACGACGAACGCTTCCACTCCTTCGATGCGCTGCGCGCCTCGGCGCTGCTGCTCGGCATCGTGCTGCACGCCACCATGTCCTTCCTGGTCGGGTTTCGCGAGCTGCGCTTTCCGATCGCCGACGTCTCGCAGAGCCTGACGCTCGAGGTGTTCTTCTTCGTCGTGCACATGTTCCGCATGATGCTGTTCTTCCTGGTGGCCGGATTCTTCGCGCGGCTGCTCATGCAGCGCCTCGGCACGGGTGGATTCACCAAGAACCGCCTGCGTCGCGTCGGCCTGCCGCTGCTGATTTTCTATCCCGTGCTGCTGCCGCTCGTGGTGCTCCCGATCATCTGGGCCGCCAAGCAGCAGGGCATGCAGCCGGGGCAGGGCGGGCCAGGCGGCATGCCGCCGGGCATTCCATGGTTCCACCTCTGGTTCCTCTATCTATTGCTGGTGATGTACCTGCTGCTGCTGGCGATGCGCGCGGTGGGCACGCGGCTCGATGCGCGGGGCAAGTTTCGCGGTGCGCTCGATTCCGCGCTGCGCGCGACGTTGTCGTGGCGCGTGGCACCGCTCGCGCTCGGCTTGCCGATCGCGGCGGTGTTGTACCTCACGCCATCGTGGATACAGATGGGCGGCGTGCCGGCGCCGATCGCGGGCTTCATTCCGAATGCGCCGGGCTTGCTGGCTTATGGCAGCGCGTTCCTCGTGGGCTGGTGGATTCATCGCCAGCAGTCGCTGTTCGAGTTGCTGCGACGCGACTGGAAGCTGTATCTCGCCATCGCCGTGCTGGCGAGCGCAGCCGCCATGGGTCTCACCGACATCCGCTCGCATTTCACCCCGCTGGTCATGTCCATGGAAAAACGCGCGCTCTATGCCACCGTCTACCTGGTGGGAGTGTGGTGCTGGGTGCTGGGCCTCTGCGGCGCCGCGTTGACCTGGTGCACGGCGCCGAGTGCTCGCTGGCGCTATCTATCCGACGCGTCGTACTGGATGTACCTCGTGCACGTGCCCATCGTGTGGGCCTTGCAGGCCTGGATGATGCGCTGGCCGCTGCACTGGACGGTGAAGTTCGCGCTGATCCTCGCGATCGCCGGCGCGTTGCTCCTGACCAGCTATCACTACCTGGTGCGCTCCACATTCATGGGCAAGCTGCTCAACGGCCGCAAGTATCCGCGTAGCCTCCCGCTGACTCCCGTGCCGACCTGACGCTGGTATAAACCCGCCACGGAGGGCGGATCCATGGGACGACTCGTCGCGGCACTGGCGATCGCGTTGCTCTCGCTGCCGGCACTGGCGGGCGTCACGGATGCGCAAGTCCAGAGCTATCTGCAGAACAACGAGTACTGGGACGAAGAAGCCCGCTTCGACGAGTTGCGCGTGCTGTACCGCGCGGTGCGTGAGGCGCCGGCAGGCGCCCGCGTGGCGGGCGCGGCCCAATCGCTGGCGGCGCGCTGGAAGATTCCCGAACCCGTCGCCGCGGACCTCATCGAGACCGTGATCGGCCGCTACGAGTTCGCCACCGAGATGCCGCTCGCGGAACGCAACCGCCGATATGTCGAAGGATTCCGGCGCGCCATCGCGGCGGCCCCCGATTCGCCGGAGGTCTGGGCTGTCGGGCTGACGCAGATGGCGGTCAAGCTGTTCTGCGACGACACACAGGTTCGCGATGCCTATCTCGCGAGGAATTTTTCCGAGACTCACTACTTCCAATTGCAGAACTGCCTCGAGTGGCTGCCTGCCTTCGTGCGTCTGCATCCCGCCAATCTCGTGGGGCGATTCGAGCTGGCCCGCTACCTGGCCTGGCGTGAGCCGGATTCCGGACTGGCCGCGGCGCGCTGGATGCTGGACGGAATTCCCGACGGGGGCGGTCTGCCCGGCGGACTCGCGCTGCTCGCGACTCGCTACTACTGGGGCCGGTTGGGTGACAACGGACTGACGCAATTCCTGCTCGACGAGGGCGCGCGGGCTGGAGCTGCGCGCCGCGATGCCGTGTTGCGTGGCGCGGTGACCGTCGAGAGAGTGGCGGGTCACGAAATGCTGCCGCTCGACGAGGCCACGCAGTTGCGCGGCAACGCGCTGCTGCAATGGCAGGCCGCCCTGGTGGCGGGAAACCGCCCGGGTGAAGCGCGTGCGGAGTTCGCCCGCGACGGCCATGGCCCGGAATTCCTCGAGGATGCAGTGGCCGGGCACAGTGATGCCGACCTGTACGAGCGCTACGTCGGCGACGGAAATTCCGGCTTGCTGTGGAAAGTCATGTCGACGGGCAAGTTGGTCGAAGGAGTGGTGGCGAAGTTTCTCGCGGCCAATCACATGGGAACCGCGGCCGCGGCGTTGCGCGGGACGTCGTGCGAGCAGTTCCGCCGCGGTCCGGACTGGCTGCAATTGAAGCGCGACCTCGAGGTGCTGCCGGCCGCGTTCCAGGCGTACTGGAAGCAGTTCACGATCGCGACGGCGCAGTTGCGTCGCACGGATGGATGCACCGGGGAGGATGGGTCTTCATCCGCAATGAGCTCGCGCCTGCCGCACTTCGACGAAGTAGCGATGAGCGACGTGCAGAAATCCGCGGCACCCGTGCCCAGCTACCAGGGTGACATTCCGCTGCCCGGGAGCTTCAAACTACTGCGCGCGGAGCGCCTGCGGGACGAGATCCGCGCCGTGTGTGTCTCGCCGGCCGCGGATCCGGGCGGCGAGGTGGGCCGCGGCGGCTACTGGCTGTTGCGCTCGCGCGATGGCGGCGCGAGCTGGCTGGCGCCGGTCTACCTCGGCTTCCAGTACCAGGCGCCCTACGTGGTGGCCGAGCAGGCGCGCGTGTCGATGTTTGCGCCGGACGTCCTGCGACTCGAAGTCCAGGTGGCCGAGCTCGATCCGGAATCCATCACCCATCCACCGATCGGGCTGCGACTGCGCCGCGAAGCGGGCGACCTGTATATCGACCTGCCGCTGGCCGATGTCGAGCGGGATAGCGATGCCGATGGATTCACCGATCTGCTGGAAGCCAAGCTTGCGACCGATCCCAACAATCCCGACACCGACGGCGATGGACTCAAGGACGGACTGGACGATTTCCCGCAGGCGTCCGCTCGCGCCGCCCCTAATGAGCTCGCGCCCATCCTGGTCGACATGCTCGCGAAGCTCACCGGTTACGAACGCGCCGCGGTCATCGAGCCGGTGCGGCGCGAGGATGGGTCGCCCCTCATGAGCGCACGTACGCGTGGCACGGCGGGTTCGGTGCTCTTCAAGTTCATCGAAGGCGACGCGCGGCAGTTCGCGGGCTTGCGCGTCGACGGCCAGGTGATCGTGCTCAGCCAGCAGCAGATTGCGTCGATCCAGGCGCGCTACGGTCCGTTCTATGCGCTGGGGTACATGGCCATCATCGATCCACAGCGCACTCGCGCCCTGGTGCGTTGGGGCGCCGGCTGGACCGGCGGAACCCTCAATTACAAATTGAAGGATGGCCGGTGGGTGGGCGAAGAGATGGGCCGCTGGATGACGCGCGCGCCTACTTCAAGGCCGCGTATTTCTCCGGGCTGAAACCCACCAGCAGCGTCTTGCCGCGCTCGAGCACCGGGCGTTTGATCATCGAGGGTTGCTCGAGCATCAGCTTCACGGCCTTGGCCTCGCTGAGATTCACCTTTGCCGCGTCCGGCAGCTTCTTGAACGTGGTGCCGGCGCGGTTCAGCAACACCTCCCAGCCCACGGCCTTGATCCACGCTTCGAGCTTCGCGCGCTCGATACCGGACTTCTTGTAGTCGTGGAATTCATAGTCGACGCGCTGCGATTCGAGCCAGGCGCGCGCCTTCTTCATGGTGTCGCAATTCGGAATACCGTACAGCTGGGTTTTCATCGGCTGTCATTTGCCCGATCGCGGCGAAAGTTTCAATATCGGCGGCCAGGGGAGAGGGCAGTCGCATGAACTCGGATCAACGGGCGTATCGCCTGAGCTCCATCGACATGTTGCGCGGCCTGGTCATCGTCATCATGGCGATCGATCACACGCGCGATTTCTTCCACTCGGGCGCGGCCATCGACCCGATGGGCGATCCGAATGTCCCGCTGGTGCTCGCGCTGACGCGCTGGATCACGCACTTCTGCGCGCCGGTGTTCGTATTTCTTTCGGGCACCAGCGCGGGCCTCATGGCGTCGCGCAAGTCACCGCGTGAGCTCGCCTGGTTTCTGCTCACGCGCGGCGTATGGCTGATCCTGATCGAGATCTTCGTGATCTCCACCGCGATCACGCTGGCACCGGGAGGCATCGAGCAGGTCGGCGGTCGCACGCTCGCATTCATGCAGGTCATCTGGGCGATCGGCGCCAGCATGGTGCTGCTCGCGGCTGCACAGTTCCTCGGGCGAAAGGCCTGCCTGGCTCTCGGCGCCTGCATCGTGCTCGGCCACAACCTGCTCGACGGGCACTGGCCCGAAGCGAAGGGTCTGCTCGACACCAGCCAGCCGCTGTGGGCGACGCTGCACTCGGTGATCTCCAGGACCGCCGGGCCGTTCCACTTCCTGTTCCTGTATCCGCTCGGGCCGTGGTTCGGCGTGATGCTGCTGGGTTTCGGCGCGTCGGTGCTGTTCGAGCGCGAATCGGCGGCACGTGACCGCGCATTGCTCGGCTGGGGCCTCGGGATCACCGCGCTGTTCCTGGTGCTGCGGCTCATCGATGCATACGGCGAGCCCAACCACTGGCAGTTGCAGGCCACCGCGTCCGGCACGCTGATCGACTTCCTCAATGTCACCAAGTACCCGCCCAGCCTGCTGTTCCTCGCGATGACGCTGGGACCCGCGGCGATCTTCTGCGCGTACGCCGATCGCATGCGCGGTGCCTTCAAGGAGGTGTTCGTGACCTTCGGGCGCGTGCCATTCGCGTTCTATGTGGCGCACTTCTACCTGCTGCACGTGCTGAGCCTCATGCTGGGCCTGCGGCAGGGCTTCGAAGCGCGGCAACTCATGACGTTCCCGCCTTTCTATCCGCAGGGCTACGGCATCTCGCTGGCCGGCGTGTATCTCGTCTGGGCCGCGGTCATCGCGGCGTTGTACCCGTTCTGCCGCTGGGTGGCCGGGGTCAAGGCGCGCAACCGCGCCTGGTGGCTGAGCTACGTTTAGTCCGCGGTAGATTGCAGCTCGTCCGGAACCGCCGCACGCACGAAACGCAATCCGCATCCCGCACCACAGACCTGGACCACTGGGTCTTTTCGTGCGAGGTGTCGCGTGTCCGTGTCTTCCGAGCTGCTGGTATTCCGTTCCCATGCTCCGGGCAGCGATGCACGGAACTATCGGCTGACGTCCATCGACGCACTGCGTGGCCTCGTGATCATCATCATGGTGCTCGACCACGTGCGCGATTTCTTCTTCGCGGGCGTCACGCAGGATTTCATGAACGATCCCGGCGTGAGTCCCGCGTTGTTCTTCACGCGCTGGATCACGCATTTCTGCGCGCCGGTGTTCGTATTCCTCGCCGGCACGAGCGCCGGCCTCATGGTGCTGCGCAGGTCGCCCGTCGAGCTCGGCAAACTGCTGTTGACGCGCGGACTGTGGCTGATCTTCATCGAGTGGTTCGTGATCGCCGCGGGTTTCAGCTTCGCGCCGCTCGGCAGCACACAACTCGGTGGCAAGACCTTCGTGTTGCTGCAGGTGATCTGGGCCATTGGCGCGAGCATGGTGGTGCTGGCCGCCTGCCAGTTCCTGGGACGCAAGGTTTGCCTGCTGCTCGGCGCGTCGATCCTGCTGTTGCACAACGCACTCGACTTCGTCTGGCCCACGGCCGATTCGTTTGCGCCCGGCATGGCGCCGCTGTGGGTCGCGCTGCATGCGCGCATGCGGGGAGCCGTCGGACCGTTCTTCGTCGTGTTCTCGTATCCGGTCATCCCGTGGATCGGCGTGATGCTGCTGGGTTTCGGCGCCTCACCGCTGTTCGAACGGCGCGAGTTGCTGGCCGACCGGCTCAAGGTCGCGAGTGTCGCGCTGCTCTGCGGATTCCTGCTGCTGCGGTGCTTCGACGTGTATGGCGATCCGAATCCCTGGGACTGGCAGTCGAACCCGTTGCGCACGTTGATGGACTACCTCAACACCACCAAGTACCCGCCCAGTCTCGCCTATCTACTCATGACGCTGGGCCCCGCGGCGGCCGTTTGTGCATTCGCGGAAGGCTGGAGCGGGCGGGTCAAGGAAGTGCTGGTGACCTTCGGCCGCGTGCCATTCGCGTTCTACGTGATGCACTTCTTCCTGATCCACGCGTTGTCGGTGTTGTGCGGCGTCATGCAGGGATTCCCGGCCAGCGACTTTTTCACGGTCTATTTCTTCTATCCGAAGGGTTACGGCCTGCCGCTCTGGGGCGTATACGTGGTGTGGGTATCCGTTCTCCTGATAGCGTGGCCGTGGGTGCGCTTCATGGCCGCCCTCAAGTCCCGCAGCCGCGCGTGGTGGCTCACCTACGTTTGATGGCGCGTACCTCGGTCACCACGTCATGCACCGCGTTGAAAATCAGATCTGGTTCCGTGCGATGAATGGCGTGAGCGCTCTGGGTCGCGACGATGTGCCGGCCATTCGTCGAGAGGTGAGCGAGCTCGTCCTGTAGCTTGAACCAGTTTTCGATCCGCTCCTGCATGAATTGAATGTTGGGCTTCCCCTCCGACAGTACGACCAGCGGAATATTGCCCAGGCTCGGAGGAGTCCTGTTCGCGGCCAGGTCCGCGCGGAATGAGTCGCCCTCGAACACCATGGTGCGCGGCGTGCTCGTCCGGAGATTCAGCGCGATCAGCCGATCACGGATCGGAGCCGGCAGCGGTGAGCTCGCATATCTCCGCTCGACTTCACCGCTCAAACGGGGCCACCCGAACGGCGCGAGGTAGCGCTGTGTCCTCAGCGGATTGACATAGTCGACGTCAGGATCGCCCATGCGAACGAGTTGCTGCTCGTGCGAGGAATCGACCAGCACCATGCCTTTCACCTGGTCGGGAAACTGCCGGTAGTACTCGCGCGAATACATGCCTCCCATGGACCATCCGACCAGCACGATGTCGCCGATTCCCGCCCGCTCGAGCAGTGTGTGCAGGCGGCGCACTGCATCCGCAGCCGGCACGGGGTGGTCGAGCGGATCGCTGTAACCCATGCCGGCGCGATCGTATGCGCAGACGGTGGTGATCGTTGACATGCGCTCGTTGAGAGGCGCCCACGCCAGCGAGTGCACACCGACGCCTTGTTCGACGATGACCGTCGGAGACCCGGCTCCCTGGCAAAAGATGTGCATTCGATGGCCGTCGACCTCGATGAGTTTCCCGAGCGGCGGGAACCTGCGGTCGTCGCGCGCCTCCATGGTGGCCTGGTAGATAGCACCGAGAATGGGAATGGCGACGACGAGCGCCATCATTGCGATCAGCGGCCGGCGAAGGAATGGCGTCATCAGCCGTGAAAGGTTCGCGAGCGGCGCAGGAACATCGTGAGCACCGCGCCGGTGAACAAAATGCCGGCTAGCAGGTACAGCGGGCTCGCGAAACTTCCGGTGGCGTCCTTCAGATAACCCACCGCGTACGGCCCGATGAATCCGCCGACCGCGCCCATGGCATTGATCAACGCGATTCCCGCCGCGGCGGCGCTGCCGGTCAGGAATTTCCCGGGCAACGCCCAGAACGGTCCGCGTGTGGAGTAGTCGCCCACGGCGGCGATGGACAACGCGACCATCGCGGCCATGGGTGCCGTGATCATTCCCGTGGCGATGAAACCGAGCGCGCCGATGACCGAGGGAATGGCGACGTGCAGGAAGCGCTCGCCGCTGCGATCCGAGCTGCGGCCCACGAGGATCATGCCGGCGGCCGCCGCGAGGTACGGAATCGCGGAGAACAGGCCGACTTCGAAGTCCGTGTAGCCCGCCAGTCCCTTCACGATGGTCGGGACCCACAACGTGAGGCCGTAGCTGCCTGTCTGGCAGCAGAACATGATCAACGCGAGCAGCCACACGGTCGGATGCTCGAGTGCCGCGCTGAAGCTGAGGCGATTGCGCGATTCGGCTTCGCCATGCTCCGCGTAGATGCGCGCACTCAGCCACTCGCGTTGATCAGCAGTCAGCCAGCGCGCGTCGACGGGTTTCTCGGTGAGAAAGCCCAGCACCACGAAGCCGAGCAATATCGCGGGCACGCCTTCGGCCAGGTACATCCACTGCCAGCCGTGCAACCCGAGGTACTCGTCGAACCGGTCCATGATCCAGCCCGACAGCGGCCCACCGAACACGATCGACAACGGAATGCCGATCATGAACCACGATACGGCGCGCGCGCGGTGCAGCCGCGGGAACCACTGGCTCAAGTAGTACACGATGCCCGGCAGGAACCCGGCCTCGGCCGCGCCCAGCAGGAAACGCATCACGTAGAAGCTGGTCTCGCCCTGCACGAACATCATGCCCGCGGAGATCACGCCCCAGGTGATCATGATGCGCGCGATCCACAGCCGCGCGCCGAAACGCACCAGCAGATAGTTGCTCGGGATTTCGCAGGCCGCGTACGCAAGGAAAAAAATGCCGGCACCGAGGCCATAGGCGGTTTCGCTCAAGCCCAGGTCGGAATTCATCTGCAGCTTCGCGAAGCCGACGTTGACGCGGTCGAGCCACGAGATGATGTAGAGCAGCAGCAGGAACGGCAGCAGGCGCCACGTGACGCGGGCCATCGTCGTGCGTTCGAGTTCGGTTGCCGTCATCGCGCCAAGTGTAGGGCAAGGCATATGATTGCGTCCCATGAACACACCCGTCGAATGGATAGACGTCGGCGCCGCGGACGACTTCAAGCGCACGCCGCTGCGCGAAGCGAAGCTCGGTGACCGGGTGGTCGCGGTGTCGTTCAAGGACGGCAAGTTCGGCGTGATCTCCAATCTCTGCAATCACGTCGGCGGTCCGCTGG
The DNA here is from genome assembly GCA_035279135.1 of Steroidobacteraceae bacterium. Taxonomy (GTDB): domain Bacteria; phylum Pseudomonadota; class Gammaproteobacteria; order Steroidobacterales; family Steroidobacteraceae; genus CADEED01. The sequence goes on from DATEII010000164.1 coordinate 40,187, forward strand.
GCAGGGGCAGTCTCGAAGGCGAGATGGTGGTGTGTCCCTGGCACCAGTACCGCTTCCATCGCTGCACCGGTGAAGGTGAGCCCGGGTACGAAGCGGACCGGGTGCCGAGTTACGGCGTGAAGGAGGAGAACGGCCGCCTGCTGGTCACGGCCAGGCCCGCCACCCAGCGCGGTCACCTGCCGCACGAGCCGCATCCACTCACGCGACCCACGGATCGCGCGCCGGGACCGCTGCGCATCGGCGGCATCTCCACCACGGCCATGGACGGCAAGTACCCGCGGTTCTCGACCTCCGAACATCTGTTAGGCGTGGCGCTCGAGCATGCGCGCAGTTCGGGCGCCGAGGCGAAGATGATCCGCCTCAACGACCTGAAATTCCGCCACTGCGAAGGTTTCTATTCCAAACATGCCAAGGCCTGCACCTGGCCCTGTTCCATCACCTCGATGGACCCATCCGACCAGCTCGACCAGGTGTACGAGATGGCCGTGCACTGGGCGGACATCCTGCTGATCGCCACGCCGATCCGCTGGGGCGCGGCGAGCTCGCTGTATTACAAGATGGTCGAGCGCATGAACTGCATCCAGAACCAGATCACGCTGCACAACAAGGTGCTGATCCGGAACAAGGTCGCGGCGTTCATCATCACCGGCGGCCAGGACGGCATCCAGGCCGTGGCCGGCCAGATGATGATGTTTTTCAGCGAGATCGGTTACGTGGTGCCGCAGTTCCCGTTCATCGCGCATTCGCTCGGCTGGGAGTTCGAGGAGATGGACCGCAACGTGGAGTTCGTCGAACGCAGCGAGCCGCTGCGCGCCGGCGCGCGCGATCTCGTGAATCGCGGCATGGAGATGTCGAAGAGCCTGCTGGAGCGCGAGATGACGCAGGCGTCGATCGAGCGCGGCGGGCGCAAGGCGTCGAGAAAGTAGTTGGGCCTCAACCCGGCGGCAACATCGTCGCCTTCATCGCCGCGAGCAGCTCGTTCTGCATCTGGTCGAATATGGCCAGCTGCTGCGGCGAGAGCACTGCGGCGGCCCGCTCGTGCAGCCGGCGGCTGTATTGCGCGGCGTCGGCGAAGCGTTGGTCGAGGGAATTGCTGTCGCCCGAGTAATAGAGCATCCCGAGCTGCGGCATGCCCCAGCCGCTGACCGACGCACCGCGCTGCATGGCTTCTTTCTGGAAACGGGCGCGTTCATCGGATAACGCCGCGACCAGCTGCTCGGCCTGCGTATCGCGCAGATTGTTGGCGTCGTTGAGACGCCCGCGCAGCTGGACGACCGACTCACGTTCGCCGAGCGTGCCCTGGTAGCGGCTGAATTCGTCCATGTTCTCGGGTCCGAGCAGCGCCATGAGCTCCGCCGAGCGATCGTCGACGATGTTGCCGTTCCGTCCGAAATTGGCCAGGTCGCAATTCGGGTCCGCGATGCAGCGATAGTATTTTTCCTGCGGCTGCAGGGTTTGCTCCGCCATCACGGCCAGCAGCTGTTCGAAGGTCGCGTTGTCGAGCTCGAGACGGTTCCTGAGTGGCTCGTATTGTCGCCGCAAGGAGGTCTTGGTCTCCTCGATGAGCGCCGCGTGCCGGGCCGCGTCGTCGAAGCGCGCAAGGAATTGCCGTGCGTGGGGCAGCATGGTGTCGCGCATGGTGTCGCGGGAAGGGCGGACCGCCGTGACCGCGCTGGACGCTGGGGCGCTCGCGGGGACCGCTGAACCGGGCGGTGATGTCACGGCCGCAGGCGCGTGACGCTCGGTGCTGTCTTGTCCCATCGCGCCGGTGGGCCGAGCCTCGGCCGGCGCGATGCCGACGATCGCAGCGCCGGTGACATCCGCTGCCTGCTCGTGCAGCCGGTACGCCAGGTACGCCGTGCTGGCGCCGAAAACGGCAGTGGTTAGGGAGAGCGTCGCGACGAGCTTGTTCATGCCGACGTTATAACGCCCAATCGCTCGTTTGTGGGTGCATCATCGACGCGCGGAACGGGCAGGTGCTGCGCCAGTCAGAGGTAAGGTCATGAACCGCGCCCAGGTATCAGTCACGGGTCTGATCGCGTGTTGCGTCGCACGATTCGGCGCGGCGGAGACACCGCTGGTCGTGCACGAATGGGGGACATTCACCTCGTTCCAGGACCCGCGGGGCGCAACCATCGCCGGCATCAACGTGGACGACGAGCCAGTGCCCGCGTTCGTGCATCGGCTCGGCTCCATGCCCGTGTTCGCGAATACCGCGTTGCCAGCCACCTGGTCCCAGGGAGCGCCGCGTTGCCACTCCGACGTCACCTTGCGACTGGAAACACCGGTGCTGTACTTCTATCCACCGGTCGACTGGCAGGCGCAGCCGTTCGACGTCGAAGCCGCTTTTTCGGGCGGCTGGCTCACCGAGTTCTATCCCTCCGCCCAGGTGGATGCAGGCCAGTTTCCGAACGACCTGGATGCAACCACGCGCGGCTCAGTGCGCTGGCAGGGGCTGCGGCTGGATCCCGGTGCCGTGGCCTCGATGCCGCAAACCACGGCGGGTGTCTGGCTGGCGCCGCGTAAAGTGCGGGCCGGGATCGTGATGGATCCACAAACGCGCGAAGCGGAGAAGTATCTTTTCTATCGTGGTGTGGGCCATCTCGACGCGCCACTCGTGGTACGCGAGCGCCAGGACGGTTGGGACGTCTCGCTGCGCGCGGACTCCGCGCTCGCAAACCTGCCGCAAGTCTGGCTGGTCGAGGTGCTGCCCGGCGGCCGCGTGCGCTACCAGTCCGCAGCCGCGCACGGCGGCACGGCGCATCTGAAAAGATTCCCGCTGGGCGCTCCGAATGGACTCTCCACCTTGCGACGCGAGCTCGCCGCCGCGTTGACTTCACGAGGGCTGTTCGCGGACGAAGCCGACGCCATGCTCGAGACGTGGAAGCTCTCGTATTTCGAGAGCGAGGGATTGCGCCTGTTCTTCCTGCTGCCGCAGGCGTGGACGGACTCGCAACTTCCATTGACCATTTCAACGCCGTCCGTGGTCACGCGCGTGATGGTGGGCCGGATCGAACTGGTGACGCGGCGCCAGCGCGAGACGCTGGCCAGGTTGCGATCCCTGCCGCTCGATGCGTATCCGCACCTGCCACTCTATTACTACGATCGACGCGTGCTCCAGGCGTCGAACCAGTCCGGGCGCAGTCTTTCGCAGCTGCACGAGCTCGCGGGCCGTGAAGTGCCGGAGTCTCTCAGGCTCTACGAATCGCTGGGGCGGTTCCGCGACGCACTGGTGATGCATGAAATGAACGCCAGCGCCGACGACACCACGCGCACGCGGTTACAGCGCGCGATTGCTTCGTACAGTGCCTGCGTTCCCGAAACCGTGCTCGATCCGGCGAGTCTCGCAATCGGGAAGTAGCTCGGCGCCCGTCAGGTCCCGGGCGGCGGTGCAGCGGCGGCATCCGCATCGAAATGGATCTGGCTTCGCTTGAAGACCTGCTGCAGTCGCTCGACGATCTCGCCGCGACGCTCGCGCGCCCACGGCGGCATGGTCGCCTGCCAGTCGTGCTCGGAAGGGACGTGGATGTCGTAGCCGCCACGGCCCACGTATTCGAGCGGTAGGTCGAGCGCGACCACGACACCGTCGTGCAGTTCTTCGTAGGCCCAGTGCGACCCCACGCGGCGGCCCGCGTGGAATCCCCGGCTCAGCAGTGCGCGCTTGCGCGCCGTGGAGCGCCAGTACCAGCGCAGCATCAGGATCGCGACACCCGCCAGCAAAAATCCACCGATGAGCTCGCCGCGCGAGATGAGCAGCAAGGCGGCCGCGATGACGAGCACGCCGCACGACAACGTGGCGAGGAGCTGGATCCGGAAAGGCGCGCCGACTTGCTCGTTCATGACGGCGCGAGCATAGCCTCTCCGCCGCGGGATCGCCCAGGCTGCTCCCGCGCTGTCGTCAGTGAGGTACGACGACCGGTGCTTCCGGCGAGGTCCCCGCGGCGATCGCCGCGCGCAACTTGTCGAGGTCCGCCGAGCGCACGTAACGCAGGATGTTTTTCCACACGGCGTGGTAGCCGTAACCGCCATCGGTGAGCTCGGTCAACGCATCGTCGATGGTCCAGCCCTGCTCGAGCACGCGGTACATCGCGCTCATGAGGCCGGTGCGATCGGCGCCGTGCTGGCAGTGGATCAGGAAGGGGCCGTTCCCGGTATTCCGCAACATGCGCATCACGTCGATGACCTGTGTGTCGTCGACGTTCCACGTGAGGATCCTGACGCGTTCGGTGCGCAACGTGGTGCCGCGAACCTCGTCATCGTCGCTGTTGAAGGCGCGCAGGTTGATGACCGTGCGGATACCGAGCTTCTCGAGATTCCGGAAGCCGAGTGCCGTCGGCTGCTCGCTGCGATAAAGCGTGGGCGTGATCTGGTGGAGGTTGGGCACACCCTCGAGCGTGATCGGCACGGCCCAACGCTCGTCGCGCGCCGCCGGTGCTTCACCTGCCGGGGCGAGCGCACACCACGCGATCAGCAGGGCGGTGGCGATGGCGTGGGTCTTCATGCGCGCGAGATTAGCGCAATCACGTCGCGGGCCGCGTGCGGCCTGCCGGTTCTGTGCGCCGCCTCACTCATGGCGCGCAGGCGTGCCGGGTCCGCGAGCAGCTGCCCGAGCTTGAATTCGAGCGTCGCCGCGTCGGCGGCCTTGAGCGCCGCGCCAGCCTCCAGTAGATAGTCGGCGTTGCGCTCCTCCTGGCCCGGAATGGGCGACACCAGCAACATGGGCTTGTGCCGGGCCAGGCACTCGGACACGGTCAGTCCGCCCGGCTTGGTCACCACCAGGTCCGCGGCGCTCATGACGCGTTCGACGGTGGTGGTGAACCCGAGCGGGAACAGCTGCCGCGGGTGCGACTTCGCGAGCTTCTTGAGCCGCGCCAGCAGCCCGGCATTGCGACCGGCGAGTGCCACGAGCTGCAGCTCGTCCGCCGCCCGCAGCAATCTCTCCGCGAGCTCGTCGAGCGCGCCGATGCCGGCGCCGCCCGCCATCAGCGCGACGGTGAATCGATCGGCGGCGATGCCGAGCTCCCCGGCGCAGGTGGCGCGTTCGAGCGGAGTCGAGAACTGCGGCATCACCGGGATTCCGGTCACCGAGATCCGCGCGCGCGGCACGCCGCGATCCGCGAGCCGGAACGCCACCTCGTCGCTCGCGACACAGTAGCGGTCCACGTGCGGGTGCACCCACAACGCGTGCACGTCGAAATCGGTGACCTGCACCCAGATCGGCGGCAGTTCCACGCCCCTGGCCTTCTGTCGCGACAACAGTTCCGCCGGCAGGAAATGCGTACAGACGATGGCTTCGGGCCGCAGCCGCGCGATCTCTGCCTGCAGCTTGCGCGTATTGAGCTTCTCGGCGGCGCGCTTGAGCTTGCCGATCAGCGAGTCGCGACTCGGCCGGTCGGTCTTCGCATAGAAATAGGACCAGAGCTGCGGCAGGCGGTCGACGAGCTTGATGTACTGCTCGGCGTACAGCTTGCGGAACTCCTGCGGGACCAGCGTCAGCACGTCGAGATGGATGGCTGCGAGCGGCGGGTTCGAGGATTTCGCGGCGGCTTCGAGCGCCTGGGCGGCGCGCACGTGGCCGGCTCCGGCCGAAACACTCAGGATCAGCAATCGCTGCGACATTCGTGAAGACCTCAGCTCAGCCAGGTGGTGGCGCGCAACCGCGCGACGGCGAAATCGAAGAACGCGCGCACCTTGGGGCTGCTGGCGCGACCTGCCGGACAGACCACACTCACCGGGATCGGCGCGGGTTCGAAGGCGGGGAGCAGGCGCACCAGTCGGCCAGCGGCCACTGCATCGCCAATCTGATAGGACAGGAGTCGAGCGACACCCTGTCCCGCGAGGGCTGCCGCGATGATGACGTCCGCATCGTTGGTCGACAGCATCGACCGTGGCCGCACCGTGCGCGCCGCGCGGCCGGTTCCCAGTGTCCACTCGCTGCGCGCGCTGGCGCCGGCGAACACCAGCGCATCGAGTGCCTCGAGGTCTGCCGCCTTGCGCGGCGTGCCGTGGCGCGCGAGATAGCCGGGCGACGCGCACAACACCCGTCGCACGCTGCCCACGCGCGTCGCGGTGAATGAAGAATCCGGCAGCGGCCCGATGCGCACGGCGACGTCGACGCCGGCCTCGATGAGGTCGATGACCTGGTCGTCGAGCACCGTGCGCACGGTGACCTCCCGATGCAGCTCGAGGAAATCGAGCACCAGCGGCGTGACGAACATCCGCCCGAAGATGCGCGACGCGGTGACATTGAGCGTCCCGCGCGGCTTGCCATCCGGAGCGCGCAGGGATTCCTCGGCGGCGTCGATATCGGCGAGGATGCGGCGGCAATCCGCCAGGTAGCGCGCGCCCGCTTCGGTGAGGCGCACGATGCGCGTGGTTCGCTGCAGCAGCCGCGTGCCGAGGCGCCGCTCGAGGCTGGCGACGGCGCGCGTGACCACAGGCGCGGAACGACCGACTCGACGCGCCCCGGCCGCGAAGCCACGCGCCTCGGCCACCGCCACGAAAACGCGCATGGTGTCGAGTCGATCCAGGATGGCTTCCTTATTGCGTCATGGGCAACAGTGTGTTGTCGGCGGCGCGGATTCCGGTCCCGCGGTGCGCGCGCTACTTTGCTTTGCAGAGGAGCAGAACACAAATGAACGCCATTCGCCTTTATCGCTTCGCCCTGTCTGGTCACTGCCATCGCGCCGAGCTCATGCTCTCGCTGCTGGGTTTGCGCTACGAGGTGGTCGATGTCGACCTCAAGGCAAAGGAGCAGAAGTCGGCGGAGTTCCTGCGCAAGAACCCGCTGGGACTCGTGCCCGTGATCGAGGACGGTGGAACCACCGTGGCCGACAGCAATGCGATTCTCGTCTACCTGGCCACGCGGTACGACGGCTCGGGCCGCTGGTATCCGCGCGAGCCCGTCGCGAGCGCGCGCGTCCAGCAATGGTTGTCGCTGGCCGCGGGGCCGCTGGCGTTCGGTGCGGCTGCCGCGCGTGTCATCAGGATTTTCGGTGCACCGCTCGACTGGGAGCGGGCTGCGTCCCTCGCGCGGGACTTGTTCGGCCATCTGGAACGGCATCTCGGGAATCGGGAATTCCTGGCCACCGAATACCCGACCATCGCGGACGTCGCGCTGTACTCGTACACCGCGCACGCCCCCGAGGGCGGGATCTCCCTCGCGCCCTTCCCGGCGATTCGCGGGTGGCTCGGGCGCGTCGAGGCGCTTCCGGGATTCACCGCGATGCCTGCATCCCCCATCGCGGCGTGAACGAGGCGGCCGAAACGCCGTTCCACGACGGCGAGCTCGAGTTGCAGGAGCGCGCTGGCTGGCGCGAGAAACTCGCCAAGGGCGCGCCGCGATTCATCCGCGACCACATGACGGACCAACATCGCGAGTTCTTTGCGCAGTTGCCGTTCGTCGCCGTCGGCATGCTGGATGCGCATGCTCGCCCGTGGGCCGGCCTGCTGGCGGGACCGCCGGGCTTCATGAGTACGCCGGACGCACGTCATCTCGAAATCCGGGCCGAATTTCCTCCGTCGAATTCCATGGCATCGATGGTGAAGGAGGGCGCCAACGTCGGCTTGCTGGGAATCGAGTTCCCGACGCGTCGCCGGAACCGCGCCAACGGCGTGATCGAAAATGTGGTGCCCGGTGGTTTGCGCGTGCGCGTCGAGCAGGCCTTCGGCAACTGCCCGCAGTACATCGCCGCACACGATCTCGAGTTCCGACCCGCGACCGCATTCGCGGCGGCCGCGGAGAGCCAACGGCTGTCGCAGGCCGCCATCGGATCGATCCGGGCGGCAAGTACCCTGTTCATCGCCAGCGCCGCGCAGCCCCACGCCACGGATCGACGCGAAGCTTGCGACGTTTCGCATCGCGGCGGCGATGCCGGGTTCGTGCTGGTGGAGGATGATCCACCGCGCACGCGGCTCTGGATACCGGATTACCGCGGCAACAATTTCTTCAACACGTTTGGAAACATCCTGCGTCACCCGCGCGCCGGCCTGGCATTCCCGGACTTCGTGCGCGGCCGTGTGCTGATGCTGACCGGCGCCGCCGAAGTAGTTTGGGAAGATTCACGGCGCGGGCTGGTCTTTCTGGCCGAGGCCGGATGCTGGGAACGGATCGCGCTCGGCCCGAGGGGCCTGGGTCGAGAGGCGGGCACCGTTCCCCCTCAGAGGGGGGATAGGGGGACGCGGCGCCCGCTCTCTTCCTGATCGATAGTCAGCTCCCTGGAGATCAGCTCTTGATGGGCAACGCCTTGAACTCGACCACTTCGCCATCCGGCGTCGCCTTGCAAGAAGCCTTGGCGAGCAGCGCGTTGGTCTTCTTGCTGTGCGCCAGCACCGTGAACGAGTTCTTGTCGACGAGCTCCGAGACGAAGCCCGACGGCGCCTTCACCGTGTAGCGGGGCAGCGGCTCCGGGCGGATGCTCGCCACCAGCGCCTTGCTGCAGGCGGCCAGGGCAGGGGACACCAGCGTTGTGCCGGCATTGGCGTAACCGGTGAAGCCGATCAGCGCGGCGATTGCGAGATGTTTGCGATTCATGTTCGACACTCCGGGTAGTTGGATTCCACGAGTCTCAAACTACTCGCGCCACCGTGCCCGAACAAACGAGTTGTTTCGTCGCTGCCATCAGTTTTCCTCAAGCTCGCGGCAGGCCTCGACCAGCCAGGCGCACAATGCGCGGATGTCGTCGCGTGACTCGTCTTCCTTGCGCAACAGGAGTGTGTAGTTCTCCTGGGTCACGAGCTCGTCGTCGAACACGCGCGCCAGGCGGCCGGATGAGAACTTGCGCCGCGACAGTCCCGCGGGCAGCAGCGCGATGCCGATGCTCTTCTCCGCGGCGCGCGTGGCCGCGGCCATCGAATCGATGCGCACGATCTGCGCGGGCCGCAGCTGTCTCATGCCGACGGTCGCGGCCCAGCGGTCCCAGTCGTCGCGACGCGCCTCGTGCACCAGCAGCGTGTGCGAGTTGAGGTCCTCGTAGTCGTTCACCGGCCGCTCCGCGAGTAGTTCGGGGGATGCGGCCGGTACCAGCGCCTGCGCGAACAGCGGCTGCGCCACCAGGCCGTTGTTCCAGGGCCCGGAGCCCACGACCACGGAGATGTCGGCCTCCGCGGCGTGCGAACGGCCGTGCGCGCCCTGCGTCTCGATGCGCAGGTCGATGCCCGCGTGCAGCTTCGAAAACTCCGATAGCCGCGGGAGCAGCATCTCGCTCGCGAAATACGCGGGCACGTGCAGCCGCACGCTCGAGCGGCCGAAGCGGGCGCGCAGCTGCTCGGTCACCGCGTCGAGCCGCGTGAACAGATCGTCTATCTGCTCGAGGTAGCGCGCACCGGCATCGGTGAGCGCGAGCGCGCGAGCACCACGCGAAAACAGCGGCAGGCCGAGCTGCGTTTCCAGCGTCTTGATCTGGTGACTCACCGCCGACGGCGTGATGCAGAGCTCATCGGCTGCGACGGCGAAACTCGAATGTCTGGCGGCGATCTGAAAGGTCTTGATGGCCTTCAGCGAAGGAGTACGCATTCCATTGGATCACCCATTGACTCAGCCACGAGCTGCGATGGCGGGAGTAAAGCAAGCTGCGTGCCACGCGCGGAAATGGTGTAAGTGCATGTTCTTATTCGCCGCGCACCATTGACGCGCAGTCAGTTTGTTCGCCGATGGCGCACGCCGATTCCGAAGTGGTGCCGCGAAGAAATGGGGACATTCCTCATTTTCTTGTCACAAACGTGTGCGCCCTGGTGACGACGAAATCTTCAGCCGTTTGTGACAGGAAAATGAGGAATGTCCCCATTTCTCACGCTTCACTTCGTTTCAGCCACCACGCGAAGTTTGCCCGTGGCAGCTTCGGCGAGGCCGATGCTCCGCTCCGCCGACGTCAACGTGTTGTGCAGGAGCATGGCGCGCGTCATCGGCCCGACGCCGCCTGGCACCGGCGAGATGAACGATGCCTTCTTGCGCACGCCTTCGAAGTCCACGTCGCCGACGATGCGCCCGTCGGGCAGCCGGTTGATGCCCACGTCGATGACCACCGCACCGGTGCGCACCATCTGCGGAATGATGAGGCCAGGCACGCCCGCCGCGACCACGAGGATGTCGGCCAGCAAGGTGTACTGCGCGAGGTCGCGCGTCTTCTTGTGGCAGATGGACACCGTCGCGTCCTGCTGCATGAGCATCATCGCCGTGGGTTTGCCGACGATGTTGCTGGCGCCGACCACGACCACGTTGCGCCCGTCGAGCTCGATGTTCTCGTGCTCGAGCAGCTTCTGCACGCCGTAAGGCGTGCAGGGCGGGAACACCTGGTGGCCGGTCACGAGCCCGCCCACGTTGTAGAGATGGAAACCGTCGACGTCCTTGTCCACCGAGATGCGCTCGAGCACCTTGCGGATCTGCACGTGCGGCGGCAACGGCAGCTGGACCAGGATCCCGTGCACCGCGGGGTTGGCATTCAACGCGTCGATGCGGGCGAGCAGCTCGGCCTCGGCCACCGCTGCGGGTAGTTCGATGAGCTCGGAAAGGATCCCGACTTCGGCGCAGTCACGGATCTTGTTGCGCACGTAGACCTGCGACGCGGGGTCCTGGCCCACCAGGATCACGGACAGACCGGGTCGCAGGCCGCGCACCGCGTGCATCTTCGCAATGCGCTCGCGGTACTCGTTGCGCAGCCTGGCCGCGACGGCCTTGCCGTCGATGATGCGTGCGGTCACGTTCGCGGCCTAACTGGCCTTGGCCACGAACTTCGAGCCCGGATGGCCGATCGCGAGCGCCTGTTTCACCGAGTCGCGCTCCAGCATGCGGTTGTACCAGGCAATGACCTTCGGCGAGTCCTTCTCGTTGACGATGTCGGCGTAACGCACCGGCATGTTGATCAGCATCGCGAAGCAGGAGACGTCCGCGAGCGTGAACTGCTCTCCCATCATCCACGTGCCGAGCATGCCCTTCTCGATGCGCTGGATGGACACCACCACCTTGCGGCGCCAGTCGGCGAGCTGTTCGGGCGTCCACACCTGCGCCGCGCTCTCGCGCCACTTGTCCTGCTGTTCCTTGAGCGGGATGCGCGCGATCTTGGCCTCGAGCTCGTCCTTCGACAGGTGCGCGGTGGCGTTCTTGATCATTGCGTGCCAGCCGAGGAAGGACAGCGCCGGACAGAAATACTCGTCGACGAATTTTGTCCAGATGCGCATCTGGTGGCGGCCGAACGCATCCGAGGGCTTGAGCGGCAAACCGGGGAAGGTGTCGTCGACGTACTCGTTGATCAGCGTCGATTCGTCGAGCACGTACTCGCCGTGCACCAGCACCGGCACCTGGCCGCGCGGATTGATCTTCACGAACCACGGCTCGTGTTGCTCGAAGTTGATCAGCGCCATGAGATGGCTCTTGAAGTCCACCTTCTTTTCGAACAGCGGCAGCAGCGCTTTCAACGAATTGGCGGCTGCACCGCCGTGGTAGAGAACGACCGACATGGGACCTCCGTTGGCGTCGATTTGAGCGCCATCCCCTTGATGCGACTCGACTCGCAGGGAAATGACGCTTTCTTAACGCGCGGGCCATCGGGGCCTCACCGCGGTCGGAACAGAATCGTCCCCGCTGCAATCGGCAGCCCCACTCGGACACAACCTATGAAATTGATCCCGACTCTCGCGCTGGCGGCCCTGATGAGCGCCGGTGCCGCTTTTGCCGCGACTACGCCGACCGCCACTCCGGCCAGCAGCGCCACGCCGGCTGCCGCCGCCAAGCCCGCGAAGCATGAAGGCTCAATGCACTGCGACAAGCAGGCCAAGGAGAAGAAGCTGACGGGTGAAGAGAAGGACAAGTTCATGAAAGAGTGCAAGGAAGGCAGCCACGCGAAGGCGAACTGATTTCGACCAACTGCGCCCGGCGCGACGCGCCTGCTACCCCATCCAGTGGTGTTCCAAGAGACCTGTGCAGCACCGCTAGGCGAATCGCGCCGGGCCGCAGAAGGAAATGGGGACAGTCCCCGATTCCTGGCAAATGGGGACGGAGTTGGGTTGGTGCCGGCGCTGTCCCCACATGCCAACAATCGCCGTTTGTCTGGAAAGCGAGAGGTCTCAGCGCGTTCCGCTTTTTGGAAAATCGCAGTGAACGATCAATCCCGGTGCGTTGTCGCCGAGCGTGAGATTGGAACCGTGCAGCCGGGCTACGGCGGCTGCCAGTGACAGGCCCAATCCACTGCCGCCGGCCTTGGAAGCAGCGTCGCCCACGCGAACGAAGGGCCGCAGCGCCGACTCGCGGTCCGCGGCCGAGATTCCCGGCCCATTGTCGGCGACGCTCAACGCGATCCTGTCCGGCCTGTCTTGCACTCGCACCCAGACGTGCCCACCTGATGGCACGTATTTCAGTGCGTTCTCCAGCAGGTTCGTGATCATCTGCGCCAACAATTGTCGATTGCCAGCCAGCGGCGCGCGTTCCGGCGCTTCGAGCGTCACCTCGAGGCCCGCGGCGCGCATTCCCGGTGCGTAGAGCTCCACCATGTTGCTGGCAAGAGCCGCCAGGTCCACTTCGTCGCCATGAGTGGTGAGGCCCTGTGCCTCGGCTCGTGCGATCTCGAGCAACGTGGCGAGCGTGCGCTGCACGCGATCGAGCTCTTCGAGCGACGAGCCGATCACGTCTTCGTCCGGCGCGGTGTCGCGCAGCTGCGCTTCCTCGAGCCGCACGCGCAGCCGGTACAACGGGGTGCGCAGGTCGTGCGCGATGCTGTCGAAGGCGGTGCGCAGCGTCGTGGTCTGCTGCTCGATGCGGTCGAGCATGGCGTTGACCGTCACGGCCAGCGCGTCGAACTCGTCGCGCGAGCCGTCGACGCGCAGCCGCTGCGTGAGATCGCCATGCATGATCGTCTCGCAGGTCGTGGCGTAGTCGCGCACGCGGCGCGCGGTGCGGCGTGCGTAGGCCGCGCCGAGCACCCACACGCACAGCGCCGTCAGCAGTGTGCCCCACAGGGTCGCGAGACCGAAACGCCGCAGCACGCGCTGCCGCTCGCTGGTGTCCGCGCCCACCAGCAGCCAGTAGCCGTTCGACAGCCGCTCGACGCGCGCCTTCACGGGATGCAGCACCTCGGCATCGCGCTCGCGCGCCATGATGTCGAACTCGACCATGTCCGAGGGCCCGAGCGGCGAGATGCCGGGCACCACGTCACGCGGCCACTCGGAGAGATTGCCCGCCACCGGTCGGAACTGCGCGTCGGCCAGCAGGAACACGGCGCCGGTGCGGCCCCAGCTGTCGACGCGCAGGCGCAGCGTCTGCGCCACGCGCTCCACGCCGCCGAGGCGCAGGTCGTCGGCCAGGTCCTCGACTTCGGCGCGGATCACGATCGCGATCTCGCGCTCCAGCACGCTGCGCGTCAGTAGATAGACCGTGGCCAGAAGCGCGGCGGTCAGCGCGGCCATCAGCGCCGCGTAGAACAGCGCCAGCCGCGCCGACGACATGCGCATGAAGCGTCCGCGCGGGGAATCCTCAGCCGGCATCGCGCAGCACGTAGCCGGCGCCACGCACCGTGTGCAGCAGGGGGCGTTCGAATCCCTTGTCGATGGCCGCCCGCAGCCGGCTGATGTGCACGTCGATGACGTTGGTCTGCGGGTCGAAGTGCAGGTCCCAGACGGCCTCGAGCAGCATGGTGCGCGTGACCACCTGGCCCGCGCGGCGCGCCAGGAACTCCAGCAGCTGGAATTCCTTCGAGGTCACGTCGATGGCCTTGCCCCCGCGGACCACCTTGCGGCCGAGCAGGTCGAGCTCGAGATCGGCGATGCGCAGCCGGGTGGTCGCTTCCGGCTGGCTGCCGCGCCGGAGCAGCGCTTCGATGCGCGCCAGCAGCTCGCCGAAGGCGAAGGGCTTGGTCAGGTAATCGTCGCCGCCCGCGCGCAGGCCCTCGATGCGATCGTCCACCGAGCCCAGCGCCGAAAGGATCAGCACCGGGGTCCGCCGGCCGTTCTTGCGCAGCATGGCCACGATGGACAGGCCATCGAAGTGCGGCAGCTGCCGGTCGGCGATGATGAGGTCGTAGCTGCCTTCGGTTGCCCGAAACAATCCCTCGCGTCCATCGGACGCGATGTCCACCACGTAGCCGCTTTCACGCAGTCCCTTGGCAAGAAACCTGGCGGCTTCGGCATCGTCCTCGATCAGCAGCAGGTGCATGCGGCATCCAAGTTAGCACGGGGAGTCGAGTTCCAGCGCTTACGAATAATTAACATCCTTCGCACGGCGGATATACTCGTCCGCGACGCGACAAACAACGACGCGACCCGGGGGAGCCAGCATGAGCGAGCGATCCGAAGCCCACATAGCCCATGGGTATTCGCGGCGCGAATTCATCAAGCGAGTCATCGCGTCGGGCGCGGCGGTTTCCGCCGCCGCGTACATGTACGGGGGATTGACCGGCTGCAGCCGCAAGGGCCGTGCCGCCGGGGGTGTCGAGCGCCTGGTCTCCCTGAACGTGAACGGCCAGGTGCGGCGCGTCGACGTGCTGCCCAACGAGTCGCTGGCCATGACCCTGCGCTACAAGTTAGGCCTGACCGGCACCAAGCTCGGCTGCGACCGGGGCGAGTGCGGGGCCTGCACCGTCATCATCGACGACGTCGCCTACAACTCCTGCTCGACGCTCACGCACACGGTGCGTGCGCGCAAGGTGCTCACCATCGAAGGCCTCGCGGGGCCGAACGGCGAGCTGCATCCCGTGCAGAAGGCCTTCGTCCAGGAGCTTGCGCCACAGTGTGGCTTCTGTACGCCAGGCCAGGTGATGTCGGCCTGCGCGCTGCTCAAGCACAACCCCAAGCCGACGCGTGACCAGGCGCGGCTCGCGATGTCGGGGAATCTCTGCCGGTGCGGTGCCTACGACAATTACCTGAACGGCGTGATGCGCGCCGCGGCCGAAGGCGCCGGGAGTGCCGCGTGAACAACTTCAAGCACATCGGCAAGGACTTCATCCCGCACGACGTGGTCGCCAAGGTCACGGGCACGGCGAAATACGCCGAGGATTTCCGCGCCGATGGCATGGTGTTCTGCCGGCTGCTCACGAGCCCCATGCCGCATGCGCGCGTGAAGAACATCGACGCCGCCGAGGCGCTCAAGATGGAAGGCGTGCTCGGCATGCTCACGGCCGACGACATCCCGGGCGAGCCGCCGGGTTTTGCGCCGTCGCTGACCAAGGAGCCGTTGTACGTCGGCGAGCCGATCCTCGCGATTGCCGCGGTGTCCGAGCAGGCCTGCCAGGACGCGATCGATCGCATCAAGATCGATTACGAGCCGCTGCCGTTCACCTTCGATCCGCTCGAAAGTCTGTTTCCGGGCGGCAAGGACGCGCGCGGCGACGGGTTCAACATCGGCACGCTGCAGGGTCTCGAGCCCGGCAGCATCAAGTGGACGGCCGCCGACTTCGCGCGCGTGAAGCCCGGCGACGAGCTGCCCATGGGCAAACCGGCCGAGGAGTGGAACTACGGCGACGTCGAGGCGCAGTTCAAGCAATGCAAGGTCGTGTACGAGGAGCGTTTCGTCACCGCATCGCTCGCACACCACAGCATGGAGCCGCGGACCACGATGGCCTACTGGCAGAACGGCAAGTGCTTCGTGCACGCCTCGCTGCAGAGCCAGTCGTTCGTCATGCCGGGCCTTGCGCGCCGGCTCGGCATCAAGCCCGAAGAGCTGGTGCTGATCGCCGAATACTGCGGCGGCGGATTCGGTTCCAAGGGTTCGGATTATCCGAGCATGGTGATCCCGGCCTACATGTCGAAGAAGCTCGGCAAGCCGGTGATGATGCGCATCAGCCGCGCGGAGGAGTTCTATCTGGGCTCGGCGCGCAACGCCTTCCAGGGCAACATCAAGATCGGGTTCGACGCACAGGGCAAACTACTGGCGGCGGACGTCTACGTGGTGCAGGACTCCGGCGCGCACATCAGCTTCTGGGACTACCGCGCGTTCGGCGATGCGCTCGCGCTGGTCTATCAGCCCCAGGCCATGCGCTGGCGCGGCATCCCGGTGTTCTGCAACGCGCCGACGCGCACCGCGCAACGCGGCCCCGGCCAGAACCAGCTGGCGTGCATCATGGAGCCGCTGGTCGATCGCGCGGCGCGCGAGCTCAACATCGACCGCGTCGAAATCCGCAAGCGCAACAACCCGGTGAATGGTTCGCTCATGGGCGGCCAGGAGGGCAAGCGCGGTCCGGTCACCAGCGCCTATATAAAGGAGGCCCTCGACAAGGGCCGCGCGAAGTTCAACTGGGACGAACGCAAGAAGCGCAGTGGACAGAAGAACGGTCCGCGCGTGACGGGCGTCGGCATCGGCCAGGCGTTCCATCCCGCGGGATTCACCGGCTTCGACGGCCTCGTGTGCCTCAAGCCCGACGGCAAGCTGCACATCCACACGGGAGTGGGCAACCTCGGCACATTCTCGCATTCGGGCACGTCGCGCATCGCGGCCGAGGTTCTCAAGATGAACTGGGAGGACTGCGTGATCCAGCGCGGCGACTCGCGCCGCAACCTGCCCTGGAACATCGGCCAGTTCGGCAGCAACACCTCGTACACCATGACGCGCACCAACTACGTGGCGGCGCAGGACGCGGTGGCCAAGCTCAAGGAAATCGCCGCCCGGGATCTCGGCGGCAAACCCGAGGATTACGACATCGATGGCACCAAGGTGTTCGCGAAGGCGAACCCGTCGAAGTCGCTGGGCTATGGCGACGCGGCGAAACGTGCCATCGAGCTCGGCGGCAAGTTCGACGGTCACGAGCTGCCCGCGGACATCAACCCGATGACCCAGGGCTCCGCCAAGTCACTCGCGGGCACCGGGCTCATCGGCGTGGCCAGGGACAACCTGCCCGCGAGCGGGCAGCCGGCGGCCTTCGCGGC
>DATEII010000165.1:0-37705 GCA_035279135.1 Steroidobacteraceae bacterium
CGCCTGCAATACATCTACGGCATCGGCGCGCACGGCGCGCACAAGTACTAGGTGAACATCATGAAACTGATTCGTGTCTTCGCATTGTTGTTAGTGGGTGCCGCGAGCCTTCCGGCGAACGCCGCGCTCAAGGTGCTGGCGACCACGCCGGACTGGGGCGCGCTCACGCAGGAGCTCGGTGGTGACAAGGTAAACGTCTATGTCGCCACCACCGCGTTGCAGGACGTGCACCGCGTCGAGGCCAAGCCGAGCCTCGTGGCACGCGCGCGCAGCGCAGACCTCGTGGTCGCCACGGGCGCCGAGCTCGAGGTGGGCTGGCTGCCGGTACTGATCCAGGAATCCGGCAACGCCAACATCCAGAAAGGCGCGCGCGGCTACTTCGAGGCCGCCTCCGCGTTGCGGCTGCTCGAGGTGCCCTCGCAGGTGGATCGCGCCATGGGCGACATCCATCCGGACGGCAATCCGCACGTGCAGCTCGACCCGCACAACATCCAGGCGGTGGCGCATGCGTTGACCGCGCGACTGTCGCAGCTCGATCCCGGACAGGCGGCGTATTACACGGCGCGCGCGCAGGACTTCGAGACGCGCTGGAATGCGGCCATCAAGACCTGGGAGGCCAAGGCGGCGCCACTCAAGGGCGTGCAGGTGGTCATCATGCATCGCGACCAGGTGTACCTGTGCCACTGGCTGGGGTTGGCCGAAGTCGCCTCCATCGAACCCAAGCCGGGCGTGCCACCCACCGCCGCCTACCTCGGCGCGCTGGTCGGCAAGCTGACGGGCGCGCCGCCGAAGATGATCCTGCTGAATGCCTACAACGATCCCAAGGCCGCGACCTGGCTGTCGGACCGCATCCACGTGCCGGCGGTGACGCTGCCGTTCTCGGTGGGCGGATCGCCCGAGGCCAAGGATCTCTTCGGACTGTTCGACGACACCCTGAACAAACTACTGGCGGCGAACAAATGAATGACATCACCACCGACTTCAGCATCCTGCTGCCGGCACTGATCGCGGGCTGCCTGGTCGCCATCTCGCACGTGCCGCTCGGACAGCAGGTGCTGTCGCGCGGCATCGTGTTCATCGACCTGGCCATCGCGCAGGTGGCGGCACTCGGCGTGATCATCGCCAATCGCTTCGAGCTGCCCGTCGAAGGGTGGGGCGCGCAGGCCGCGGCAGCGGCGGCGGCGCTGGCGGGCGCCTTGCTGCTCACCTGGACCGAGCGCAAACGTCCCGAAGTGCAGGAGGCGCTGATCGGCATCCTGTTCGTGCTGGCGTCGACGGCGCAGATCCTGCTGCTGGCCAACGATCCGCACGGCGGCGAGAACCTCAAGGACCTGCTCGCGGGGCAGATCCTCTGGGTGTCGAACGCGCAGCTGGTGCGCGCCGCGGTGCTCACCGCGGTGTTCGCGCTGGTCTGGTTCACCTGGCGCGAGCACATCGGCCGCGTCGGCTTCTACGTGCTGTTTGCATTCGTCGTGACCTCGTCGGTGCAACTCGTCGGCGTATACCTGGTGTTCACCACGTTGATCGTTCCCGCCGTTGCGACGTATCGCCACGAGCCGCGGCGGCAGCTGCTGTACGGTTACCTGCTCGCGCTCGGAAGTTACGTCGTGGGACTGGGCATTTCGTTGGTGACCGATCTGCCGTCGAGCCCGGTCATCGTGTGGGCCATGGGCGTGCTCGGATTGCTCGTGCACCTGACCGGTCGCAACGCAGCAGGAGCACGGGCGCCACATTGACGGCTCGTCAGTCTTTGTCGGAATAATGAGACGGACACAGGGCGCGCATGCTTACCGCATGCGCGCATAGGCTGCGCCCATGTCTGCGCTGCCATCCATCGACTCGAACGACGGAAAGCTCGAGTTACCGGGCCGCAAGAGTGCGATGCGGCTCGAGCCGCTCGGCGACGGCCGGCACCGGATCACGGTACTCCCGTATCCGGGCCAGACCGCCGCGCGCCGCTCGTGGGTGACCTCGTACCCCGTCGAACTGGTCCTGCGGATCTTTGCGACCAAGGACCTGAACGTCTGCGACGAGATCATGCGCGAGGAGGACCCGCGCTACGTCGAGCACAAGCTGCGCACGGAGGTGCTGAGCTATCTATCGCCCGAAGCCTTCGCGGGTAAACGCATCCTCGACTTCGGCTGCGGCTCGGGCGCCTCGCCGCTGGTGCTCGCGCGGCTGCTGCCACCCTGCGAGATCGTGGGCGTCGAGCTCGAAGAAAAATTGCTGGAGCTCGCCCGGCTGCGCGCGCAGCACTTCGGGCGCACGTCGCTGCAGCTGTTGCAGTCACCTTCGGGTGACTCGCTGCCGCCCGATCTCGGCGAGTTCGACTTCATCATGTTCAACGCGGTGTTCGAACACCTGCTGCCCCACGAGCGCCACACCTTGCTACCGCTGGTTTGGCGTCACCTGCGTCCCGGCGGCGTGATGTTCCTGAACCAGACGCCGTATCGCTGGTCGCCGGTCGAGGTGCACACGACGCAGGGCATGCCGCTCATCAACTATCTGCCGGACTCGATGACGCTGTGGGCAGCGCGCAGGTACTGCAAGCGCATCGCGCCCGATGAGAGCTGGGAGTCGCTGCTCCGGCGCGGGATCCGCGGCGGCACGGTTCCCGAGATCCTCGGCATTCTCGGTGGGCCGACGCACGCGCAGTTGCTGCGGCCTTTGCCCGAGGTCGGCGATCGCGTCGACCTCTGGTACAAGACCCTGTCGTCGAAACATGACTGGCTCAAGCGTTCGCTGTGGATGAGCCTCAAGGCGGGCAAGGCGTTGAGCGGGCGGGAGATCACGCCGACGTTGTCGCTGGCTATCAGGAAGGTGGGGGATCCGGCGCCTAGATCGTGAGAGGTGGCGCGCCCGGAGAGATTCGAACTCCCGACCACTTGGTTCGAAGCCAAGTGCTCTATCCAACTGAGCTACGGGCGCGTGGGGCGCGATTCTAACCCATCAACCCAAGCTCAGCTGCCAGCTCACCCCGAACCTGTCCGCCACCCACGCAAACAACTTGCTGAACCCGTAGTTGTCCAGCGGCATGAAGATCTTGCCGCCCTCCGACAGCCGTTCCACCAGCAGCCGCATGCGCTCCTTCGAAGTGCATTCGACGAACAGCGAGGTCGCGGGCGAAAACGAAAACGCGTTCTTCACCGTGCTGTCGGCGCACATGATGGTTTGTCCGGCGACCGTGAACTTCGCGCGGCTCACGGTGCCTTCGGCACCCGGCGCACCTTTGCCATAACGAAGGATCTCGAGCACCTCGGAGTCAGGAAACACCGAGACATAGAAGCGCATGGCCTCCTCGGCTCGACCTTCATACATCAGGTAGGGAAGGACCTGGTCACTCATTAACTTTTCCTCATCGTGGGCATGAGCCTACGCTCGCAGTCCATGATCGGCCTTTCGACTGATTGCCTGCCGTCGGAGTTCACGCACAATGCCGCCAGCGCAATCCGGAATCATTGGATGAACGACCAAACCGCCCCAGCCACGACGACGGTGCCTTCGGCTCCCGCGCGCATCTCGCCCGCGAAGATCATCAAGTGGAGTCTCGCGGCGCTGGTGCTGATTGCGGCCATCGGTTTCGGCGTGCACTACTGGCGCCTCTCGCGGCTCTACGTGTCCACCGACAACGCTTATCTGAACGCCAATCGCATCGAGATGGCGGCGCAGGTGTCGGGCCCGGTGCAGGAGCTCTGGGTGCGCGATCAACAGACGGTGAAGTTCGGCGAGCTGCTGTTCCAGATCGATCCGCAGCCCTACCAGCTCGCGGTGGACGAGGCCGAGGCGCAGCTCGAGCTGGTCAACCAGACCAACTCGCAGAATCGCGCCGCGGTGGCGGCGGCCCAGGCGCTGGTGGCGCAACGCACGGCGGAGCTGCAAAACGCGCAGTCCACCGAGCAACGCGCGGTCGAGCTTACCAAGCAGAAGCTGATCTCCAAGCAGAGCGCGGAGACCACCGCCACCGAAGCCGCGACCGCGGCGGCAGCGGTGCGTGCCGCGCAGGCGAACCTCGAGCAGGCCACCAGCGCGCTCGGCAAGGCCGGTGCCCAGAACGCCGCGGTGCGTGCCGCGGCCGCGAAACTCGCGCAGGCGCAGCTGGATCTCTCGCACACGCGCATCACGGCCCCGGCCAGCGGACTGATCGCCAACCTCGAGATCCGCCCGGGCAGCATGGTGCAGCAGGGCGTGCCGCTGTTCACCATCATCCAGGACAACGAGTACTGGGTGGATGCGAACTTCAAGGAGACCGAGCTGCGCCGCGTGAAGCCGGGCCAGCAGGCGCGCGTGGTGGTGGACATGTATCCCAATCACGAATTCAAGGGAGTGGTGCAGAGTCTTTCGGGCGGCGCCGGGCAGGCCTTCTCGCTGCTGCCGGCGCAGAACGCGACGGGCAACTGGGTCAAGGTCACGCAGCGCGTGCCGGTCCGCGTGACGATCCAGAACCCGGATCCCGACTATCCGTTGCGCATCGGTACCACGGCGACGGTGCGCGTGCGCGCGCCGGACTGACATGTACCGGAACATCCTGCTCTGTTACGACGGCACCGCAGAGGGGCGTCGCGCGCTGCGCCAGGGCGCCGACGTCGCCATGTGCATGAAGTCGCATGCCTATCTACTCGCGATCAGCCGCAGCATGCTGGCCTCGGCGATTCCCGAGGCCGTCACGCCCGAGCTGGTCAACGCCGAGGATGCTTCGGCCAACCAGTTGCTCACCGAGGGAGTGCAATGGTTGCGCGACCGCGGCGTCAATGCCGATGGCCAGCTCGTGTACGGGAACCCGATGACCATCATCCCCGAGGTCGCGAAACGCATCGACGCGGACCTCATCGTGGTCGGGTACCGCTACAAGAACCGGCTGACGCGCTGGTGGGCCGAAGGCCAGGAAGCCACGCTGCTCACGCGCGTGAGCTGCAGCATCCTGGTCTGCATGGACCAGCCCGCTACGTGAACGGCGGCGCGTGAGCCCGGTCTCCGCATTCGAAGGCACGCCGCCGGTCGCGGCCGGCAGCCGCCTGATGATCACGCTGGCGGTGATGTCATCGACGCTGATCCAGGTGCTCGACACCACCATCGTGAACGTCGCGCTGCCACACATGCAGGGGGAGCTCGGGGCCACGGCGGACCAGATCAGCTGGGTGCTCACGAGTTACCTCGTGTCCTCGGCGATCTTCATGCCGCTCACCGGGCATTTCACCGACATCATGGGCCGCAAGCGTTTCCTGTTGGTTTGCATCGCGGGATTCGTCGCGGCCTCGGCGCTGTGCGGGATCTCGCAGTCGCTCGCGCAGATCGTGTTCTTCCGGCTGCTGCAGGGGATCTTCGGCGCCGCGCTCGTGCCGCTGTCGCAGGCCATCATGGCCGACGCCTATCCACCCCACGAGCGCGGCAAGGCCATGGCCATCTGGGGACTCGGCGTGATGGTAGGGCCGGTGGCCGGACCGACGCTCGGCGGATGGCTCACCGACGTCGGCAGCTGGCGCTGGACGTTCTACATCAATCTGCCGGTGGGCCTGCTCTCGTTGTTCCTCGCCTCGCAGTTCGTGCCCGACTCGCCGCGACGCGCGCGGCGCATGGACTGGTTCGGCTTCGGGTTCATGGCGATCGGCATCGCGGGCCTGCAATACGTGTTCGACCGCGGCAACCAGCAGGACTGGTTCGAGGCAGTGGACATCCGCCTCGCCGCGCTCGCGGCGGTGGTCGGCATCGCGGTGTTCATCGTCCACTCGCTGCGCCAGCCCGAGAAGGCCATCTTCGACATCCGCATCTTCAACGACCGCAACTTCGGCATGTCGTCGCTGGTCATCGCGCTCATGGGACTCGGCATGTTCGGCGGTCTCGTGCTCCAGCCCATCCTGCTCGAGGGACTGCTGGGATATCCCATCGTCACCACGGGACTGCTGATGGCGCCGCGCGGCATCGCCACCGCCATCACCATGCTGGTGGTGGGCCGGCTGGTCGCGCACGTCGACGCTCGCTGGCTGGTGCTCGTGGGCCTGGGCTTCGGCGCGCTCGGCAGCTGGGGCATGACTTACTACTCGCTCGATGTCACGCAGCTCAACATCATCTGGCCGGCGTTCCTGCAGGGTATCGGCCTGGGTCTCGTGTTCGTGCCGCTATCTACCGTCGCCTACGCGACGCTCGATCGACGCCGCATGGCGGAGGCCGCGGGCCTCTACAGCCTGGTGCGCACCATCGGATCCGCGGTGGGCATCTCCATCGTGACCACGCTGCTCGCGCACCAGTCGCAGATCCTGTGGAACGAGCTCGGCGCGTACGTCTCGCAGTACCACGAAGCGCTGACGGACTACATGCGGCGCATGGGTCTTTCGGCCACCGATCCGCGCGGCCTCGCGGTGGTCGCGCGCGAAGTCGGCCGGCAGGCGCAGATGGGCGCGATGCTGGACGTCTTCAAGCTGATCACCTGGAGCTACATCTTCATGGTGCCGCTGGTGTTCCTGCTCAAGCGCAGCACGACGCAACGGGCCGGGCCCGTCGCGTCGGCCGCGGCCGCCGAACACTAGAAGTCGTAGCTGAAATACCCGAAGTACTCGCGAGGTCGTGCGTACGCCAGCTCCGCGTATCCGCTGCCCGTGTAGTAAGACGAGTTGCCGTTCACGAGATACAACTCGTCGGTCGCGTTGTTGATGCCGAGCACCACTTTCCACTTGCCTTCATCGGGTCCGATGCTGAACGACGCGTTCAGCAGGGTGTACGGGTCGAGCTGCGCAATCTCGGGCGAGTTCTGCGCGTCGAAGTAGGTCTTCGACTGGTATGACCCGTCGACGCGCGGCGTGAGCGCGAGATTGCCGGCGTGGAACTTGTAAGAGAGACCGAGGCTCGCCTGCCAGTCTGGCGCGTAGGTGAGCTTGTTACCGACGACGAGGCCCGGCGGCAGGATCAGCAGCGGATTGCTGGTGTCGAGCTCGGTGAGCTCGGAATCGAGATAACCCACGCTGCCTTCCACGAGGAATTCGCCCGTGGGTGCCCAGGTGAGCTCCAGCTCGCCGCCATCGATCTCCGCCTTGCCGGCGTTGGTGAGGAAGGGCGCCACGCCCATGGGCAACGGGCCGCGATACGTGACCTGCATGTCCTCGTAGTCGGAGCTGAACAACGCGATGTTCAGGCGCAGCGTGTTGTCGGCGAGATCCAGCTTGCTGCCCACCTCGATGGTCTGCGCCTTCTCCTGGTCGAACTTCTGCAGCGCGGCCTGTTCGGCCGGCGTGAGCACGGCGTTGAAATGGCTGTTCCAGCCGCCGCCCTTGAAGCCCTCCGCGTAGCTCACGTAGAACATGGCGCTTTCGTTCGGGCGCCAGTTCAGCGATGCCGAAGGTGTGGTCGAGGTGAAGTCATCGCGGTACCACTGCACCGGCACCTGCTTGATGGCGGGCGTCGCATAGTCGAACTGGTCGGGGTACGAACCTTTTTCCTCGCTCGAATAACGCACGCCGATCGAGCCCGCGAACGCGTCGGTGAACTTGAAGGTCCACTGCGTGAAGCCCGCCCAGCTCTTGTTCTCCACCTTGTTGTTGTCGCTGTCGCGCTGCACGCCGGGCGGAGGCGGGTTGAGATACACCGTGGCGATGTCATCCGAGCCCTGCGCGAAGTAATACGCGCCGACCACGCCGGTTACTTTTTCGGTCTGCCAGGTGAGCTGAAGCTCCTGGCTCCATTGCCAGCCGTCGACGTCGTACTCGGTGTGCAGGATCGTGAGCGGGGTGTTGTCCGCATCGCGGATGCCTTCCCAGCTGGTGCCGCGCCAGGAGCTGATCGACTTGAGCGACAACGCGTCGCTCAGGCCGAAATCCAGCTTGAGCGAAGTTCCGTAGTTGTCGAGCTTGCTCATGAGCGGGAACGTGCCGTTGTTGTGGTACGGCCCCGCGTATTGCTGCTGGTTCGCGCAGCGCGCGTCGAACGTCGCCGTGTTGGGCACGGGCACCGCGTTGCTCGCCATGCCCGGGCAGCCCGCGTCGAAACTCGCCACGCGCGGGAAGGTCTGCGCCTGGTTGATGGTGCCGAACACCAGCGGCGCGCCGTTTTCGTCGGCCTTGGTGTAGTCGAGGTTGAAGGTGGCGGTGAACTGCTCGCTGGGCTCCCATTGCAGCTTGGCCGTGGTGGTCCAGGTGTTGGTGTCGCCGAGGTCCTTGCCGTCGAAGTTTCTCTCGACGTAACCGTCCTGCTTGCGCAGGCCGAACGACACGCGTGACTTCAAGGTATCGCTGAACGGTACGTCGAGCGCGCCGAAGAACTCGCCCAGGCTGTCCGAACCCGCGCCGACGCGCACGGTGCCGCCGAACTCGTCGCCGGGCTCGGTGGTAGTCAGGAGTATCGCGCCGCCGATGGTATTGCGGCCGAACAACGTGCCCTGCGGCCCGCGCAGCACCTGCACGTTGGCGATGTCGCGGAACTCCATGGTCCCGCCCACCGCGGTGCCCATGTACACCTCGTCGATGTACAAGCCCACGCCCGGGTCCACCGTGGAGGTCGGGTCGGTCTGCCCGATGCCGCGGATGAAGATGGCCGACGACGCGTTGTTTCCCGCGAGCGGCGCGTTGTTGGAGAACTGCAGGTTGGGTACGACCTGGTCGAGCGAGTCGGTACGGAAGATCTGCCGTTCTTCGAGCGACTCCGCCGACAACGCGGTGATCGCGATGGGCGTGTCCTGCAGGTTTTCCTCGACGCGTCGGGCCGTGACGATCACTTCGTCGAGCACGCTGGCATCGGAGGTCTGGGCGAAAACGGGACTGGGTGCGTATGAAAAAAGGATCGCTGACGAGAGCAGGGGAACCGTGCTCTGCAATGAAAACTTCATCGGAGCCTCCCTCGGTGTTGGGCGGCCGCGTCACGGCCGCGCGATGGCGAACTTAATCCAGTCTAAGAACACGCGCAAACTATTCTTGCCAAGGGAGATTCCAGGCTCGGTGGGAACGCGTGGAAACATTGCGGCCCGTGGGTGCATTGTTGGGTCATGGAAACGCAAATCCGCACATCGACGCCGCGGCGCCCGGGCGCCTGGCGCAACCTCAGCGACCTCACCGACGACAGACTGGTCGAGCTCGCCTGCGAACACGACCTCACGGCCTTCGAGGCGCTCATGCGCCGGCACAACCGGCGGCTGTTCCGCGTCACCCGCAGCGTGCTGCGCGACGTGTCGGCGGCCGAGGACGCCGTGCAGGAAACCTATCTACGCGCCTTCACCAAGCTCGCGAGCTACAAGCCGACCGGGCGGTTCAGCTCCTGGCTGACGCGCGTGGCGCTCAACGAGGCGCTGATGATGCGCCGTCGCGACCGCACCGACACCGTGTCGCTCGACGAGATCGGCGATGAGGCGGTGACGCCGGCGGAGCCCACGGTCAACGAGCCGCCCACCGCGGAGCAGTTCGTCGAAGCGGCCCATGCGCGCGCGCTGCTCGAACACGCCATCGACGCGCTGCC
This sequence comes from Steroidobacteraceae bacterium, assembly GCA_035279135.1. Lineage (GTDB taxonomy): Bacteria > Pseudomonadota > Gammaproteobacteria > Steroidobacterales > Steroidobacteraceae > CADEED01. The sequence goes on from DATEII010000165.1 coordinate 9,433, forward strand.
GGAAAATTTCCGCATGGTCTTCGTGTTGCGCGTGGTGGAAGGGCTCGACGTGCGCGAAACCTCGGAATGCCTGGAGCTCAACCAGTCGACGGTCCGCACGCGCCTGTTCCGTGCCCAGCGGCAATTGCGCGCCGACCTGTCGCGCCGCCTGCAGGGCGAAAGCTCGGAGATCTTCGATTTCGGCGCGGAGCGCTGCGATCGGCTCGTGGATCGCGTGCTCGAGCGGCTGCCCGTCTAGTCGCATGCGCAGCCTCAACAGCCGCCACGCTTTCATGGCGCGGCCCGGGGGTCTGCATCCCGGCCAATTGCGGAATTTCGTGGAGGACCGGGCGCCCAACTACTCGGGCGCGAGGTCTTCCAGCGGAATGACCGGCGAACGTTTGACTGTCTCGAGCACGATGGAGGAGGTCACGGCGCGCACGCCCGGCAGGCGCAGCAGGCGGCGCGTGGTGAAATCCGACAGGGCCTCGATGTCGCGCACGATCACGTGCAACAGGAAATCCATCTCGCCCGTCATGGTGTAACAGGCGAGGACTTCCGGCCGATCGATCAGCGTGCGCCGGAAGCGCTCGACGATCTCATCCGAGTGCTGCTCGAGCCGGATCTGCACGATGGCCTGGATGGTCTGCCCCGCGCGTTTGGGGTCGACGATGGCCGCATATCCCTGGATCAGTCCCGAGGTCTCGAGCTGCCGGATGCGGCGCGCGCACGGGGTGGGGGACAGCCCCACGCGTTCCGCCAGGTCCGTCACGCTGATCCGGCCGTCGCGCTGCAGGACATCCAGGATTCTCCGATCGGTCTTGTCCAGCTTCATAAATGGAGAATATCACCACATTCACCCATGAATGTGGTGGAAGCACGCAGTTTTTCCGGGTTCGACTGACAGAATTGGCTATTTTCAGCTGCCCGATGGGGCGGAAGATGCCTCATGGCCCGATTACCCGCTGCCCCGACGCAGACCGCCGTCCAGCTGCGTGGCGACTACGCCAACGCCGCGGCCGACTTCCGCCTCCCCCAGAACTACGACGGCTACACCGCCGATGAGCACGCCATCTGGCGCACGCTGTACGCGCGGCAGATGGCGTTGATGGGCGAACACGCCGCGCCCGAAGTGATGGCGGGGCTGCGGTTGTTAGGCGCGGACGCGCACGGCATCCCCGTGCTCGAGGAGGCCAGCGAGCGGCTGCAGCGCCTGACGGGCTTCGAAGTCATCGGCGTCCCCGGACTGATCCCCGAGGCCGACTTCTTCGGACACCTCGCCGAGCGCCGCTTCCCGGTCACGGTGTGGATGCGCCGTCGGGACGAGCTCGACTACCTGGTGGAACCCGACCTGTTCCACGACTTCTTCGGGCACCTCCCCATGCTGGCGCACACCGTGTTCGCGAATTTCATTCAGGCGTATGGCGCGATTGGTGTCCAACATTCTCGCGAGCCGGCGGCGCTCAAGATGCTGGCGCGACTCTATTGGTACACCGTGGAGTTCGGCCTCGTCGCGACGTCCCGCGGCCTGCGGGCATACGGTGCCGGCATCCTCTCCTCGAGCGGTGAGACCATCTACGCCACCAAGGCGCAAGGCCCGGCGCGCATCGCCTTCGACCTGCAGCGGGTGCTGCGAACCAACTACCTGATCGATTCGTACCAGAAGACCTACTTCGTGCTCGACGACATCGAGCAGCTGTTCGACAGCGTGCTGGCGGCGGACTTCGATGCGCTGTTCGCCCAGGCCGACCAGCCTGCCTTCGCGCCGGACGCGCGACTGCCCACCGACCAGCCCATCACATCCCTGGCCGCGTCCTGAAGTAGACTTCCGCGCTCGCATGCCGAGCGCTCGCGCCGCCCATACACATATCTCCGTCACGCTCGACCGCATCGATCTCGATCGCGGCGGCCGTGCCGTGCTGCGCGATGTCTCGTGGCGCATCCGGCCGGGGCAACGCTGGCTGCTGATCGGTGGCAATGGCGCGGGCAAGACCCAGCTGCTCAAGCTCATCTCCGGCGCGGTGTGGCCGAAGCCCGATCGCGGCTCGCGTCGCTACCGACTTCTTGGCGAGACTTTCGACACACCCGCCGGGGTCGCCGAGGAGATTGCCTACGTCGGCGCCGAGCGCCAGGACCGCTATGAACACTACGAATGGAATTTTCGGGCACGCGAGGTGGTGGGCACGGGCCTGCATCGCACCGACATTCCGATGCGGCCGTTGCTGCCGGCCGAGGAGCGCCGCGTCGCCACCTTGTTAGGCAGGCTCGACATCGACGCGCTCGCGGAACGGCGCTTCCTCACCTTGTCTTATGGCGAGCGGCGCCTGGTGCTGATCGCGCGCGCGCTCGCCAGCCAGCCGCGCCTGCTGCTGCTCGACGAAGTGGCCAATGGCCTGGATGCGCGCAACCATGCGCGTTTCCTCGCGTGGCTTGCGACCACGTCGAAATCCGCGATGCCTTGGGTGTTCGCCACGCATCGCCAGGGTGACGTGCCCGGGGTGATGACGCACCTGCTGGAGCTAGAGCGCGGCCGGGTCCGGCAGTCGGGGCCGATGCGTGCCGCGCGCGCGGTCGAGTTGCTGGGCCAGGAGGCAGCCGCATTCCTGGCGCGGTCGCAGCCGCGACGCAAACGTCGCGAGCGGCGCCGCTGGCTCGTGAAGCTCAGCCGCGCCGACGTGTATGTCGATGACGTGCACATCCTGCGCGGCATCGACATGGAGATCGGCGCCGGCGAATGCTGGGTGGTGCACGGCGCGAATGGTTCCGGCAAGTCCACGCTGCTGCGGACCCTCTACGGCGATCACGCCGTGGCCTCGACCGGCGCCATCGAACGCGCGGGCATCGTTCCCGGCGTACCGCTCGAAAAATTCAAGCTCGGCGTGGCCTATGTCGCGCCGCACCTGCAGACCTGGCACGCCCCGAGGATGCAGGTCATGGAGGCCGTCGCATCGGGTCGTTACGCCAGCATCGGCCTCAACGAGGCGATCACCTCGCTTGACCGGCGCCACGCCGAGCGTGCACTGCGGCGCTTCGGCATCTTCGCGCTGCGCAACCGGACCCTGGCGGAAATGTCGTATGGGCAGGCGCGCCGCGTGTTGTTCGCGCGTGCCTGGACACGCGAGCCGAAACTGGCGCTGCTCGACGAACCGTTCGCGGGCCTCGATCGCGGGACGCGCGCCGACCTCACGCGGCGTCTCAACGAATGGCTGGACAGCGGTGGCAGCTGCGTGATCGCCACGCATCATCGCGACGAATGGCCGGCGCACACCACGCACGTGCTGGAGCTCGACCACGGACGCGCGGTGACCTGCCACGCACTGGGAGATACATGAGAAGGCTGCAACTCGGCATGACGGCCCTCGCGCTGTCGCTGATGGGATTGTTCCTGCTGAAGTTCGTCGATCGCGAAGGCAAGCCGGTCACGGTCCAGCTCGCGCCACAACCATCCCAGCCGCGCGTGTCGCCCGCGGAGGCCGGCATCGACGCGGCAGCCCTGGAGGCGGCCGCGGATTTCGCGGGCAAACATGGCACGCATGCGCTGGTAGTCGGGCGCAACGGCCACATCGTGTTCGAGAAATACTGGCAGGACACGAACTTCGAAACGCCCGTCGACACGGGATTCGAGCCGGTGCTGGTGGCGCTGGTCCTGGGAACCGCTTTCGAGGATCGTCTCGTGCACAGTCTCGACGAGCCCCTGGCTAACTACGTGACCGACCTGGGCGAGCCGCAGAAGGCATACACGCTGCGCGAGCTGCTGGCGGGCGATCACGCGGACGTCACGGCGGGGGAGGCGACCGACCTGCTGGCGCTGGCGCTCGAGCGCGTCACGAAGCAGCCCTGGCAGAACGTCGTGGCGCAGCGCCTCTGGTCACCGCTGGGCGGTGGCACCCTCGTGTTCCACCAGGGCGACAGCAAGCTCCGTCCAGCGGGTGCGAGCGCCGGGTGTTGCCTGCGAGCGCGCCTCGGCGACTGGATGCGCGTCGGCGAGCTGCTGCTGAACGAGGGTATCTACGAAGGCAATGAGCTCATGCCGCCGCGCTACGCCAGCCTGCTGATGTCGCCGACGCACCAGGACTCGCCGCGCGGGTTCTTCACGCGCCTCGACGGCGGCTTCGCGGACAAGGTGATCTGGCTCGAGGGTTCGCACAAGCAGCGCCTGTGGCTCGTGCCGGAGTTGCGGCTGACGGTGTTGCGCATCGGCGGCGAGCCGTCGACAGGCTGGGACGAGGCGATGATCCCGGACAGCATCATCCGCGGGACGAGTGGTTGGCATCCGCCGGTTCCCGGCCGGGATGTCGACCCAAAACGCTTCGCGCCTCACTGAGCGGGTCGCCGCTTCGTCGGCAGCGCAAGAGGCGCTCGCGCCTAGAGACTCATCTCCGTTTCGAAGATTTCCACCGCCTGGCCGACGATCCACACGCCGTCCAGCTTGCCCTGCGTGAATTCGAGCTCCACGTCCACGCGACCGGCGCGATGCACGTGGTGTCCCTGCGCGCCCGTGAACTGCGCGGTGGCGCCCGGATGGGGCAGCAGCCCCTGCTCGGCGAGATAGGCGCCTAACAAGCCATGCGCGTTGCCGCTGACCGGATCCTCGGGGATGCCGAGCGCCGGGCAGAACATGCGCGACTCGGTCAGGCAGCCCGACATCGCATGTGAAAGGGTGAACACGAAGAAACCCGCGGCGCCCAGCTGCGCGGACAGCGTGGTCAGTCGCGAGAAGTCCGGCTTCAGCTGCTTGAGCTGCTCGGTGCTGCGCACGCCGATCAGCAGGCGGGTGCCGGCGCCGCCGACGATGCGCAGCGGACAACGCGTGTCGATGTCGCCGGTAGATAGGGCGAGCGCGTCCAGCACCGCGAGCCGCTCGCGATCGTTGAGCTGGCGGCCGAGGGGCGGTGCCGGCTGGCGCACGGCGATGCGGCGCGTGGCGCCTTCGCCGCGCACTTCGACGTCGACGATGCCGGACTTCTGGCGCTGGCGGACGCGTCCGCCGGCCGAACCCTCGCGCGACAACACGAAGTGCGTGGCCACGGTGGCATGCCCCACGAACCCTGCCTCGGTGCGCGGCGTGAAGAAACGCACGCGCAGTTCGTGATCGGAGCCGTCCGGCTTGAGGATGAACGCGGTGTCCGCGTTGTTGAGCTCGCGCGCGATGGCGAGCATCTCAGCATCCGTCAGTGGATCGGCATCCAGCACCACGCCCGCGGGATTACCCGTGAAGCGTTCGGTGGTGAATGCGTCGACCTGGAATATGCGGATGCGGCGGCTCATGTCGGGCTCTTGGCGGGCCGCGAATTCTACCCGCAAACCCACGGCACTCAAGGAGCAATTTCCGCTAAGATGCGCCTCGCCTCGGGGTGGCCGGTGCTGATGCACGGGCCTGAGATGCGGATAGGCCGCGAACCCGTAGAACCTGATCCGGCTAGTACCGGCGGAGGGATAGGACATGAAGGCCTCGCTTCGCGCCATCGGCGCAATTCCATTCTTGTTTGTCACGTTTCCGGCGGCGTCCGGTGATTCCTCGCCCGGGGGATCCGATCTGGAACAAGTCGTCGTCACCGCAGACCTGCGCGACCGCGAGCTGCGCGATCTGCCGGCGAGCGCGACGGTGCTCGACGCGCACACCTTGCAGATGGCAGGTGTGCAGCACTTCCAGGACGTGATCGGTCTGGTGCCCAATCTCAACTTCGCCGCGGGCACTTCGCGGCCTCGCTACTTCCAGCTGCGCGGCATCGGCGAGCTCGAGCAGTGGCAGGGCGCGCCGAATCCATCGGTCGGATTCCTGATCGACGGCATCGATTTCTCGGGCGTCGGCATGCCGGCGACGCTCTCCGACGTCGAACGCATCGAAGTGCTGCGCGGCCCGCAGGGCACGGCCTACGGTGCGAACGCGCTGGCGGGTCTCATCGCGGTGAGCACGCACGCGCCGCAACGCAATCCCGAGGCCAACGCCAACGCGCTGTTCGGCGATTTCGGCACTTACGGCATGAACGGTGTGCTGGGCGGCCCCATCGGCAGCGGCGAGGCGGCGTGGCGCCTGAGCGCCGGCAACTATCGCAGCGATGGTTTCCGCCACGACACCTACCTGCAGCGCGACGACACCAACGGCTACGACGAGAGCAGCGCGCGCCTGCGCGTCACGGCGCAGCCGCTCGACACGCTGCGCGTGGACGCCACCGCGATGTGGGTGGACCTCGACAATGGCTATGACGCATTCTCGATCGACAACTCGCGCGTCTCGCTGGCCGACAAACCGGGGCAGGACACGCAGCTCGCGCGCGCCGGCGCGGTGCGGCTCGATTACACGGGCGCGCGATCTTTCGATCTCATCAGCCGCACGGCCTTCGGCGATTCCACCAGCATCTATTCCTTCGATGGCGACTGGGGCAATGACGAGAGCTGGGGCGCGAACTCGCCCTACGACTACTTCGAACGCTTCGATCGCGCTCGCCGCACGCTCAGCGAAGACCTGCGCCTGGTGTCACGCGCCTCGATGGAGGCGGGCGCGCATTTCGCCTGGCTCGCGGGCGTCTATGCCCTGCGTACCGACGAGGAAGTCACGCAACGCGACGTGTGGCGCGACCTGCTGTTCGGTGACGGTGACAGCCGGCTCGACAGTGACTACCGCGCCACGAACCTGGCTGCCTACGGACAGTTCGAATGGCGCGTGGCCCCGGCCACGGTGCTGTCGGTGGGCGTGCGCGGCGAAAACCGCAGCGCTGACTACCACGATAGCGATGGCGCTGCGTTCTCGCCCGACGAAACCATGTACGGCGGCTCGCTGAGCCTGCGGCACGATTTCTCCGACCGGGTCCGCGGATACGCCACGTTTGCGCGCGGATACAAGGCCGGCGGTTTCAACATCGGTGCCGACGTGCCGCCGGACCATCGCAGCTTCGTCGCCGAGACCTTGCACAACTTCGAGGTGGGCCTGCGAATCGACAACGGCTCGTGGTCCGGTGATGCCGCGGTCTTCTACATGCGGCGCAACGACCAGCAGGTGCCCACGGGCGAGCAGTTAGAGCCGGGGAATCCCCTGAGTTTCGTGCTGTTCACCGACAATGCGGCGCGCGGCGAGAACTACGGGCTCGAGGCCACGGTCCGCTGGCAACCCATGGACTCGATGCTGCTGGACGTGCGCGGTGCGCTGCTCGAGACCAAATACATCGATTACCGCTACGGCGACCGCGATCTCGACGGGCGGGAACAGGCGCACGCACCGCAATATCAGTTCGATCTCGGCGTGGAATACCGGCACGCACGCGGCCTGTACGCGCGCGTCGATTTCGCGGGCCTCGACGACTTCTACTTCGACGCCTCGCACGATCAGCGAGCACCAGCCCGGGTCCTCACAAATATGAAGGCCGGCTGGTCGGGAAATCGCTGGCGTGCCGAAGTATGGGTACGAAACCTTTTCGACAGGTACTATTCGCAGCGCGGTTTCGAATTCGGACTCGAGCCGCCGGACTTTCCCGCCACGCGGTACGTGCAGGCAGGTGATCCGCGACATGTCGGGATGACGGTGAGCTACACGTTCTGGTGATGGAGCACGGATGAAAATCGGCGTCGAGATCAGCCTCTATCCACTCAAGGACGAGTACATCCCGCCGATCCGCGGCTTCATCGACCGCCTGAACGCCGACGGGCGCTTCAAGGTCATCACCAACGACATGAGCACGCAGGTGTTCGGCGCCTACGACGACGTCATGGAGGCGCTGACCCGCGAACTGCGCCCGACGTTCGAGCGCGACGGCAAATCCATATTCGTGATGAAGGTTCTCGGGCCGCTCTAGCCGCGTGGCGAACAACGTGACCTGGAGCGAAGGAGCACTCGGCGCGGTCAATGGATTGGCACTGGCCACCGGCGTGGCCTATGCGGTACTCGCCGCGCGTCGCAACCGTCTGTGCTGGATTGCCGGCGCCGTGAGCTCGGCGTGCGCGGCCGTGCTGGCGGGGCTCAACAAACTACCCATGCAGGCGGGCCTCCAGGTCTTCTACGTCGCCATGTCGGTGTATGGCTGGTGGAGCTGGAAACGCAGCGCCAGCGAGGGAGAGCTGGTGGTCGGCATTTGGCCGGCGGCGTGGCACCTCGGGGCGGCGCTCGTGTTGACGGCCTTGTCGCTGGTGACCGCCTACTGGCTGCGTCCCGCGAATCTCTCGGCCTGGCCCTTGCTGGACTCGTCGACCACCTGGTTCAGCCTGCTGGCCACCTGGCTGGCCGCGCGCGCCAGGATCGAGAACTGGCTCTATTGGGTGGTCATCAATGCCGTCATGGTGTTCCTCTTTTATGCGCAAGAGGTCTGGGGAATGGCGCTGCTCAGCGTGTTTCTGATGGTGATCGCCGTGGGTGGTTTCATGGGCTGGCGCCGCCGCCTGCGACTGCAGGGAGCCGCGGCATGATCCACGAGGAACTGCTGCAACACGTACCCGGCTGTGAAAACGGCGACGCGCCGTATTCGCAGGAGCTCATGGGCGGCGGCAAGGTCAATCGCAGCTTCCTGGTCCGCACGCGCCGCGGCCGTTTCGTCGTGCGCCTCAACGAGCCCGCCGAGGCGGACCCGGGCCGGGATCGCGAGCGCGAGCTGCTGCTGCACACCGCGGCGGCCGGCGCGGGCATCGCGCCCCACATCATCTATGCCTGTCCCGACCGGTCCTGCCTGATCACCGACTACCTCGAGGGCCGGGCCTGGACGCCTCACTACTTCACGCGCATGCGCGACCTGCGATCGCTCGGCATGCGGTTGCGCGCGCTGCACGCGCTGCCGGCACCCGCCGGTCCTGCGGCGTCGGTCGCGCGCTTCGATGCGACGGCTGCGCTGCGGCGCTACGCCGACCTGGTCGTGCGCGCCGAGCCGCAGGAGACGATGCGCATCGGTGACTTGTTAGCCCGCGGCGAGGCGGCGTTGCAGCGCTCGGGCTCGGCGGCGCGTGCGGCCTGCATCGTGCACATGGACCTGCACCATGGAAACGTGGTCACGGCCGATCGCATCTATTTCATCGACTGGGAATACGCCCAGCTCGGAGATCCGCTGCTCGACCTGGCGTGCGTGATGGCGTACTACCCGCGCGCGGTGGCACACGGCCCGCTGCTGCTCGAGGCCTCGGGGCTCGCCGAACGCGGCGTGACAGCGGAGATGCTGGTCGAGCTCACGCGGGTGTTCAATCTTCTGACATATCTTTGGTACCGGGCGCGACGTGTCTCGCGAACCGTGCCCGCCACCGACCTGCAGCTCGAATCCACGGCCTTGCGCCGCGCGCTCGTGCTGGCGCCCGACGGGGAACCTCGGCACACTTGAGGCCGCGTTAACAACCGGTTGATGGTTCAGGAATGACGACTCTGCAGGTGATCGATCGGGACGGTGTTTCCCACGAAGTCGAGGCAAAACCCGGGCTCAAGGTGATGGAAGTCCTGCGTGAGCTGGACTATGGCGTTGCGGCGATCTGCGGAGGCATGTGCTCCTGCGCGACCTGCCACGTGTACGTCGACCCCGAATGGCTCGGCAAGCTGCCGCCGCCGATGTCCGACGAGCGCGAGCTGCTCGGCGAGCTGGCCCACTATCGCGAAAACTCGCGGCTGTCCTGCCAGGTCGAGATTACCGCGGCGCTGTCTGGGCTCAAGGTGACCATCGCCGAGGACGAGTGACCATGGATTTCTCTGCCAAATGGATGTACGCCTTCGCGATCATCGGAGGCCTCGTCGCGGCCTGGCGCATCTGGCAGAACCTGCAGAAGCTGCGGCAACGACAGAACGATTCGTGGGATGCGCGGCTCATCGACCAGCTGCGAAAACGCGGCTCCGACCCCTTCAAGCCGCACGACGTCGATTTCTTCCTCGCGTTTCCGGACAGCGAGTCGGCCGAGCGACTCGCCGTGCAACTGCGTACCGAGGGTTTCGATGCCGACGTGCACGAATCACCCGAGAGCGGGGATCTGCGTTACAGCCTGCATGCACACAGGTCCATGCAGCTCACCGTGCCCGACATGCAGGACCTGAGCCGCCGGCTGACCGATGCCGCCACGGCACACGGCGGCCGTTATGACGGCTGGAGCGCCAAGCAGGTGCCGCGCACCGATCAGCCGATCCAGTGACCGGCCGCGGTCGCTAGCTACTTCTTCTTCGTCTGGTTCTTGACGGCCTCGGCCGCCGCCTTGATGGCTTCCGGGTCGCCGAGGTAGCCGCTCCTGATGGGCTTGATGTCGTCGTCGAGCTCGTACACCAGCGGCACACCCGTGGGGATGTTGAGCTCGGTGATGTCGGCCTCGCTGACGTTGTCGAGCATCTTGACCACCGCGCGCAGGCTGTTGCCATGCGCTGCAACCAGCACGTTCTTGCCCGCCTTGAGCTCGGCCACGATGCGGTCGTTCCAGAAAGGCAGTACGCGCGCCAGCGTGTCCTTGAGTGATTCACTGGCCGGCAGCACGCGTGGATCGAGCTTCGCGTAGCGCCGTTCGTGGATCGGATGGCGCTTGTCGCTCACGTCCAGCGGCGGCGGCGGAATGTCGTAGCTGCGGCGCCAGATCTTCACCTGCGCTTCGCCGTGTTTCTCCACGGTCTGCGCCTTGTCGAGTCCCTGCAGCGCGCCGTAGTGGCGCTCGTTCAGGCGCCAGCTGCGTTCCACGGGCAGCCACATGAGGTCCATCTCGTCGAGCACGATCCACAAGGTGCGGATGGCGCGCCTGAGCACCGAGGTGAACGCGATGTCCGGCACGAGGCCGGCCTTGCGGATCTCGACGCCCGCCGACTTCGCCTCGATGCGGCCCTGGTCGGAGAGATCCACGTCATGCCAGCCGGTGAAGAGGTTCTCCACGTTCCAGACACTCTGGCCATGGCGAACGAGTATCAACCTTCCTACACGGGAAGAACTGGCGGGCATGCGCGACCTCCGATTTTGGGGGCGCCATGGTATCGGATTTACCGCGGCAAATGAGCGTCCAGGCCATGATCCGCGCGCACGCGCCGGGAGGCGCGGGTGGCGGCCAGGATCGCCAGGTTGGCCTGGAGCGTCGCGCGTGAGACGGGCGCGTGGTGCAGGTGGCAGGCGATGCCGCCGAACAGCAGCGTCTGCCGGCGCACGCCGGCATGTTCCAGCCGCGCGCACAGCTCCTTGTCTTCCGGGCCCCAGCCGACCATGTCTTCGTTGAAGCCGTTGACGCGCAGCAGGTCTTCGCGCCACACGCCGAGGTTGCAGGCCTTGATGGCGACGAACGCATTGGCCGCCTCGCGCATCACGCCGGCGAGCCGGGGCGAGTGCAGTAGATAGGCGCGGCGCAGGCCGCCGAGCCCCGGGGTGGAGAGCGTGGGAAAGGGGCCCCACCCGGCGGTGAGGCGCGCGGTGAGTCCCACGTCCGCATGCGCGCGCACGCCCTGGGTGTACCAGCCGCGGCGCGCGACGCGGACGTGGTCGGCGACGAACTCGGCGTGCAGCAGCATGTCGCCATCGATGAACACGAGGTACTCGCAGGTCGCCGCCGCGATCGCGAGATTGCGCAGCCGTGCCACGCGAAAACCTTCGTGCGGCTGGCGGAGCACACGCACCGGCACGGACTGGCTGCGCGCGAAGGATCGGATGATCGCGAACGTCGAAGGACCCGAGCCGTCATCGGCGATGATGATTTCCTGCGGCGGCGTGTGCTGCCGCGTCACGCTCGCGAGCACCGCGGCCAGCGCCTCGGGCCGCTCGTGGCTGGTGATCGCGAGCGTGCAGCTCAGACGTTCTCCGGCCGCCCGGCCAGGCTGCGCACCGCATCGACGCCCACGGTGAGCGTGGCGAAATCCGCGGCGCCGACGCTGCGCATCTCGGTGAGCGTGCGCTGCCAGGCCGTGAGCGCTTCGCTGCGCGCTTCGGTCCAGCGAGCCAGCCGGTCGGCGATGCGACGCGCGCCACCGACCCTGAGCACCTGCTGGGTGAGTTCGCGATGCGCGCGCATCGCCGCGTCGCGGAGCCCGGTGCGCGCGGTGGCCTGCCAGGAGCCGTCGACCGCGAGCCGGTCGATCTCCACGTGCAGCCAGTCGAGACCCAGCGCGACGCCGAGCTGGAACCAGGCATGCGCCACTTCCTGGACGGCCGCGTGTTCGGTGCGGGCCAATGCAACGATGTCCAATGCGGGTTCGAGCACCGACAGGCGGGCGATGCGGCGTGCCAGCCTGTCAGGCACGCCCGCAGCCGAGAGCTCGGCCAGCACAGCATCGTGTTGTACGCGGGCGCTGCCGGTCATCGCCGAGTCGATGCTGTCATCGAGCGCCTGGACACCGGCGCGCAGCTCGCGCACCGCCGTTTCGATCGGCAGGTCGCGGTCGCGATTGCGCAGCAGCCAGTAGCTCGCATGGCGCAGCAGGCGGCTCGTGCGGAAGAACATCCCGTACTGAACCTCGGCCGGCACGCGGTTGTCGAGCGTTTCGATGTCCACCCACAGGTCGCGCATCGCGAATACCTCGCGCGCGATGGTGTACGCGCGTGCGATCACGGAAGTCGTAGCTCCCGTGTCTTCCTGCGCGCGCGTCACGAATACCGGGCCCATGCGGTTCACGAGGCTGTTGGTGGTCTGCGTGGCGACGATCTCGCGCTTCAGGCGGTGGCGCGGAATCTGGCGCGCGTAGCGCTTGCGCAAGGGCGCCGGGAAATAGCGCTGTACTTCGTTCGCGAAGTAGGGATCGTCTGGCAGGTCCGAATCGAGCAGATGATTGCTGAGCCAGATCTTGCTGTACGCCAGCACCACCGAGAGCTCGGGCCGCGTGAGGCCCAGGCGTTGCTTGCGACGTTCGGAGAATTCCTCTTCGTCTGGCAGGTACTCGATGGCGCGATTCAGGTGGCCGCCGCGCTCCAGGGTGCGCACCAGCCCCTGGTATTCGGCCAGCCGCTCGCGCGCGCGCTGCTCGAGCACCGACAGCGCCTGGCTCTGTAGATAGTTGTTGCGCAGGACCAGCCGGGCGACCTCGTCGGTCATGCTGGCCAACAACTTGTTGCGCGCGGCCAGCGTGAGGTTGCCCTTGCGCATGACCTCGGCGAGCAGGATCTTGATGTTGACCTCGACGTCCGAGGTGTTGACGCCGGCCGAGTTGTCGATGAAATCGGTGTTGATGCGTCCGCCGCCATGCGCGGGTCCGCCGCCCTGCGCATATTCGATGCGGCCACGCTGCGTGCAGCCCAGGTTGCCGCCTTCGCCGATCACGCGCGCGCGTACCTCGCGCCCGTCGGCACGGATCGCGTCGTTGGCGCGGTCGCGTGCATCGGCATGGGTCTCGTCATGCGCCTTCACGTAGGTGCCGATGCCGCCGTTCCACAGCAGGTCGACGTTCATGCGCAGGATGGCGCGCAGAACTTCGACGGGCGTCGCCGTGGCGGCTTCCAGGCCGAGCAATGCGCGCACTTCCGCGGACAGCGCAATCGACTTGGCGCTGCGCGGCCAGACGCCGCCGCCGCGCGAGATGAGCTTGCGCGAATAATCGTCCCAGCTCGAACGCGGTAGTTTGAACAGGCGCTCGCGCTCGCGGAACGAAGCCGCGGCATTGGGGTTCGGGTCGATGAAGATGTGGCGATGGTCGAAGGCTGCGACCAGGCGCGTGTGCTCCGACAGCAGCATGCCGTTGCCGAACACGTCGCCGGACATGTCACCGATGCCCGCACAGGTGAACTCCTGCGACTGGATGTCGATGCCGATCTCGCGGAAGTGGCGCTTCACGCATTCCCAGGCGCCACGCGCCGTGATGCCCATGCCCTTGTGGTCGTAGCCCGCCGAGCCGCCCGAGGCGAATGCGTCGCCGAGCCAGTGGCCGTACTCGAGCGAGATGGCATTGGCGATGTCCGAGAAGGTGGCCGTGCCCTTGTCCGCGGCGACTACCAGGTACGGATCGTCGCCATCCCGGCGCACGATGCCGGGCCGAACGACTGTCTTGCCGTTCACGATGTTGTCGGTGACGTCGAGCAGGCCGCGGATGAACGTCTGGTAGCTCGCGATGCCTTCCTTCTGGATTTCCTCGCGCGAGCCGTTCGCGGGCAGGCGCTTCGGATAGAAGCCACCCTTGGCGCCGGCCGGCACGATCACGGTGTTCTTGACGTTCTGCGCCTTCATGAGGCCGAGCACCTCGGTGCGGAAGTCCTCGCGGCGATCCGACCAGCGCAGCCCACCGCGCGCCACGTACGCCATGCGCAGGTGCACACCTTCGACGCGCGGGCTGTAGACGAAGATCTCGAACTTGGGGCGCGGCAGCGGCAGCTCGGGGATGGCGTGCGGATCCAGCTTGAACGACACCCAGCTCTTGACCGCCCCGTCGGCCGCGCGCCCATCTTCGATTCTTTGATAGTAGTTGGTGCGCAGCGTGGCCCGGATCACGGATAGATAGGCGCGCAGGATGCGGTCCTCGTCGAGACTCGGCACCTTGTCGAGCGCGCGCAGGATGGCCTGCCGGATGCGCTCGGCCGCGGCTTCGCGCGCACGGACCTGCAGCGCGAACTGGGCTTCGAACAGGCGCACCAGCTGCCGCGCGATCGAAGCCTGCGAAACCGCCACGCGCTCCATGTACGCCTGGCTGAACGGAATGCCGGTCTGCAGCAGGTAGCGGCAATAGGCGCGCAGCACCACGATTTCGCGCGCGCCGAGTCCCGCGCACAGCAGCAGCCGGTTGAAACCGTCGTTCTCGATCTCGCCGGCCCAGGCCGCGAGGAAGGCCTCCTTGAACAGCGGTTCGAGCGCGGCGAAGTCGGCGCGCTTGAGATCGCGCGCCTCGAGCACGAAATCCTGGATCACCACGTCGTGTTCCAGCGCGGGCAGCGAATAGTTGTGCTCCTCGAGCACGCGCAGCCCGAAATTCTCTAGCATGGGCAGGACGTCGGATATCGGGATCAGCCCGCCGGTGCGCAGGATGCGCAGGTGCACGTGGTTCGCGGGGCCGCCCGAACGGCCACGCAGATTGACCTGCGGCACCGCAGAGTTTCGCGCGAGCTCTTCGAGATCGGCGATGTCTTCGAGCGCCTGGGCCGGCTCGACCTCGGCGCGGTAGACGGGTGGGAACATGCGCGCGTATCGCGCCGCGAGCTCGACCGCGTCACGCGCCACGCCGCGATCGATCAGCGCCTGCTGCAGCCGGTCTTCCCAGGTGGCCGCGGCCGCGGCGATCTCTTCCTCGACCGCCGCGATGTCGTCGACGGCGCGTGCGCCCTGCGGAGTGCGCACCAGCAGGTGCAGTCGCGCCAGCGCCGAGTCCGAGATCTGCACCTGCGAGTCCACGTCGGTGCCGCCGAAGCGCTGGCGCACGATGCGCTCGATGCGTTCGCGCACTTCGGTGTTGTAGCGGTCGCGTGGCACGTAGACGAGGCAGGAATAGAAGCGGCCGTAGGCATCGCGACGCGCGAACAGCCGCACGCGCCGGCGTTCATACAGATTGACGATGCCGCGCACGCTGGCGACCAGTTCGGCCGTCGACATCTGGAACAGTTCGTCGCGCGGGAAATTCTCGATGACGTTCACCACGGCCTTCGCGTCGTGGCTCTGGGGCGGCAGGTTGAAATGCTGGATCACCGCGTCGAGCTTGCGTCGCAACAGCGGGATGTCGGCAGGCGAGGAGTGATAGGCGCTCGAAGTCCACAGGCCCAGGAAGCGGTGCTCGCCATTGACCTCGCCGGCGGCGTCGAAAGTCTTGATGCCGACGTAGTCGAGGTAGCTGGCCCGATGCACGGTCGAGGGCGTGTTGGCCTTGGTCAGGACAAGCAGGTCGGGCTCGCGCGCCTTGATGCGCGACTGGCCGGTGAGCACGATGGGCGCCGGAGCGCGGTTCTGGCCCGTGCGAGGTCCGCCACCGCG
This sequence comes from Steroidobacteraceae bacterium, assembly GCA_035279135.1. Taxonomy (GTDB): domain Bacteria; phylum Pseudomonadota; class Gammaproteobacteria; order Steroidobacterales; family Steroidobacteraceae; genus CADEED01. The sequence goes on from DATEII010000165.1 coordinate 25,207, forward strand.
CAGGATGCCGAGCCCGCTGTCCGGATCGCGCACCAGCACGTCGCGCGAGCGTCCGCGCTTGAGGTGGTAGTGCCGGTAACCGAGGAACACGAAATGACCATCGTGCATCCACGTGAGCAGCGCGCGCGCCTCCGCGGCATGGGACTTGGGAACCGGCAGCGCGGCGCTGCCCAATTCATTGGCCACCGAACGCACGCGTTCGAGCATGGGCCGGAAGTCCGTCACCGCCTTGCGCACGTCGGCGAGTGCGCCTTCGAGCCGCCGCAGCAACTCGCGCGCCTGCTTCTCGTCGGCCGGGCGATCGATCTCCATCATCTGCCAGGACTCGGAGATGGCGCCGCGCTTGTCCTCGAGGATCTCGAGCAACCGGCCGCGCGCGTCGCGTCGCACGTTGAACACCGGGTGCACGATCAGGTGCACGGCGATGTTCATGGCGCTGAACACGATGCCGATGGAATCGACCAGGAAGGGCATGTCGGGCGCGACCACGCGCACCAGCGCGCGATGGGCGGCGGAGGGCGAGTCCGCATCGAGCGCGGGCGCGAGATCCACGAGTACCTGGTTGCCCTTGCGCACCTGGCCGAACTCGAGATGCGAGAGTGCCGCCGCGGCCAGCAGCCGGGGGTCGTGCATGCGCAGGTCGTCTTCCGATACCCCGCGGAAGAAGTTGCGCACGAATCCCGTCGCGAGGGCGCGCCTCGCGCTGGGTACGGCACGCCTCGCGAACGCGGCTATCTTCTCGATGAGGGCGAGGCGGGCGGCGGGAATCTTGCCGAGCATGCGAAATCCTACTCCGCGTGTGCGGGACCGAGTTCGACCGCGCGGCCTAGCAACACGCGCACCAGGCGGTCGAGTGTAGCGAGGTCCCGCGCGCTGAGTGGGGCAACCAGGTTACGTTCGTATTGCAGGGCCATGGGCACCACGCGCGCATAGACGCGTTCCCCCGCACGTGTGAGTGCGAGGTGCGTACGACGGCGATCCTTCGGCGCGGTTGTGCGGTGCAGTCGGCCCGCGGCGATCAACGCGTTCACCGCGCGACTCACCGCCACCTTGTCCATTGCCGTGCGCGCCGTGACCTCGGCGGCCGAGAGCCCGGGGTTTGCCGCCAGCACCGCCATCACGCGCCATTCCGGGATCGACAGTCCGAAGTTCATGAAATAGGCGGCCGCGATCGCCGAACTCACGGTATTGGACAACACCGACAGCCGGTAGGGGAGAAATTTCTCCAGATGGAGTTTCGGGGGACGCGCCATTGGTTACAATTGAAACTAAATCAATTTTGGTCCGGAGGCCAGTCATGGCTGATCCCAAAGTCTCCAATCCGATGGGGACCGATGGCTTCGAGTTCGTCGAATACACCGCGCCCGATCCTGAAGCGCTGCGCAGCCTGTTCGAGCGGCTCGGCTTCCCCGTGGTCGCCCACCATCGCAGCAAGAACGTCACGCTGCATTCGCAGGGCGACATCAACTTCATCATCAATGCCGAGCCGGATTCGTTCGCCCAGCGTTTTGCGCAGGCGCACGGGCCCTCGGTGTGCGCCATGGGGTTCCGCGTGCGGGATGCGGCCGCTGCCTTCGAGCGCGCCATCCAGCTCGGCGCCGAGCCGCATCGCGGCAGCGTCGGGCCAATGGAGCTCAACATCCCTGCCATCGTCGGCATCGGCGGATCGCTGATCTACTTCGTGGACCGTTACGGCGACCGGTCTATCTACGACGTGGACTTCAAGCCGGTGGCCCGGCAGCCGCTCGAGCCAGCCGGGCTCGCGCAGATCGACCACCTGACGCACAACGTGCACCGCGGCAACATGGACAAGTGGTGCGAGTTCTACGAGCGGCTGTTCAATTTCCGCGAGATCCGCTACTTCGACATCGAAGGCAAGAAGACCGGGTTGTTCTCGCGCGCGCTCACCAGCCCTTGCGGCAAGATCCGCATCCCCATCAACGAGTCGCAGGACGACAAGTCGCAGATCGAGGAATACCTGCGCGAATACAAGGGCGAGGGGATCCAGCACATCGCGCTCTCGACGGACGACATCTACCGGACCGTCGACGTGCTTCGCGGCCGCGGCGTCGCGTTCCAGGACACGCCCGATACCTATTACGAGGGCATCGATGCCCGAGTCGCGGGCCATCGCGAGGACGTCGCCGAGCTCGAGAAGCGGCGCATCCTGATTGACGGCAACGGTTCGACCGCCGAAGGCGTGCTGCTGCAGATCTTCACCGCCAACGTCATCGGGCCCATCTTCTTCGAAATCATCCAGCGCAAGGGCAACCAGGGTTTCGGCGAAGGCAATTTCAAGGCATTGTTCGAATCCATCGAACTCGACCAGATCCGCCGAGGTGTCATTTGAGTCTCGAGCTCTACAGCTTCTGGCGCAGCTCCGCGTCGTACCGTGTGCGCATCGCGCTCAACCTCAAGTCGCTGCCGTTCGCGTATCACGGCGTGAATCTCGTCAAGGATGGCGGTGAGCAGTTCGGCGCGGCGTACAAGAGCGTGAATCCGCAGAGCCGCGTGCCCACGCTGGTGCGCGACGGGCAGAGGTTCTCGCAATCGCTGGCCATCATCGAGTACCTCGATGAGACCCATCACCAGCCGGCATTGCTGCCCAAGGATCCCGAGGGCCGCGCCCGCGTGCGCATGTTGTCGCAGATCATCGCCTGCGACATCCAGCCGCTACAGAACACCAGCACCACCCGGTACCTCAAGGAAGTGCTGAAGCTCGACGACAGCGCGATCAACGCGTGGCTGAAGGAATGGATCACGCGCGGACTCGACGCCTACAACGCGCACATCGAGCGTGAAGAGCCGCACGGCAGGTTCTCGCACGGCGACACGCCGACCATGGCGGACTGCTGCCTGGTGCCGCAGATGTATGCCGCCGAGCGCTTCGGCGTCGATCCGAAGAGCTACCCGCGACTCGCGCTGATCTGGGAGAACTGCAATCGCATGGCGGCGTTCGCCGCGGCCCACCCGTCGAAGCAGATCGATGCCAAGTAAGAAGGTCTATCCGGACGCGAAATCCGCGCTCGACGGCCTCACGCGCGACGGCATCACCGTGATGTCGGGCGGCTTCGGCCTGTGCGGCATTCCGGAAAACCTGATCCTCGCGCTGCGCGATTCGGGCGCGAAAAATCTCACCGTGATCTCCAACAACGCGGGCGTCGATGGCTTCGGCCTCGGGCTGCTGCTCGAGACGCGCCAGATCCGCAAGATGGTCTCCTCGTACGTGGGTGAGAACAAGGAATTCGAGCGGCAGTTCCTCGCCAGGGAACTGGAGCTGGAATTCAACCCGCAGGGCACGCTGGCCGAACGCATTCGCGCGGGCGGCGCGGGCATTTATGGCTTTTATACGCGCACCGGCGCCGGCACCGTGGTCGCCGAGGGCAAGGAGACGCGCGACGTGAATGGCGAGACCTTCGTGCTCGAAACCGGGCTCACCGCGGATCTCGCCATCGTCAAGGCGTGGAAAGGTGATACCGAGGGAAACCTCGTGTATCGAAAGACCGCGCGCAATTTCAATCCCATGATGGCCACCGCCGGACGAGTGACGGTCGCCGAGGTGGAGCAGCTCGTGGAGCCGGGGCAGCTCGACCCCGACCAGGTGCACACGCCCGGCATCTTCGTTCAGCGGATCCTTCAGGGCACGAACTATCAGAAACGCATCGAGCAGCGCACCGTGCGCAAGAGGGCCTGATCGTGCCATGGACCCGTGAAGATCTCGCGCGGCGCGCCGCCAGGGAACTGCGCGACGGCTACTACGTGAATCTCGGCATCGGCATTCCGACGCTGGTGGCCAACTACATCCCGCCCGGCATGAACGTGGTGCTGCAGTCCGAGAACGGCATGTTGGGCATGGGCCCGTTCCCGTACGAAGGCGAAGAGGATCCCGATCTCATCAACGCCGGCAAGCAGACCATCACGCAGCTGCCGACCTCGGCCTATTTCTCGTCGTCGGACAGCTTCGGCATGATCCGCGGGGGGCACATCAACCTGTCCGTGCTCGGCGCGCTCGAGGTGGCCGAGAACGGCGACCTCGCCAACTGGATGGTGCCGGGCAAGATGGTGAAGGGCATGGGTGGCGCCATGGACCTGGTCGCTGGCGTGCGCCGCGTGGTCGTGGTCATGGAGCACAACTCGAAGGACGGCTCGCCGAAGTTCAAGCCGCGCTGCGAGCTGCCGCTGACCGGCGCCAACTGCGTCGACATGCTGATCACCGATCTCGCGGTGTTCGAGCGCCCCGACCGGCATTCGCCGTTCAAGCTGCTGGAGCTCGCCCCGGGCGTGACCGCGGAGGAGGTCCGCAAGAAGACCGCCGCCGCGTTCGCGAGCTGACTCTCTACTGCTGCAGCTGTCTCGCGCCGGCGCTCACCTTGGCGACGTCGAGCGCGCTGCGCAGGTCCTGGGCCCACTTCTCGAAGATCATGCGTGCGTTCCTGAGCGCCCTCACGCGATCGGCGGGCTTGGCGCTCCGTGGCTCCGGGTCCTGCTCGAAGTCCCGCGCCCGCGCGACCAGTGCGCCGCTCGACGAGTCGAAACCCTGCGCGCGCAGGGTCATTTCGCCGTCGATGTACACCACGGTGCTCTTGGCAGCGCCGGTTTCCGGTGCGGCGAAGTCCACGCCCTCGAGACCGATGCGCAGGTGAAGCACGTCCGGCGCCGGCGCCTCGGCGAGGGTGTAGCCACCGCGCGAGAGTTCCGCCACCAGCGTGTCGTGGAACAAGGTCGTGAGTTGCGTCTTGAAATGCTCGAATTCACGGTCACCCATGTCGGGATGTTTCAGGCGCCAGCCATCCTTGAACTGGATGTCGATGGGGTCGAGCATCACGTGCCGGTAGTGGCCGAGCGGCACGTTCGGCGCCACGTAGAGCTCGTCCAGCAATGCGCTTTCGACGCGCACCAGGCCATCGTCGGCGGCTTCATCCGCTTTGGGCTTCAGGGAGGCGCACGCCAGCAGGGAGGCGCAGAGCAGGGCGGTGACGGCAATGCCGGTGAGTTGTGTCATGGACGCCAACGGTAAGAAAACTTTCGGCCGCTGTCGAATCCGGTCGCAGTAGTTCGACCACTGTCTGTCACCCGACAAACATCTGGAGAACGACCATGTCCCGACCCGCGGCCAAGCCCATTCCCGAAGGCTTTCATTCACTTACACCGATGATCGTGTGCAAGGACGCGCCCGCCGCCATCGATTTCTACAAGCGCGCGTTCGGCGCCGAGGAGCTTTCGCGGCTGGTGGCGCCGAACGGCGGCCTGCTGCACGCGTCGATCCGCATCGGCGATTCGATCCTGATGCTCACCGAGGAATGTGCGCCCATGGGCGCGCGGGACCCCCGCGGGCTCGGCGGTTCGCCGGTCACCATTCATCTCTCGGTCGAGGATGCGGACGCGGCCTTCGCGCGCGCCGCGGCCGCCGGCGTCACGGTGATCATGCCGGTGGCGGAGATGTTCTGGGGCGCGCGCTACGGCGTGTTCAAGGATCCGTTCGGACACTCCTGGTCGGTGGCGACGCAGGTCAAGGACCTGTCGCCCGCCGAGATCGAGGCCGGCATGCGCCAGGCGTGCGCGGCCCAGGCGCCGGCGGCGGCCTAGTTCACCGGCCCCGGGGTGCGCGGCGGATGGCCGCGCATTCCGGGTGGGGCTCAGGCCGCGTCGGCGTCGTACTTGCGCGCCACCGACGTCATGCGCGTGTAGTTAGTCGTGACCCAATCCTCGATGTGGACGACCAGCGCGGCCAGCGAGCGGCCGAGCGGCGTCAGCCGGTATTCCACGCGCGGCGGCACTTCGCCGAAATCCTCGCGGTGCACGATGCCGTGCCGCTCGAGCTCGCGCAGCGTCTGCGTGAGCATCTTGGCGGACACGCCCGCCAGGCGTCGCTTGAGCTCGTGAGTGCGGCGCGGCCCGGCGCGCAGCGAGCACAGGATAAGCATGGACCACTTGCTGCCGATCAGCGCGAGGATGCTCTGCGACGGACAGTCGCGGTTGTAGACGTTGGCGGCTGGACTCATGGGCGGTTACCGAAAGGTGCGTACTTACCAGATGGAGCACATGAGCTTACGCTGTGCGCCATGTGGAAAGACACGGCAATCACGCGTCGCCTGAAACTGGCGGCGCCCATCGTGCAGGGGCCCTTCGGCAGCGGGCTCTCGGCCGTCGACCTGGTGGTCGCGGTCAGCGAGAGCGGCGGGCTCGGCTCGTTCGGTGTGCATCATCTCGACGGCGGCGGTATCCGCCAGGTGGCCGGCGAGATCCGCGCGCGCACGGCACGTCCGTTCGCGCTCAACCTGTGGCTGCCGCTCGGCGACAGTGACGATCCGCAGCTGAGTGATGCGCGCTGGTCCGCGGCCTGCGAGCTGCTGCGCCCGTATTTCATCGAGCTCGGCGTGCCCATGCCGGCGCGGCCGGCGCGTTTCGGGCCACGGTTCGAGGAACAGCTGGAAACCGTGCTCGAACTGAAGCCGCCGGTCTTCAGCTTCATCTTCGGTGTGCCGGCGCCCCACGTGCTCGAACGATGCCGGCGCGACGGGATCGTCACGGTGGGCACGGCCACGACACCGGCGGAGGCCAAACTACTGGACGAGGCCGGGGTCGACGCCATCGTCGCCACCGGTTTCGAAGCGGGCGGCCACCGCGTGTCCTTCCTCATGGAACCCGAAGACTGCCTGACGGGCACGCTGGCGCTGGTTCCGCAGGTGGTGGACACCGTGAAGGCGCCGGTGATCGCGGCCGGTGGAATGGCGGATGGTCGTGGGATCGCCGCGGCGCTCGAGCTGGGTGCGTCCGCCGCGCAGATCGGCACCGCCTTCCTCGCCTGCGAGGAGTCCAACGCCGCTCCGCTGCACCGGGACAAGCTGTTCAGCGTGGACGCCCGCCGCACGACGCTGACGCGCGCGTTCACGGGTCGCCTGGCGCGCAGTGTCCACAACGGGTTCATCGACGCGATGCGCGGCCAGCAAGCGGTGCTCGCGCCTTACCCGGTGCACGCGTGGCTGACGGCCAGGCTGCGCGGGGCGGCGCTCGCCGCGGGTCGCACGGATCTGGTCTCCCTGTGGTCGGGGCAGGGCGCGCCTCTGCTCAAGCACCGTCGCGCGCGGGAATTGTTCGCGAGCCTCGTGGCGGAGACCGATTCGGCGCTGGGTTCCGCGCGCTGACGCGCATCAACGCTCTCCGGGCCTCAGCCGGATCACGATCTTGCCCGTCGAGCGGCGCGCCTCGATCGTCTCGATCGCTGCGGCACAGCTCTCGAGGCCGTCGAATCGGTTCCGACTTGCCCTGGTATTTGCCCGCCATCATCAGCGCATCGGGTAATCCGAAGCCCACGGCGAATACGCGGATGCGCACGCAGCCGGGCTGCAGTGGCGGGGAGGGGATTTCGCGCACACCGAAGCGCGGCGGCGGCCCAAAACTTTCGACGACGACTGCGCGCATCGCGCGATGTTAGATCAACGGACGTTGCGGTGGTGCACCGGCGACGCCTGGTTCCGCCAGGTGAAATCCAGCGGGTCTTCTAGGCCGCGCGGTGCGCGCGTGCGAGGTACTCCTCGCTCTGCATCTCGATCAAGCGGCTGGAGGTGCGCTGGAACTCGAACTTGAGCTTCTCGCCCTTGTAGAGCTCGTTCGGCGCGACGGCCGCGGAGATGACCACGTTGACGCCGCGGTCGTAGAACTCGTCGATCACCGAGATGAACCGGCGCGCGGCATTGTCGGCCGTGTCGTGCAGCACCGGCACGCCACTGATGATCACCGACTGGTACTCGCTGGCGATCGAGATGTAGTCGGCCGGGCTGCGAGGCCCCTCGCAAAGCGCCGCGAAGTCGAACCAGATGACGTTTTCGCTCTCGCGCAGCACCTTGATCTTGCGGTGGTTGATCGTGATGGTGCCGTCGGTCTCGACATCGTCGTCGGACAAATCGTCGAACAGCTCCTCGAGCTTCTGCTGCGTGCCGGACTCGCCGGCCGGCAGGTAGATGGACGCGGCGGTGAGCTGCCGCAGCCGGTAGTCGACTCCACCGTCCACGGCGACCACGTCGCAGTGTTTCTCGAGCAGCGCGATGGTCGGCACGAAGCGTTCGCGCTGCAGGCCACCCTTGTAGAGATCCTTCGGCCTGACGTTCGAGGTGAACACCAGCGCGACGCCGCGCTTGATCAATGCGCCGAACAGTCCCGCCAGGATCATCGCGTCGGCGATGTCGGAGACGAACAGCTCGTCGAAGCAGATGACCTGCGCCTTCTTCGCGATCTTGTCGGCCACGCCCTCGAGCGGAGATTGCATGCCCTTGAGACGCTTCAGATCGGCGTGCACTTCCTGCATGAACCGGTAGAAGTGCGTGCGGCGCTTCTGCGCGATGGTCAGGCTCGAATAGAAGAGGTCCATGAGCCAGGTCTTGCCGCGACCGACGCCGCCCCAGAGGTAGACGCCGCGATGGGCGCCGTTGTCGCGCGTCAGGCCACGCAGCAGGCGCCTGCCCAGCGGCGCGGACGCCGCGTTGGCGAGCTCGGCCCGCAGCCTCTCGAGCGATGCCAGCGCGGCAATCTGGGCGGGATCGGAGGAAAAGCCGCGCTTGGCGATCTCGCGCGCGTACGACGCGCCGAGCACGTCGGTGGAGGACTCGTTCACAGCAGCTGGTAGTTCGGACCGGAGCCGCCCTCGGGCGTGGTCCAGTCGATGATCTGGTAGGGGTCCTTGATGTCGCAGGCCTTGCAGTGCACGCAGTTCGCGGCATTGATCTGCAGGCGCTTGCCGCCGGCCTCGTCGTCGACGATCTCGTACACGTTGGCCGGGCAGAACCGCGTGCACGGGTTGCCGTATTCCTGCGCGCAACGCGTCACGCAGATGCTGGTGTCGCGCACCTTCAGGTGCGGCGGCTGCACCTCGTCGTGCGCCGTGGTTGCATAGAAGACGGAGGACAGCCGGTCGCGCGGCGGCAGGTCGCGGTTCACCCAGTGGCGGTCAGGCGATTCGTACTCGTCGAGTTTTTCGAGCGGGAAGGTGGCCTTGTTCCGCAGGGTCCACGGCGTCTTGCCGCCGAGCACGCTTTCCAGCGCCGCATTCACCATGCCGACGCGCAGGCCGCCCTTGAACCCGGGCTTGATGTTGCGCACTTCGCGCAATTCACTCACGGCCTCGGTCTTGCGCCACACGGCATCGAATCCGATGCTGGTGTTGTTCTCGATGAAGTAGTCAGCCGCCGCCATGGCGCAGCGCATCGCCTGGTGGATGCCCTTGATCTTGGGCACGTTGAGCGTGCCGGCCGAGTCACCCACGAGCACGGCGCCGGGCATCTCGAGCTTCGGCATGGACTGGAATCCGCCGGCGGCGATCGAACGCGCGCCGGCCGACACGATCTCGCCGCCCTTCAGGAACTCGTGCATCGAGGGGTGATGCTTGAACTGCTGGAAGGCTTCGAAGGGGAAGAAGCGCGGATCGCGGTAGTCGAGTCCCGTGACGAAGCCGACGTAAGCGCGGTTGTCGGTCAGGTGATAGACGAAGCTGCCACCGTAGGTCCTCGGGTCGAGCGGCCAGCCCACGCTGTGTTGCACGAGGCCGGGCTGCACGCGTCCGGGCGGCAGCTGCCACAGCTCCTTCATGCCGAGCGCGTAGACCTGAGGGTCCGACTTCTCGTCGAGCTTGTAGCGGTTGATCAGCACCTTGGCGAGGCTGCCGCGGCAGCCCTCGGCAATGACCGTGAGCCGCGCGCGGACTTCCGGTCCCGGCGTGTAGTTAGGGCCGCGTGAACCGTCGTGTTGCACACCCATGTCGCCGATCTGCACGCCGGCCACCGAGCCGTCGTCGTCGAACAGCGGCAACGCGGCCGCGTAGCCCGCGAACACGTCGATGCCGAGGTTCTCGGCCTGCGTGCCCATCCACTGCACGAGTCCGCCCAGCGAGATGATGAAGTTGCCCTCGTTGCGCAGGTAACGCGGGATCCACGGCACGGTGCGCGTGCTGTGGCGGCCGAGCCAGCGGAACTCGTCGTGCGTGACCGGCACGCAGATCGGCAGCGGCGCGTTGCGCCACTCGGGCAGGAGCGCATCGAGCGGTCCAGGCTCCAGCACCGCGCCCGAGAGGATGTGAGCGCCGAGGGTCGAGCCCTTCTCGAGGATGCAGACGGTCAGCTCGGGGTTTCGCTGCTTGAGACGAATGGCCGTGGCGAGCCCGGCCGGGCCGGCGCCGACGACGGCCACGTCGTATTCCATGACATCGCGTTGGGCGGGACCGTTGTTCATGACTATTTGGGCTGCATCCGGATCGCGCCGTCGAGACGGATGGTCTCACCGTTCAGATAGGTGACCTCGAAGATGGTCTGCACCACGGCGGCGAATTCCTCGGGCTTGCCGAGGCGAGGCGGAAAGGGCACCTGCCTTCCGAGCGAGTCCTGCACGTCCTGGGGCATCGCGGCCAGCATCGGCGTGCCGAAGATGCCCGGCGCAATCGAACACACGCGGATTCCGAACATCGCGAGCTCGCGGGCGATGGGCAGCGTCATGCCGGCGACGCCGGCCTTGGTGGCCGCATAAGCCGCCTGGCCGATCTGGCCTTCGTACGCGGCCACCGACGAGGTGTGGATGATGACGCCTCGCTCACCGTCGGCCGTGGGCGCGTTGTGCTGCATGATGGCGGCGGCCGCCTTGTCGCACAGGAACGTGCCGACCAGGTTGATCTGCACGACCCTGGAAAAGAAGTCGCCGGCCATCGGACCGCTCTTGCCGAGCACGCGTCCGGCGCCGATCACGCCGGCGCAATTCACGAGCAGGTTGATGGAGCCCATGGCGGCGCGCGCGGTTTCCATCGCGGCATTGACCTCGGTTTCCGAGGTCACGTCGCACTTGGCGAAGCTCGTCTGGCGACCGATCGCTTTTGCCGCCGCAACCCCAGGTCCTTCCTGAACATCTAACAAGGTGACGCGCCCACCCGCGGCCGCGATGTGGCGCGCGACGGCGAGGCCGAGACCGGAGGCGCCGCCAGTCACCACGGCGCGCGCTTCAGCGTATTTCATTCGAACCCCAGGAGGTCGGATCAGCGAATCGGGACGCGCAGCATATCGAACCGCGGGCGTCAGGGCACTTCAACGCCCGACTTCGATGGCGATCGCCGTGGCCTCGCCGCCGCCGATACATAACGACGCGATGCCTCGGCCACCGCCGCGCGCTCGCAGTGCGTGCACCAGCGTCGTGATGATGCGCGCACCGGTGGCGCCGATGGGATGGCCGAGCGCGCAGGCGCCGCCGAGGATGTTGGTGCGCGCGTGATCGAATCCCACGTCGCGCATCGCGGCCATGGTGACCGTGGCGAACGCTTCGTTGACCTCGTAGAGATCGACCTCGGAGGCCTTCCAGCCGAGCTGTGCCAGCAACTTCTGGATGGCGCCGGCCGGCGCCGTGGTGAACCACTCCGGTTCACGCGCGAAGCTGGTGTAGCCGACGATCCGGGCGAGTGGCTGGACGCCGCGCCGCTTCGCTTCGGCGCCGGACATCAGCACCACCGCGGCGGCGCCGTCGGAAATCGACGACGAGGATGCGGCCGTCACGGTGCCATCCTTGCGGAACGCGGGCTTGAGCGTCGGGATCTTGGCGAGATCGACGGTGAAGGGCGTTTCGTCCTTGTCGACCACGGTCTCACCCTTGCGGCCCTTGACCGTGACGGGTGTGATTTCGGCCGCGAATGCACCGGAGTTCACCGCCTTGAGCGCGCGCTGCGTGGACTCGGTGGCGAAGGCGTCCTGCTCGGCGCGCGTGAAGGCGTACTTCTGCGCCGTGGCCTCGGCGAAGGCGCCCATGAGCTGGCCATCGAACGGGCTCTGCAGGCCGTCGTAGAACATGTGGTCGAGCAGCTCACCGTGGCCCATGCGCATGCCGGCCCTTGCCTTGGGCAGTAGATAGGGCGCGTTGCTCATGGACTCGAGCCCGCCGGCCACGGCGAGCCCCACGTCCCCGGCACGTATCTGGTCGGCAGCCATCATCACGGCCTTCATGCCGGAGCCGCACATCTTGTTGATCGTGGTGGTGGGCACACCCGTGGGAATGCCGGCGGCCAGTGCCGCCTGGCGTGCCGGCGCCTGGCCGAGGCCGGCCGGCAGCACGCAACCCATGATGACTTCCTGCACCTCGTTGCCCGCGACGCCAGCCGCTTCGAGCGCGCCGCGGATGGCCGTGGCGCCGAGCTGCGGCGCGGTGACGGGCGCGAGCACGCCCTGGAACGCGCCGATGGGCGTGCGCTTCGCGGCGGCGATGATGACTTGTGGCTTGTCCATGAAGATCTCCTTCCGTTCAATCGCGGCCGCGAAGGCCATGGTTGAACACGTCGATGAATCGCTCCGCGATGTCGTGCGGCTTGAGCGTCGCGTCCTCGCGGTACCAGTGGCCCATCCAGTTGAGCGCGCCCGCCAGCGCGAACGCGGTCATGCGCGTGTCGCAGCGGCGCACCGAGCCGTCGGCCACGCCGGCCTCGATGAGCGCGCGCATGCGCTTGTCGATGCCGGCCTTGAGCAGCTTGATGCGCCGGCTC
>DATEII010000166.1:0-93689 GCA_035279135.1 Steroidobacteraceae bacterium
CGCCAAGCTCACGAATTGAGCACCCGCCGCACGCGGCGCTCCGCCCGGCTCGGGCGGGTCGTCGCGTCGCGTGCGCTCGGTTACATTAGCCGCATGGAACGCCTGCTGTTAGCCGCGCTCGGCGCGATTTTCCTCACGACCTCCCATGCCGCCTCCCTGCCCGAGGCACGCCGCCTGCATTCCATCGACGTGTTCCAGCTGGAATACGCCGACGACGTGCAGATCTCCCCGGATGGCAGCCGCATCGTCTACGTGCGTGCCAGCCATGACGTCATGACGGATCGCGTGCGCCGCAACCTCTGGGTCATCAATACCGATGGCACCGGACACCGGCCGCTGCGCTCCGAGGTCCGCAGTTTCAGCTCGCCGCGCTGGTCGCCGGATGGCACGCGCATCGCGTACGTGTCCGCGGCCGAAGGCAGTCCGCAGCTCTACGTGCGCTGGATGGATTCGGGCCAGACCGCCTTGCTGACCAACCTGGTCGAGGCGCCGGAGACCATCGCCTGGTCACCCGATGGCAAATTCATCGCGTTCACGCAGTTCGTGCTCGCCGACAAGGCGCCGCTCGCGACGCCGCCACCGCGGCCCGAGGGCGCGAACTGGGCGCCGCCCGTGAAGGTCATCGATTCGATGGTCTATCGGGTGGATGGCGCGGGATACCTCGAATCCGGCTTCCAGCACGTGTTCATCGTGTCGGCCGAGGGCGGCACGCCACGCCAGCTCACCGACGGCGACTTCAACGATGACGGGCCATTGTCGTTCACGCCCGATGGCCGGCAGATCTACTTCTCGGCAAACCGTGCGGCGGACTGGGAACTGAATCCGCAGAACTCCGAGGTCTTCAGCGTCGACGTCGCGACGCAGAAGTTGACGTCGTTGACCTCGCGGCCAGGTCCCGACGATTCGCCCGTGGTGTCGCCCGACGGCAAGCGGGTCGCGTACCTCGGTTATGACGATCGGTACCAGGGATACCAGGTCACCCGTCTGTACGTCATGGACGCCAATGGCGCCAATTCCCGTGTCGTCACCTCGAGCTTCGATCGCGACGTCGACGATCCGAAATGGGCCGCCGACGGCCGCGGCATCTACTTCACCTACGACGATCGCGGCGTGCGCAAGCTCGGCTACACCACGCTCGACGGCAAGGTGCGCACGCTCGCCGAGGGGCTCGGTGGCACGGATCTCGGCCGTCCCTATACCTCCGGCAGCTTCAGCGTGGCGCGCAACGGCCGTGCCGCGTTCACGCACAATGCACCCGACCGACCCGCCGATGTCGCCACGGCCACGGCAAAGGGCGGCGCGCGCGTGCTGACGGCGCTCAACGACGACCTGCTGGGCGTGAAGACGCTGGGCGCGGTGCGCGATATCACCTGGAAATCCTCGAAGGACCAGCGCGAGATCCAGGGCTGGGTCATCACGCCGCCCGACTACGACCCCGCGAAGAAGTACCCGCTGATCCTGGAGATCCACGGCGGTCCGTTCGCCGCCTACGGGCCTAACTACGCCACCGAGCTGCAGCTGTATGCGGCCGCGGGCTACATGGTGCTGTATGCGAACCCGCGCGGCAGCACCAGCTACGGCGAGGAGTTCGGCAACCTGATCCACCACGCCTATCCGGGCGATGACTACGACGATCTGATGTCGGGCGTCGATGCGGTCATTGCCGAGGGTCACGTCGACGCGAACAACCTGTTCGTCACGGGCGGCTCGGGCGGCGGCGTACTCACGGCGTGGATCGTCGGCAAGACCGACCGCTTCCGCGCGGCGGTCGTGGCCAAGCCCGTGATCAACTGGTCGAGCTTCGTGCTGACCGCGGACATGAACAACTTCTTCTACAAGTACTGGTTCGGCGCCACGCCCTGGGAACAGCCCCAGGAATATTGGCGCCGCTCACCCTTGTCCCTGGTCGGCAACGTGAAGACGCCGACCATGCTGATCACCGGCGAAGCCGACTACCGCACGCCCATCGAGGAGTCCGAGCAGTACTACCAGGCCCTCAAGCTGCGCAAGATCGACACGGTGATGGTGCGAATCCCCGAGGCCTCGCACGGCGGCATGGTCGCGCGGCCGAGCAATCTTATCGCGAAGGTGGATAACATCCTGGCCTGGTTCGGGAAGTACCGGAAGCAATAACGGAAACCGCGGACATCCGCGTCACTCTATCCTCATGAAGTTCGCAATTCTCGGCGCGGGAGCGCTCGGCACCATCCTCGGCGCGCACCTGTCACGCGCGGGCCACGAAGTCGCGATGATCGTGCGCGGTGAACGCGCGCGCATCCTGCAGCGCCAGGGACTCGTGCTCAACGGGCTCTCGGACATCAAGGCGCGGCCTACGGTCATCGACGATCCGCACAAGCTGCGCGAGACCGGCACGTTGATCATCGCCACCAAGGCCATCGACACCAGCGCCGCGCTCGAGACGCTGCGCCACGTGCGCGTCGACAACTGCTTCTCCGTGCAGAACGGCGTGCTCAAGAACGAACTGCTGGCGCGCGTGTTCGGGTTTTCGCGCGTGCTCGGCGCGATGGCGGATTTCTCGGGCGAGTTGCTCGCGAACGGCGAAGTGAAATTCACGCGCAATGTCTGCCTGCATCTCGGCGAAGAGAAGGGCGGGGTCAGCGCACGAGCCGAAGACCTCGCGGTGACCATCGATGCGGCCGGCGTGCGTTGTGTGGCCGCGTCCAACATCCGCACGCGCGAGTGGTCGAAGTTCGCCGGCTGGATCGCGGGTTTTCCGCTGGCCGTGCTGACGCGGCAGATCACCTGGAAGTACATGATGGATCCGAGCAGCGCACTCGTCATGGTGCGCATCGTGCGCGAGGCCGCGCAGCTGGCCGCGGCCATGAAGATCGAGCTCACCGACATGCCGCCGTTGCCAGTGCCGAGCATCGCGCATGCGA
The DNA here is from genome assembly GCA_035279135.1 of Steroidobacteraceae bacterium. Lineage (GTDB taxonomy): Bacteria > Pseudomonadota > Gammaproteobacteria > Steroidobacterales > Steroidobacteraceae > CADEED01. The sequence continues at coordinate 2,901 of DATEII010000166.1, forward strand.
GCGACGAACAGGCGATCGCGATCATCCGCGAGATCGGCCAGAAGTTCCTCGACAACTCGCCCGAGCACCGTATGTCCGCGCAGCAGGACGTGTTGCGCGGCAGCCGGCTCGAATACGAGGAGACGCTGGGTTACGCGCTCGCGAAGGGACGCGAGCTCGGCGTTCCCATGCCGACTCTCGACACCTGCTACCGCATCCTCTCGGTGGCACATCCATGAGGGGCTCCACGCGGGGTCTGGCTCCATTTGTCTTCAAATGGTGCCTGACCCCATTCTTCATTCTCGCGCCCACTCACGCCGCCCCTCCCGCACTCGACTTCTCCGACGACTTCGAACTCCATCCCCCGGGACAACTGCCCGGCGCGCCCTGGAAAGAGGAGACGTACAAATCCGGGGCCGTCATCGTGGTCGACGCGCAGCACGCCTTCAGTGGCCAGCAGGCGATGCACGTGCTCACGCCCGCAGGCGCCAACTACCGCCGCGGCTACATCGCCATCCATTTGCACGGCCCACTGCCGCAGCTGCAGTCCGGATTCTTCGGCCGCGCCATGGTGTGGCTGGACGCCGCGCCCGGCACGGCGGACGTGCACTGGACGCTGCTGCAGGGCGAAGGCCGCTCGGCTGACGATCGCTACAACTCCATCTACCGGCTCGGGCTCGAACGACGCGGCGGCACGCAGCTCATGGCGAACTTCGAGACCACGCCACCGCTGCGCACCGATTGCCGCCAGCAGTCGACACGCATCCTGCCGGTGCGCCGCTGGGCCTGCGTGGAATTCCAGTTCGACGTGGCCTCCAATGAGTTGCAGTTCTGGATCGATGGCAAACCCATCACCCACGTCGTGGATCGCGCGAAGGCCGCGGACGCCTGTCGCGGTAACGATCTCGGTGGCCAGTGGCTGGCACCGCCGCGCATCGACAGCCTGTACATGGGCTTCGAGCGTTACGGCAACACGCCGATCGATCAGAATCTGTGGATCGACGACGTCGCGCTGTCGCGGCAGCGGGTCGGTTGCCCGGCAAAGACGAAGTCGAAGTAAGGAGAAGGGGCGATGAGAGCGACGAAGTTCCTGCTGGCCACCGTGGCCGCCGTGTTCACGATGGCCGCGACGGCGGAGCCTGCGGCGAAACCCGCGAGCAAGCCCGCGACCGCGGCGCCCGCGTCTGCGGCCGCGCCCGCGCTGGTCACGAGCTCGCTGGTCGTCGAACCGGCCGCCATCGACGCGGCGCTGAAAAGCATGGTCGACAGCCAGAAGATCGTCGGAGCCTCCGGACTCGTGTTCCAGGGCGGCAAGGAAGTGTATTTCGGCGCTTTCGGGATGGCCGACCGCGAGAACAACAAGCCGATGGCGCGCGACACCCTCGTGCAGATCTTCTCCATGACCAAGCCGGTGGTCGGCGTGGCGCTCATGAAGCTGTACGAGCGCGGCAAGTTCCAGCTCGACGATCCGCTCGAGGCGTACGCGCCCGAGTTCGCGAACCTCAAGGTCTATGCGGGCGTCGACGATGCGGGGCAGCCGAAGTACGAGGCACCGAAGCGCAAGGTGACCATCCGCGACATCCTGCGACACACCGCCGGCCTCGCCGCGGGACGCGACGACCAGACCGCCGTGGGCGCCATCTACCGCGAGATCGATCCGCGTGCGTACACGAACACGCTGCCGGAGGTCGCGCAGAAGCTCGGCCAGGTGCCGCTGGCCTATCAACCTGGCACGCGCTGGTTGTACTCGGACGCAGTCGACGTGCAGGCGTACCTGGTGCAGAAGATCTCCGGCGTGCCCTTCGACAGGTTTCTCGACCTGCACATCTTCAAGCCGTTGGGCATGACCAGCACGCGTTACACCATCCTGCCCACGGATCCGGATCGTGCGCAGCTGGCACCCGTGTACACGCGCAACGACGACGGGACGTTCACGCGCCAGTCCGACGAGGAAGCCTGGAAGTTCAACAGCCAGTCCTGGCCGCTCAAGCCGGGCAGCTTCGGGCTGGTTTCCACCATCGATGACTACATGAAGTTCGCGCGCATGTTGCTGGGCGGCGGCAAGCTCGGCCGCGCGCGCATTCTCAAGCCCGAGACGGTGAAGCTCATGGCCACCGATGCGATGCCCAGAGAGGTCACCGACAAGTCCTGGCTGCCCTCGAAGGGCCAGGTGGGTTTCGGCATCGATTTCGCGGTGCGCATTGCGCCGCCGAAGGACGCCAGCGAATCCTCGGGTGCGGTCGGCGAGTTCTTCTGGGACGGTGCGGCGAGCACGCTCTTCTGGGTCGATCCGAAGAATGACCTCACCGCCGTGTTGTTCACGCAGATGCGGCCGTTCGACAAGGTGAAATTGCACAAGGCCTTCCGCGACGCGGTGTATCGCAACGATCCGGTCGCGCTGGCACACTGAGATTGATGGAGGAGGTTGACGTGACCCAGCCGCTCGGATTCGGATTCATCGGCGCCGGCGCGATCGCCAACTTCCACGCCAAGGCCGTGGCGGCCGCGCGCGGGGCGCGTTCCATCGGCGTCGTGAGCCGGCGCCGCTCGACGGCCGAAGCATTCGCGAAGGAGCATGGCCTGGGCTTCGCGTCGGACAGCGTGCAGGAGTTGCTCAAGCAGCCTGGCCTCGACGCGGTATGCATCACCACGCCATCCGCGCTGCATCTCGAGCCCGCGCTCGCCGCCATCCGCGCCGGCAAGCACCTCATGATCGAGAAGCCGCTCGACTCCACGGTGGAGGGCACCGACCACATCCTGCACGAGGCCGAGAAGGCCGGCGTGCGCGTGGGCTCCATTTTCCAGGCGCGCTTCGGCGATGCCGCGCGGCAGGTCAAGGCGGCGATGGAAGCCGGGCGTTTCGGCCGCATGGTGCTCGCGAGCTGCTACGTGAAGTGGAATCGCACCACCGAGTACTACACGGGCTGGAAAGGCAAGCTCTCCGAGGATGGCGGCGGCGTGATCATCAACCAGGCCATCCACGGCGTGGACCTGCTGCAGTGGTTCGCCGGCATGCCCGTGGAAGTCTTCGCCTGGGCCACGCAGCGCGTGCATCGCATCGAGTCCGAAGACACCTGTGTCGCCGCGCTCAGGTTCGGCAGCGGCGCATTCGGCACCATCGAAGGCACCACCGCCACCTGGCCGGGTTGGTCACGGCGCATCGAGCTGTGCGGCGAGCACGGCTCGGTGGTCATGGAAGACGACGACATCACGCGCTGGGATTTCCGCGTCGCACGGCCCGAGGACGAGAAGATCCGTTCGATGCGCGAGAGCGCGGCCATGGGTTCCGGCGCGGCGGCGCCGATGAACATCAAGATCGAAGGCCACGTGCGCCAGATCCAGGATTTCGTCGATGGCATCAACGAGAAGCGGCCGTTCTTCATCGAAGGGCGCGAAGCGCGCAACGCCGTGCAGCTGGTGCGGGCGATTTACGACTCTGCGGCCAGTGGCAAGCCGCTGAAATTGGGGTGAGACCCCCTATAGCAGCAGCCGCGCGTCCCAGAGGATCCAGGATCCGAGCGCGATCAGCACGGCGGGCAGGATCAGGTGTCCGAAGCGCTGCATGAGGGCTGCGCCCGCGGGATGTTTGACGAAGGCGTAGGCCGCTGCGCACCAGATGCCCGTCATCACGGCGAACACGGCGACGAACACCGGCACACCCCAGGGGTTGCTGGCGAACAGCGGGATGTAGACGCTGAGGTTGTCGCCGCCATTGGCGATGGTGACGGCGGCGACGATCAGCACCTGCGAGCCAGGGCGCGTCATGGCGCGGCGCGCGTCGTCGGCTTCGTCGTCGTCCTCGCCGCGTCCTCGGGCCAGCTCCCAGGCTTTCCAGAGGCCCATGACGAGCGGAATCACGCCTAACAACGAGGGCCAGTGCGGTGGGACGGCCAGGGTCGCGAGTGCAGCGACGGCGCTCGCCGCGGCCAGTGCGCCGATGCCGAGGAATTGCCCCGCGACGATGGCGCCGCGGCGCATGCGCGGGTCGGCGAAAAACGCCGTGAGCAACACGAGGTCATCGATGTCGGTAGCGGCGAATACCACGGCCGACGTCCATAGATGCGTCGTCAATTCCATGGGCGGCGCGTGTGCGCCTATTGGCAGATACTGAGGAGCCTCTCGCGGTCGAACGTCGGACCCGCCGTCGGCCAAGCGATCTTCTTCGCCTCCATGCCGAGCTCGGTCAGCGTGCCACCGCGCGGCGCGCCGACGCCGGGGTCGTAATCGTACGCCGGATCTTTCTGGGCTTCCTCGAGCGTGACGATCTCGAAATTCTCTGCCTCCAGCAATCTGAAGAGATCAGGAAGGATGTGTGAGCTGAAGGATCCCAGGTGCAGCAACATCACGTGGTTGATGTCACGGCCGAACACGGCGCGTGAATTCCCCACCTGGAAGCGGATGAACTCGCGCGCGGCCTCGAGATAACTCTCGCGCAGCCACTGGATGGCCGCTTCGTCCTTCTTGAGCCAGCAACGCGCATGCGAGCTGTTCCAGATGTAGTCCTCCCAATCCAGCGTGGTCTGCGCGATGCGATAGTGGTTCGCGGCCAGGTAGGCCCGCACCGCGCGGCGCTTCTCCAGCGTGTCGCCTTCGTGCAGGTAGGGATAACGAAGCCAGCGCCAGTCGTGTCCGGCGCGGGCCAGCTCGCCGTCCGGCGGCATGAGTAGTTCGAGTACCGGCTCGTTGTGCAGGATCTCGCGCTGGAAATCCTCGGCGCTGTTCCGGGTCAGGTCGAGATGGGTGTAGGTGTGGTTGCCCAGCGGATGGCCGCCTTCGACCCAGAGGCGCAGCGCCAGCGCGCCGTCGGCATCGCCTTCCAGCTGCCTGGCAACGATGAACCCATAGGACGGCGGAATGTGATGCTTCTTGAGCACCGCGACGGTGTCGCGCGCGAAATCCGATTTCCTCTTCCCGGGCGGGAGCATGCCGTTGAGTGGCAGATCGTCGAAGGTGAGTGCCACCTTCAGTTTGGGCTCGGCGGCCGAGGCGACCGCCACCATGAAAAGGGCGGCCACCAGGGCCGCCCAGACACTTCTTCCGATGATCATTTCAGCAGGCTGCGCAGCATCCAGGCGGTCTTTTCGTGGACCTGCAATCGCTGCGTGAGCAGGTCGCAGGTGGATTCGTCGCCGGCCTTCTCGGCGGCGGGGAAGGCCGCGCGCGCGGTGCGCGCCACGGCTTCGTGCCCGGTGACCAGCAGTCGCACCATCTCCATGGCTTCGGGCACGCCGTCGGTCTCCTCGATGGAGGTGAGCCTGGCGAATTCACGACCCGTGCCCGGCGCCGGGTATCCCAATGCGCGGATGCGCTCGGCCACGGCGTCCAGCGCGGTCCACAGCTCGGTGTATTCCTCCATGAACATGAGGTGCAGCGTGTTGAACATCGGGCCTTCCACGTTCCAGTGGAAGTTGTGAGTCTTGAGGTACAGCGAATAGGTGTCCGCGAGCACTCGTGACAGGCCGAGCGCGATCTTCTCGCGATCCTTCGTCTTGATGCCGATGTCGATCTGCGGCGCGTCGGTGACGGCAATGTTCCTGCTGGCCATGTCGTGCTCCTGGGTTTGAGCCGAGTCTAGCCATCGACCGCGCGCGCGGCCATTCGCTTTTGTCTATTTGTTCGATAGATGGCGCCGGAGCGCGTCGCCGCCGAAATCATGGTCGAGATCCCGGTACACGGTGTGGATGTGGTTGGCGTCGTTCTGCGTGTTGTCGTACTCGATGAGCAGCGTCGGACCATGCACACGGTAGTAGTGCTTCTCGCCGCTCTCCAGGCCGCCGGCCCACGCAAAGTGCAGCTTGCCGAAGCCCGCGCGTTCGAGGCGTGCGCGTGCGTCCTTCGCATAGTCCGGCGCGAGCCTGCCGAGATAGAGCTCGACCAGGCGGCGCAGCGCCTGCTGCTCGCTCTGCGCCATGTCGGCGGCCGCGAGACCTTCGAGCTCGAGCGGGCGCACCTTCGGGTCGTTGCCCGTCACGATTTCGCCCGGCGCCGTCTCGTTGATGACGGCGGTCTTGCGATGCGGCTCGGACAGCAGCTTCACCAGCTCGCGTCCCAGGTCTTCCTCGGCGGCCAGCAGCCGGAAACCGGCCTGTGGTCCGGTCAGCACGCGCGCCGGGTTCGCGCCGATGAACACCGGGGCGACGGCGGGCGGTGCGCCGGGCAGCTCCGTCACGTTGATCGACAGGTGATGGCCCTCGAAGCGCCAGGCCCAGGGCGCGCCGGTCTCTGGCTTGCCAAACACGCTGGTGTAATAGCGGCCGGGATCGCGGCGCGTGGCATCGATGCCGGCCTCGGTCTCCACGCGTCGCAGGATGTTCTCGTGCTTGAGCACGCCCCGTGCCTCGAGCAACCCTTCCGGGCTCAGCGCCGATGCCAGCAGGGGCCCTAACAACTCGCTCTGCGGGTCGTCGAGCTGGAGCAGGGATACGCCGACGCGCTCGCGCGGCACGAAATACCACTGCGTGCGCTCGGGCGAGTCCAGCGGGAAGCTCGCGGTCTTGCGCAGGTCGGCAGGCAGCGAGGCGAGGAAGGCATTCGCAGCCGAGGCCGCGGCTGAACCATGGCCGGCGCTGATGGCCGTGCCCTTGCCCGGCGATACCGCCAGCGCGCCGACGACACCCGCCGCAACGGAAATTCCAATCCCCGCCAGTCGTGCGTATTGCATGTTGCCCCTCCTGAGAGGGGCACGATGCTAGGGGGAAGCCCGCCCGGCTTCAATCAAAAAGCGGTGATCAGCCCTCGGCGACCTTGCCCATGATCTTTTCCGCCTCGGCGCGGTTCTTCTTGAAGGCTTCCTCGAGCCCCGCCTCGCGCAGGAAGGCCACGTCGATGCGGCCCGAGCTGTCGATGTGCGTGCCGCTCGGGCGCTGCTGGGCGTCCACCTCGGTCATCTCCTCGACCAGGCCGCTCGCGATGTGCACCGCGGCCACCAGTGCGCGCGACTCCGGCGCCACCTCGTTGGGGCGGTGATGGAAGGCGACCGCCTCGACGATCGGGAACGGGATTCCCCACAGGCCCAGTAGATAGGCACCGACCTCGGCGTGCGTGACGCCGAAGATCTCGCGCTCGGCGGAGGCGCCGTCGCCGTGCAGTTCCTTCTTGCGCTCGAGCGCGCGCACGTAGTCGGGCGGGGCGGCGTGGCACAACACCAGCGCGCCGATGTCGTGCAACAGGCCGGCCGTGAACGCGGCCTCGGCCAGCTCGGGCTTGGAGACGATCTTCTTGGCCAGCAGCGCGGTCAGCATCGAGTGATGCTGCAGGCGGTCCGGCGAGAAACCCTTGACCTCGCTGATGGCCTTGTCGGAGAACGAGCTCGAACCGAGCACCAGCGACTTGATGATCTCGACGCCGAGGTAGGTGACCGCCGGGCGGATGCTGACGATCTTCTGCCCGAGGCCGAAGTACGCCGAGTTCACCAGCTGCAGCACCTTGGCGCACACCGCTGCGTCCATTTCGATGATCTTGGCGAACGACGTGCTGTCGGCCTTGGGATCCTGCGCGAGACGCGACAGCTCGGTGTAGGTGGTCGGCACCGCCGGGATACGCTCGAGCTTGCCGACCAGCGCCGTGAGCGCCGGGTTCTGCATGAGCTTGTGCAGTGCATGCGTCTGCTCGATGACGGCGCGCAGCGTTTCGCCGTCACAAGGCTTGTGCAGGAACTGATGGGTGACCGGCAACGCCCGCATAATGGCTTCGCGCTCGGCCTGGCCGGAGAGCACGATGCGCGCCGCGGCCGGGAAGTCGCGCTGGATGTGGCGCAGCAGCTCGGCGCCATCCATGCCCGGCATGCGCATGTCGGTGATGACCACGTCGGCCGGGGTCTGCTTCATGTGTTCGAGGGCCTGCTGGCCGCCGAGGGCGAAGGTCATCTCCCAGCGCTTGCGCTCCTTGCGCAAGGAGTTGCGCAAGCCATCGAGGATGGCCTGTTCGTCGTCGACAAATAACACGTGAAGAGAAGTCATGCTGCTGCCTGTTTATTGGTTGCCGTGATTGCCGCATCCGACAAGGGCAGTCGGATGAAGAAGGTCGTGCCCTTTGCGGTTTCAGTTTCGAAGTGGAGAGAGCCCTTGAGTTTCTCGACCACGATGCCGCGCGACAGCGCCAGCCCCTGGCCGGTGCCGCGACCGACTTCCTTCGTGGTCACGAAAGGTTCGAAGATGCGGCCGCGCACCGACTCGGGAATGCCGTCGCCGGTGTCGGTGATCGAGATTTCGACGAAGTCGCCGATGGCGCGCGTGCGCACCGTGATGCGTCCCTTGTTGCCCGTGCGTTCGACGACGTCGCCGATGGCATGCGCCGCGTTGAGCAGCAGGTTGAGCACCACCTGGTTCACGTCGCCCGCGTGGCAATGCACCGGCGGGATCTCGCCGAAGTCGGTGTCCACGTCCGCCACGGCCTTGTACTCGTTGCGCGCCATGTTGAGCGTGGTCTTGATGGCGCGATTGATGTCGACGTCCGCCATGGTGCGCGAGTCCGGATGGGCGAACTCGGTCATGGAACGCACGATCGAGCCGACTCGGCCGATGCCTTCGAGCGCGCGGTCCAGCGCTTCGGGCGCGTTCTTGAGGAAGTAGTCGACGTCGGCGGCTTCGTCGGTCTCGGCGGCCGCCTTGGCGGCGGCGGTCACGTCGCGGCCCGAGAGCACACCGGCCGTGAGACCGCGGTACGCGGCCAGCGCGTGCGGCACGTCCTTGAGCGCGTGGCGCACGAAACGCACGCTGTCGGAGATGAACTGCACCGAGGTATTGATCTCGTGCGCGACGCCGGCGGCGATGCGGCCGACGGACTCGAGTTTCTGGCCCTGCGCCATCTCGCGTTCCAGGCGGCGGGCTTCGGTGACGTCGATCATGAGGCCGCGCAGCAAACGCACATCGTTCTTGATCTCGCAGGCAACGGTCCAGCGCAGCTCCACCACGCGATCGTCGGCGGTCACCACCGAGCAGAGAATCTCGAACGTGCCGGGCATGGCCTCGTCGAGCAGGCGCCGCGCGCTGGCTTCACGTTCACGCGGCAGCAGCGATTCGAGGAACCCGGGCTCCTTCCAGCGGCTTTCGGCGAAACCGAGGATGTCGGCGGCCTGCGGCCCGATGTAGGTGAAGCGACCCTGCGCGAGATCGAGCTCGAACGGAATGGTGCGCGTGGTCTCGGCGATCAGGCGGTACTGCTCGCGGCTGCGCATGAGCTCCGCGGTGCGTTCGCTGACGTCGCGCTGGATGAGCTCGTTGGTGAGCTGCAGACCGGCGCTCTGCATCGCGAATCGCCACACCGTCTTGCGGCCCTGGCGCACGGTGACCAGCAGCATCACCGTTTCGGCGGCCACGTAAGCCGCCTGGTGCATGAGCCGCGACCATGCCGCGGGCGCGATCGTGTACGAGTCCGGCAGCAACGCCAGCTTGGCGAGCGGCCACGCGATCGCCGCGACCATGGCGGTGATCAGCACGGTCCAGTCGCGGTAGAACGCGAGGAATGCCAGCGATGCGAACAGGTGGAACTGCGCCTCGGTGTTGCCCTCGAGCAGCCACACGTACAACCACGACCAGCCGATCTGGCTGAGCGCCACCCAGTGGCTGGTCCACCAGGCGAGCGGGGCGCCGCGCGTGAACTGCCCGGCCGGCACGCACAACATGCCGCCGAGGATCAGCGTGATCCAGAGCCGGCCGTCGCCGGGCACCGCGGATTTCCACGCCAGCACCAGGGCGATGGCCCACTGGACGGCGAACAGGATGCGGAAAGCACGATGCGTGCCCACGGTGAGCTGCGCCACGATCTCGTGACGCACTTCACGGGCACGAGCCTCGCGCTGCGCTGAATCCAGTTCGACCACGTTCCTGCCTGCTGTATGCGGGTGCGTAACTCCGGTTGTCACGGGAGTTATCGGCCCATAACAGGGCAGCCTTTAGGTCAATTCCGGCGCCCGGCTGGGAAAAATGCGTTCGTTTTCAAGACGTAGTCGGCATACCCCGGCCGACCTTTGCCGCTGTCGTTTTCCTGCCTCGGCTGCGCGGCCCGCAGCGCCAGCGCGGTCAGGAGAAGGGGCCCGGGAAAAGCCCACCAGGCGCCCGCGGCGCAGGCGAACAACCAGATGCCCCACCAGATCAAGGCTTCGCCCAGGTAGTTAGGATGACGCGCCAGGAACGCGAGGACGCGATCCGTGGTCGCCCCGGACTTGGCCGGGTCCGGCCGGAATCGCGACAGCCAACCGGCGATTCCTTCGAACAGGACGCCGATGCCCAGCACCGCCAGGCCGATCTGGAACAGAACGCGATCGACATGGATGCTCGTCATCGCGCCCAGCAGGGGCAATGACACGATCCAGGCCAGGAAGGCCTGGGGCACGAATACCAGGAACAGCCTCTGGAAGGCGAAGCCCGGTAACGGGTCCATTTGCCGCCGGCGGACCACGAGGTAGACGATGTGGCGCACGGCCCAGATCATCATGAGCGGCGGAATCGAGGCCAATCCGGGCGCACGGGGGTCGCTGTCGAGCGCATACGAGACGCAGGCCGCGACCATCATCACGGCCCACAGGACGCTCGCGACGATCACGTTCCGGATCGCGAGCGAGATCAGCCAGCCCAGCACCGCGAGAACCAGCAGAGCGGGGAGCGCCGACAACCAGACGTCGAACGTCGTGGTCACAGCAGGTCCAGGATCCGGAACCACAACATCGCCAGCACCAGCGCGGGGCGGCGGAAGTATGTGCCGCCCGGGAAATCGCGGTGCGGGATCTTCGCGTACATGTCGAAGCGCTCCGCGGTGCCGCCGATGACTTCGCTGAATAGTTTGCCGGCGATGCCCGAGAGCACCATGCCGTGGCCGGAAAGACCCTGGATGAAAAACGCGTTGGGGGCGAGGCGGCCGAAATGCGGCGCGCGGTTCATCGTGATGTCGAGAAAACCGCCCCAGGCATATTCGATGCGCGCGTCGGTGAGCTGCGGGAACACGGTCATCATCCGCTTGTGCAGCACCCGCGCGGAGTCGAACGGATCGATGCCCGAGTAACTCACGCGGCCGCCGAACAACAGCCGGTGGTCCGAGGATCGGCGGAAGTAATCCAGGATCCAGTTCATGTCGGCCGCGGCAGCGTTGTTGGCGATCAGCGATCGCACGCGTTCCTCGCCGAGCGGCTGCGTGGCCGCGACGTAGGTGCCGATGTCCATGAGCTTGCGCGCCAGTGAAGGCACCAGCAGTCCCAGCAGCGCGCCGCCGGCCACCAGCAGATGACGCGCACGCACCGTGCCCTGAGCGGCGTGTGCGATGTGATCCGCGGTCGCGGTCTGCGCGACGTCGAGCCGGGTGACCCAGGAGTTCTCGAAGATGCGCACGCCGGCGGCCGCCGCCGCGCGACCGAGTCCCAGCGTGTAGCGATACGGGTGCAGGTGGCCGCCGTTGGAATCGAACAGCGCGCTGCTGTAACGCTCGCTGGCGATCAGCGTGCGCAGCTCGTCGCGGCCGACGAGGCGCAGCGAGTGGTAGTCGTAACGCGTGGCCAGGTACTCGAGCTCGTCGCGCAGCGCCTGGTCGTGGCGGCGCTTGAGGCCGAGGATCATGTGTCCCGGCGTGTAATCGCAGTCGATCGAGTGTTTCGCGATCAGATCACGCTGCAGCTGCAGGCCCTCGGTGGATACGTCCCACATGCGTCGCGCGTCGCCGGTGCCGACAGCCTTCTCGAGCGTCGACATCTCGCAGGCGTAACCGAAAATGGACTGCCCGCCGCTGCGGCCCGAGCCGCCGTAGCCCAGGTGTTTCGCCTCGAGCAGCACCACGCGCATGCCGCGCTCCGCGAGATGCAGCGCTGCCGAGAGTCCCGAGATGCCGCCACCGATGATGCAGACGTCGGCGACCTGCTCGCCGGCGAGCGGCGCGTGCGGCTGCGGCCGCGGCGTGCTCAGGTAGTAGAAGTTCTGTTCGTCGGCCTGGCCCATCGTCACAGTGGTCCGAGATAACGCGCGATTTCCAGGGGCGTGACGTAGGAGGCGAAGTCCTGCAGCTCGCCGCGCTTCACGATGGTGAATAGTTTGACGAACGGATCGCCGAAGTAGCGGCGTGCGGTCTCGCTGCGGGCGAACTGTTCGATGGCCTCGGCCCAGCTGATCGGCAGCGGCTCGCCCGGCTGCTCGTAGGCATTGCCGGTGGTGACCGGCGGTGGTTCGAGCTCGTTCGTGAGGCCGTGGTGGATGCCCGCGAGCACCCATGCCAGGACCAGATAGGGATTCGCGTCGGCGCCCGCGAGGCGATGCTCGAGCCGCAGGTTGGCCGCGTCGGAGGCCGGCACGCGCACCGCAGAACCGCGGTTGTTGATCGACCAGGTGGGATGCAGCGGCACGTAGGCTTCGCTGCGGAAGCGGCGATACGAGTTCGGGCCGGGCGCGCACAGCGCCATGCCGTCGGCCAGCGTTGCGAGCGTGCCGGCGATGGCGTGTCGCAGCGGGGCGCTGTCCTGCGGCTTCTGGGCGGCGAAGTAGTTGTCATGTCCCCGGAGCAGGCTCACGTGCACGTGCAGACCGCTGCCCGCCATGTCGCGGTAGGGCTTGGGCAGGAACGTGGCCTCGCAGCCATGCGCACGCGCCACGCTCTTGACGATGCGCTTGAACCGCAGCGCTTCGTCACAGACACGCAGCGCGTCGGGCGCGTGCGCGAGGTTCACCTCGTACTGGCCGGGGCCGTACTCGGCCAGCGAAGAGGTCGTCGGCACGTCTTGCAGCCGGCAGACCCTATCGATCTCGGCTAACAACCCCGAATACTCGTTGAGGTCGGCCATGGAGTTGATCTGCGCGCGGTACTCGCGCCTTCCGGTCAATGGTCCGCGCGGTGGTTGTGGCAATCCGTCCGCGCCGCGTTGTGAATCGACCAGGTAGAACTCGTACTCGATCGCGACCACGGGTGTGAGGTCGAGCGCCGCGAAGGCTTCGAGCTGGCGTTCGAGGATGCCGCGCGGGTCGCCGAAGAAACGCGACCCGTCGTGATCGAACATGCGCAGCTGCACCTGGGCCACGTCCGGCTGCCAGGGCACGGGTACCAGCGTGCCGGGAATGGGCAGGCAAGGGCGGTCCGCATCCCCGTCGGCGAAGCCGAGACCGGTCGCCTCGACGGTGCCGCCTTCGATATCGAGCGCGAACATGGATCCGGGCAGCGGCATGCCGCGAGTGAACACGCGCGCCATGCCGTCACGGTCGATGCGCTTGCCGCGTTCGATGGTGTTCAGGTCGTTGACGAACGCGTCGAAGAACCGGGTCTGCGGATTCGCGGCCAGGAAGCGCTCGAGCTCGTTGTGCGCCACATCGTTCATGGAGTGCCCAGTGTTTATTATTTTCAACACCGGCCAGCCGCCGGGCTGGCCAGCATATGCCCGCGGCATTGCAACCGGCAAACCGGCCAATCGCCTGATTTCGGGCAGATGAAGCCCACGCATGGCCCTCCTTCGGGCGGCGCCGGACCTCGATGAGGTGTGGTCTAATGGCTGCCATTGGGCCGATCGCCGGCCCGACTCCGTAAAAGATAATAGACAGCGCCCAGGCCTGCGGCCTCGGTGAAAGCGTGTCGTCGACCATGAGCAAGCGCCCAGTCATTGGCATTCCGTCCGATCGCCGCATGATCGGACCGCATCCTTTTCATGCCGTCGGCGAGAAGTACATCGCCGCCGTCGTGCAGGCGGCCGACTGCCTGCCGCTGCTGATTCCCGTGCTCGAGACGCCGCTCGACGTCACCGAAATCCTGGCGCGCGTCGACGGCATCTTCTTCCCGGGCAGCCCGTCGAACGTGGAGCCGGCGCGTTATTCGGGCGCGGCGAGCGAGCCGGGCACGCTGCACGATCCGCATCGCGACGCCACCACGCTGTCGCTGATCCCGCGGGCCATCGGCGCGGGTGTCCCGGTGCTCGGTGTGTGCCGCGGGTTCCAGGAAATGAACGTGGCCCTCGGTGGCACGCTGCATCAGCGCGTGCACGAGGTGCCCGGATTCGACGATCACCGCGAGGACAAGGAAGAGCCGCTGGACGTGCAGTACGGTCCCGCTCACGAGGTGACACTGGAGCCCGGTGGTCTGCTGCTGAAAATCGCGGGCCACGACCGGATCACCGTCAACTCGCTGCACTGGCAGGGAGTCGACCGGCTCGCGCCGGATCTCGCCATCGAGGCGCGCGCGCCGGACGGACTCGTGGAGGCATTCCGCGTGAAGTCGGCGCCGAGCTTCGCGCTCGCCGTGCAGTGGCATCCCGAGTGGAAGGTCATGACCAATCCCTTTTCAATGGCGCTGTTCGCCGAGTTCGGCCGGGCGGCGCGTGCCAAGACGAGGAATAGTTAGGAAGGCTTTATGGCAAACGAAATCCGCCAGTTCCTGCGCGACCACGGCATCTCCGAGGTCGAAGCCATCATCCCCGACATGGCCGGCATTGCGCGCGGCAAGATCATGCCCAGCGAGAAGTTCGGCGAGGAAGAGGGCATGCGCCTGCCCGAAAGCATCTTCCTGCAGACGGTGACCGGCGACTATCCACCTGACACCGACAAGGCCATGAGCCCCGCGGAGATCGACATCACGCTCAAGGCGGATCCCAAGACCGTGCGGCGCGTGCCCTGGGCCGCCGAGCCCACCGCGCAGGTGATCCACGATTGTTATTACGCCGACGGCCGGCGCGTGGGCATGGCGCCGCGCAGCGTGCTGCGGCACGTGCTCGAGCTGTATGCCAACCGCGGCTGGGAGCCGGTGGTGGCGCCCGAGCTCGAGTTCTACCTGGTCGAACCGAATATCGACGCGGACTATCCACTCAAGCCGCCCGTGGGCCGCAGCGGCCGCGCCGAGCCGGGCCGCCAGAGCTACAGCATCGCCGCCGTCAACGAGTTCGATCCGCTGTTCGACGACATGTACCAGTTCTGCGAGGACCAGGACATCGAGATCGACACGCTGATCCACGAGGACGGCGCCGCGCAGATGGAGATCAACCTGCTGCACGGCAATGCGCTGGACCTCGCGGACCAGGCATTCCTCTTCAAGCGCACCGCGCGCGAAGCGGCGCTGCGCCACAAGATGTACGCCACGTTCATGGCCAAGCCGCACGCCAAGGAGCCCGGCAGCGCCATGCACATCCACCAGAGCATCGTCGACAAGCAGACCAAGAAGAACATCTTCTCGAACCCGGACGGCACGCCGACCTCGCTGTTCTTCGCGCACATCGCGGGCATGCAGAAATACCTGCCGGCCGCGATGGCGCTGCTGGCGCCGAACGTGAACTCATATCGGCGCATCTCGCGCTTCCAGCTGGCCCCGATCAACGTGCAGTGGGGCTATGACAACCGCACCGCCGGCTTGCGCGTGCCGGCCTCGGACGCGGGTGCGCGGCGCGTCGAGAACCGCCTCGCCGGCGCGGATGCGAATCCTTACATCGCGCTGGCGACTTCGCTGGCGTGCGGCTATCTCGGCATGGTCGAGGGGCTGCAGCCCTCAGAGCCTATATCCGGCAGCGCGCACGACCTGCCATTCTCGCTGCCGCGCTCACTCGACGATGCGATCCGCGAGCTGCGCGAGTGCGAGCCGCTGGTGCGTATCCTCGGCGACCCGTTCATCTCCGCCTACACCATCGTCAAGGAAGCTGAATACGAAGTGTTCCTGCAGGTGATCAGCTCCTGGGAGCGCGAGCACTTGTTGCTGAACGTCTAGAGAGGAGAGGTCATGGCGACGCGTCCCGAGACCCGGAACTGGCAGCAACTCGACAGCGCCCACTACCTCCACCCGTTCACCGATTACAAGGCGCTGGCCGCGCGCGGCGCGCGCATCGTGACCTCGGCCTCCGGCGTATACATCTACACGTCGGAGGGCGAGAAGATCCTCGACGGCATGTCGGGCCTGTGGTGCGTCGCGCTCGGTTACGGACGCAAGGAGCTGGCCGACGCGGCCTACCGGCAGCTCCAGGAACTGCCTTACTACAACAGCTTCTTCCAGAGCACGACCGCCCCGGCGGTCGAGCTGGCTCGCATCCTCGCGGAAGTGACTCCGCCGCAGTTCAACCACGTGTTCTACACGGGCTCGGGCAGCGAGGCGAACGACACGCTGATCCGCCTGGTGCGCCGCTATTGGCAGCTCATGGGTGAACCGCAGCGCAACGTGATCGTTTCACGCTGGAATGGTTATCACGGCAGTACCGTCGCCGGCGCCTCGCTCGGCGGCATGAAGCCCATGCACGAACAGCTGGGGCGGGAAGGGGCGCTGCCGGGCATCGTGCACATCAACCAGCCGTATTGGTTCGGCGAGGGTGGTGACCTCACTCCCGCCGAGTTCGGGCTCGCCTGCGCGCGCGAGCTCGAGCAGAAGATCCTCGAGGTCGGCCCCGAACGCATCGCGGCCTTCGTCGGTGAGCCGGTGCAGGGCGCCGGCGGCCTCGTGATCCCGCCGGACACCTACTGGCCCGAGATCCAGCGCATCGTGGACAAGTACGGCATCCTGCTGGCCTCGGACGAGGTCATCTGCGGATTCGGGCGCACCGGGCAGTGGTTTGGCTGCGAGCACTACGGTACCCGCCCGGACTTCCTGACCATGGCCAAGGCGCTGTCCTCGGGCTATCTACCGATCGGCGGCCTCATGGTGGGCGATCGCGTGGCACGAGTCTTGATAGACAAGGGCGGCGAGTTCTTTCATGGTTTCACCTATTCCGGTCACCCGGCCGCCTGTGCCGTCGCCATCGCCAACCTTGAAGTGTTCCGGCGAGAACGTATCGTGGAAAGGGTTCGAGAGCATGCCGCTCCCTATCTAGCCCGCCGCTGGCGTGAATTGGCCGCCCACCCGCTGGTGGGCGAAGCCCGCTGCGTGGGGCTGCTGGCGGCCATCGAGCTGGTGCCGGACAAGAGCTCGCGGCGGTTTTTCGAGCCGCGCGGCGAAGTGGGCATCCGGATGCGGGATATCTGCACGCGTAACGGTCTCGTCATGCGCGCGACCCGGGACACCTTGTTCGTCGCGCCGCCACTGATTATTTCGGATGCCGAAATCGACGAACTACTGGCCAAAGTAGTGCGGTCACTGGATGAAACCGCTGCATGGGCGCGCTCCGAGGGCTGGCTATAGACGCCGTCGCTGAGTTATAACGGTTCCAAAGACGCGGTCGTGTGGGTCTCACGTCGCGACAACTCTAGGGGTCATACAAATGTCCACTCGCAGCCTGTCGGCTCTCGTTTCGGCTTCCTGTCTTTTCTTACTGGTCGCCTGCGGCAAGAAGGAAGAAGCGCCGCCCCCCACCGCCACCGCACCCGCGGTTCCGGCGGCCGACACGGACGCGGAAAAAGTCGTCAACGTGTACAACTGGTCGGACTACATCGATCCGGAAGTGCTCAAGGACTTCGAGAAGGAGACCGGCGTCAAGGTCAACTACGAGGTCATGGACTCGAACGAACTGCTCGAGACCAAGCTGGTCGCCGGGCGCACCGGTTACGACGTGGTGGTCCCCTCGGCATCGTTCCTCGCGCGCCAGATCAAGGCGGGCATCTACCAGAAGCTCGACAAGTCGAAGCTGCCCGGTCTCAAGAACCTGGATCCCGGCATCACCAAGCGCCTCGAGGTCTTCGACCCGGGCAATGAATACGCCGTCAATTACATGTGGGGCACGTCGGGCGTGGCCTACAACGAGGAAGCCATCAAGGCGGCGCTGCCGGACGCGCCGGTAGATAGTTTCGCGATGTTCTGGGACCCGAAAGTCATCTCGAAATTCGCCAAGTGCGGCGTGTCGATCCTCGACGCACCCTCCGAGGTCGTCGGCACCGTGCTCATCTACCTGGGCAAGGACGCGAACTCCGAGAACCCCGAGGACCTGAAGGCCGCCGAGAAGGTGCTGCTGTCGGTCCGTCCGTACATCCGCAACATCAACTCCTCGGCCTATATCGAGCAGCTCGCCGGCGGCGAGATCTGCCTCGCGCTCGGCTGGTCGGGCGACGTGCTGCAGGCCAAGAGCCGCGCCGAGGAGTCGAAGAAGGAATTCCACATCAAGTACAACATCCCGAAGGAAGGCGCGGTCATGTTCTTCGACAACATGGCCATCCCGGGGGATGCGGGGCACGTGAAGAACGCGCACCTGTTCATCGATTACATGCTGCGTCCCGAGGTGGCCGCGAAGAACAGCAACTTCATCAGCTATGCGAACAGCAACGCCGCCTCCTGGCCGCTGGTGAACGCCGAGGTGAAGAACAACCCCGGCATCTTCCCGACTCCCGAAGTGATGCCGAAGCTGGTCCCCGACCTGCCCGAGAGCCCGGAATTCACGCGGGCACTGACGCGCACCTGGACCAAGTTCCGCACTGGTAAATAAGCTTCGGCCGCCGCTTAGGGAGCGGCGGCCCGCGGGCTTTTTGCGAGGGCATTGCAACGGGGGCGCCGATGCAAACGGCCGAACGACGCGCAGACAAGAGCAAGAGCAAGGCTGAGCCGTGGCGCGACCCGCACGCGGAAGGCTACGTGCGCATCGAGAACATCACCAAGAAGTTCGGTGATTTCACGGCGGTCAACAATGTCTCGCTGAAGATCTACAAGGGCGAGATCTTCTGCCTGCTCGGCGGCTCGGGCTGCGGCAAGTCGACCCTGCTGCGCATGATGGCCGGCTTCGAATCGCCGACCTCGGGAGCTATCTACCTCGACGGCCAGGACCTGGCCGGCGTGCCGCCGTACGAGCGGCCGATCAACATGATGTTCCAGTCCTACGCGCTGTTCCCCCACATGACGGTGGAGAAGAACATCGCGTTCGGCCTCGAGCAGGAGAAGGGCCTGTCCAAGTCGGAGATCGCCTCGCGCGTCACCGACATTCTCGAGATCGTGAAGCTGCGCGAGTTCGCGGTGCGCAAGCCGCACCAGCTCTCGGGCGGACAACGCCAGCGCGTGGCGTTGGCGCGCGCGCTCGTGAAGCGGCCCAAGCTGCTGCTGCTCGACGAGCCGCTCGGCGCGCTCGACAAGAAATTGCGCGAGGCCACGCAGTTCGAGCTCATCAACATCCAGGAACAGCTCGGCGTCACGTTCATCGTGGTCACGCACGACCAGGAAGAGGCCATGACCCTGGCCTCGCGCATCGGTGTCATGAACCGTGGCGAGATCGTGCAGATCGGCACGCCCACCGAGATCTACGAATTCCCGATGACCAAGTTCGTGGCGGACTTCATCGGCTCGGTCAACATGTTCGAAGGCCAGCTCATCGAGGACCTGCCGGACCGCGCGCGCATCCGCTCCGACGAGCTCGGCGGGGTCGTGTACATCGATCACGGCATCAGCTCCGCGCCGAGCGCCACGGTGTGGGCGGCCATCCGGCCCGAGAAGATCAACATCCTGCGTGCGCCGCCGGAAAACACCACGGAGAACTGCGTCAAGGGCGTGGTGAAGGAAATCGCCTACATGGGCGACCTGTCCATCTACCTCGTGAAGATAGACAGCGGCAAGACGGTGCGCGTCACGTTGCCGAACGTGGAACGCCTCTCGGATGACGAGCGCATCCTCTGGGATGAAACCGTGTGGCTCACCTGGCATGCCTCGAGCCCGGTGGTCGTGGCGCAATGAAAGTCAGTGCGGCCCGCATGTCGCGAGACGCGCCGGGCCGGCTCGGGCCGCTGTGGACCTTCCTGTTCCGCTACGGTCCGCCACGCTGGACCGAGTACGTGCTCAGGAATTGGTCGGGGCAACGCCTGGTCATCACGGTGCCTTACCTGTGGCTGCTGGTGTTCTTCCTGGTGCCGTTCCTGATCGTGCTCAAGATCTCCTTCGCGGAGTTCTCGCCGCTCGGGCGGCCGCCGTACGAGCCGGTGTTCCGCTGGCTGGAAGAGGGCGCGTTGCAGATCAAGCTGCTGGTCGGCAGCTACGACTACCTGCTGCACGAGCCGCTGTACGTGAGCTCGTGGCTGTATTCCATCAAGGTCGCGTTCTTCTCGACCATCTTCTGCCTGATGCTCGGCTACCCGATGGCCTATGCCATCGCGCGTTCCACGCCGACGTACCGCAACGTCTTCCTGATGCTGATCATCCTGCCGTTCTGGACTTCGTTCCTGTTGCGCGTGTATGCGTGGATAGGCCTCCTCAAGAACGACGGGGTGATCAACAACATGCTGCAGGCGATGGGGATCATCGACGAGCCGCTCGCCATGATGAACACCAGCTTCGCGGTGTACATCGGCATCGTGTACTCGTACCTGCCGTTCATGATCCTGCCGCTGTACTCGAATCTCGAGAAACACGACCTCACGCTGCTCGAGGCGGCCTCGGACCTCGGCGCCGGGCCCATCAAGGCGTTCATGCGCATCACCCTGCCGCTGTCCATGCCGGGCGTCATCGCGGGGTCGCTGCTGGTGTTCATCCCCGCGGTGGGCGAATACGTGATTCCCTCATTGTTAGGCCGCTCCGACCAGTTGATGATCGCGCGATTGCTGTCCGACGAGTTCTTCCTGAATCGCGACTGGCCCAAGGCGAGCGCCGTGGCCATCGCGATGCTGTTGCTGCTGGTCGTGCCGATCATGCTGTTCCAGCACTTCCAGAACAAGGAACTGGAGGCCCAAAAACGATGAGCAAGCAGCGATGAAGACGCAGGGCCTGTTCTCGAAGAGCGTGCTCGGGCTGGGCTTCGTGTTCCTGTACGTGCCCATCCTGTCGATGGTCGTCTACTCCTTCAACGACTCGCGCTCGGTCACGGTGTGGAACTCCGTGACCTCTCCGACACTCAAGTGGTATGGGCGATTGTTCGGCGACGAGCAGATCCTCTCCGCCGCCTGGCTGTCCATCCGGGTGGCGGCCATGTCCGCCTCCGGTGCGGTCGTGCTCGGCACGCTCGCGGGCCTGGTGCTGGCGCGTTTCGGGCCGTTCAAGGGTCGTGCGCTGCTGCAGGGCCTCACTACCGCGCCGCTGGTCATGCCGGAGGTCATCACGGGCCTGTCGATGCTGTTGTTGTTTGTGTCCCTCGAGCAACTGTTCCGGGCTTTCTTCGGCTGGCAGTTCGATCGCGGCGTCACGACCATCACCATCGCCCACATCACCTTCACGATGGCTTATGTCACGGTGGTGGTGCAGTCGCGGCTCGCCAGTTTCGACGACTCGCTCGAGGAGGCGGCGCTCGACCTCGGCGCCCGGCCGGCGCGGGTGTTCTTCCGCATCACGGTACCGCTTATCCTGCCGGCCATCCTGTCCGGCTGGCTGCTGGCATTCACGCTCTCCTGGGACGACCTCGTGGTCACCCAGTTCGTCTCCGGACCGGGCTCCAACACGTTGCCCATGGTCATATTTTCCCGCGTTCGACTAGGTGTAAGCCCGGTCGTGAACGCACTAGCAAGCCTGATGGTTCTGATAGTGGCTCTCGGTGTGATCCTGTCGGCGGTTTTCATGCGCCGCCAGGAGCAGCGCCGCAAACGCGAGGAACAGATGGCCGCCGCCGGCTAACTACTGATAAACTTCCCATCACGACTCTTGACGAGGATTCGATCAATGGCCAAATCAGCCCGTAAACACAATGCTCCCTGGACGCCCGCGGATCTGAAGAAGATGCGCGACCTGGCGAAGAAGAAAATGTCCGCCCGACTGGCCGCCAAGGAACTGGGCCGTTCCACCGGTGCCGTCAAGTACAAGGCGATGGTGGAAGGGATCCGCTTCCGCTTCATCGACCAGCCGGCCGGAGTGCAGAAGAAGCTCGCCCGCAAGGCGAAACGCGCCAAGAAGAAGTAAGGCGTCCACGAGGCGCCGCGTACGGGGGTGCGCGGCGGCTCGGTTGAATTGCAGATGAGCAAGCTGCCCGACGTCGGCACCACGATATTCACGGTGATGTCGCGCCGCGCCACGGAGATGGGCGCGGTCAATGTAGGCCAGGGCTTTCCCGACTATCCCATCGATCCCGACCTGGCCGCCTGCGTCACCGACGCAGTCCACGCGGGTTTCAACCAGTACGCGCCCATGGAAGGAAGCGTCGCGCTGCGCGCGGCAATCGCGGCCAAGATCGCCGCGGGCGGCGGTCGCGCCGTCGACCCCGAAACCGAGCTCACGGTGAGCTGCGGCGGCACGGAGTCCATCTACTCGGCCATCCAGGCCTGCGTCGCCCACGGCGACGAAGCCATCGTCTTCGATCCGGCCTACGACGCCTATGACCCGGCCATCCGGCTCGCCGGCGGACGCTGCGTCCACATCCCGCTCGAGGCCCCGCACTTCCGCTACGACTGGGAGCGGGTACGGCGCGCGATCACCGATCGCACGCGCATGATCATCATCAACAATCCACACAACCCGGCCACGTCGGTGGCCTCGGCGCAGGATCTCGACACGCTGGCCGCGCTCACGCGCGACCGTCCGATCACCGTGCTGGCCGACGAGGTCTACGAGCACGTGTTGTACGACGGGCGCGTGCACCAGTCCGTCATGAACCACGCGGAACTGAAGACGCGCAGCTTCGCGGTGTACTCGTTCGGCAAGACCCTGCACATCACGGGCTGGCGCGTCGGCTACTGCGTCGCGCCCGCCGCGCTCACCCGTGAGCTGCGCAAGGTGCACCAGTTCAATGCCTTCAGCATCGCGGCGCCGCTGCAGGAGGCCATCCGCCTGTATCTCGAGCGACATCCGGATGCCTGGCGCAGGGTCGGGACTTTTTTCAGCGCCAAGCGCGACCTGCTGCGCGCGCGGCTCGCCGGCAGCGGCCTGGCGATGCCGCCCGCGCAGGGCAGTTATTTCCAGCTGGCGGACTATGGCCAGCTCGACGGATTCGCCACGCTCGATGACGTGCAGTTCACCGAGCGGCTCATCAACGAGGCGGGAGTGGCGGTGATCCCACTGTCGCCTTTCTACCGTGAGCCGCCGCCGGGCATGCGCATCGTCCGATTGTGCGTGGCCAAGCGCGACGAGACACTGGTCGAGGCCGCCCGGCGCATCACCGCCTGCACGCAGGGGAGGAGTCGATGACTTTCCGTATCAGCCTCGCGCAACAGCCGATTGCCTGGCACGACCCGGCCGCCAATCGCGCGCATTTTGCCTCAGTACTGACGCCGCTGGCGGGCACCACGGACCTCGTGATCCTGCCGGAGATGTTCACCACCGGTTTCACCATGAGCCCGGAGCAGTTCGCCGAGCCCGCGGGCGGCGCGACGCGCACCTGGTTGCTGGAGCAGGCACAGGCGCTCGACGCGGCCGTCGGCGGCAGCGTGGCGGTCAACGACGGCGGGCGCTACTACAACCGCTTCATGCTGGCGATGCCGGGCGGACCCACCTACTGGTACGACAAGCGGCACCTGTTCCGCATGGCCGGTGAACACCGCAAGTACGCCGAGGGCGATCACGCCATGATCATCGAATGGCGTGGCGTGCGACTGTGCCCGCTGGTCTGTTACGACCTGCGCTTCCCGGTCTGGAGCCGCCGCCGCCCGGCGCTCGACTACGACCTGCTGATCTACTCGGCGAACTGGCCCGCGGCACGGCGTTACGCCTGGACGACACTGCTGCGCGCACGCGCGATCGAGAACCAGGCCTACGTCGCCGGCGTGAACCGCGTGGGAGACGACGCCCATGGCGTCGCACATCTCGGCGACAGCGTGGTGCTGGATTTCACCGGCCAGCCGGTCGTCGAGCTCAACGACAAGCCGCAGGTCGTCACGGTGCCCATCGACCTCGAGGCGTCGCGCGGCTGGCGCGACAAGTTTCCCGCGCATCTCGACGCGGATGCCTTTACGCTCGACTCATGAAGAAACCCACGCTGGTCAATCATCCGCCCGAGACCACCCCGCCGCAGGGCAACCAGCCGGTCATCGCGCCTATCTACCAGAGCGTCAAGTACGAGTTCGAGAGCATCGACGACACGCTGCGCATGCTGCGTGGCGAGAAGCCCGGCTACTTCTACATGCGCGCCAGCAATCCGACCACGCGCCAGCTCGAGCTGACGCTCGCGCAGCTGCAGGGCCGCGACGACTGCCTGGCGACGGCCTCCGGCGTCAATGCCATCGCGCAGACGCTGATCTCGCTGACGCGCTCGGGCGACCACATCCTGTATTTCATCGAGACCTACGGTCCGACGCGCAACATCATCCGGCGGCTGCTCGCCCGGTTCGGTGTCGAACACACCATGCTGTCGATCGAGGACCTGGCCGGCATCGAGAACGTGCTCGCCACGCGACCGACGCGCCTCGTGGTGTTCGAGAGTCCCACGAACCCGGTCACCAAGGTGGCCGACATCGAGCGCATCGTCGAGCTCGCGCATCGCCACCGCGCGCTGGCCGTGCTGGACAACACCTTCGCGGGATTCCACCAGCACGGCGAATACGACATCGACGTGTTCGTGCACAGCCTCACCAAGTACGCCTCGGGCACTGGCGACGTGATGGGCGGGGCGGTGATCGCGCGGCAGGAGCTCATCGAGGGCATGCGCGGGGATTTCTCGGTGCTGGGTGCGCTGCTCGATCCGCACGCGGCCTTCCTGATCCAGCGCGGTCTCAAGACCTACTTCGTGCGTTACCGCGAGCAGACTCGGGCCGCGACGCGCATCGCCGAGCATCTCGGAGCCCATGCGGCCGTGGCCCGGGTCCACTACCCGGGACTGGCATCCCATCCCCAGGCGGCGCTGGCGCGCAAGCAGATGCGCGACGCCGGCACGGTGGTGAGCTTCGATCTGCGGAACGGCAGCGAGGCGGCGCGCCGTTTCAGCGAAAGCCTCAAGCTGTTCGCACTGACCGCGAGCCTCGGCAGCACCGAGTCGCTGGTCATGCCGCCGCAGCTCGTCGGCAGCCGTGACTTCACCCCGGAGCAGGCGCGCCAGTCGGGTGTCGGTCCCGGCACCGTCCGGCTGTCGATCGGCCTCGAGGACGTGGACGACCTGATCGCCGACATCGACCAGGCGCTGGGCTGAAGGCCTGCGTCACACTTCCGGGACGAGCGACCTTGTAGGCGCCCCGCGCCGGTGCGACGATAGCCGGCGTCCTGACAAGCCATCAGTAGTTTGATCGTCCTGGGAGGGAACGATGAGGACTGCGCTACGTAACGCCTGCGCCGCCTGGGCGTTGGTTGCCTGCCTGCCGGCGGCGGCCGTCGCGGCTCCCAGCATCGCCGATTTCGCGGCCGACGCCGATTTCGCGGCCCCTGCGCTCTCACCCGACGGCAACCTCGTCGCCTTCGTGACGCGCGCCCAGGACACCCGCGTGCTGGTGGCGCTCGACCTGGTCAAGCGCGAACGTCGCGGACTCATGTCCGCCACGACGGATACCTTCGAGATCACCTGGTGCAACTTCAAGACCAACGAGCGGCTGCTCTGTGGCCTGCGCGGCACACAGTTCGCGGCTGGCCAGCCGTACGCGGTGTCGCGCCTCGTGGCGATCGATACCTCGGGGAAGGCCAAGCCCAAGGTGCTGGTCCAGAACAGCAGCAACGGCATGTCGCAGTTCCAGGACCGCGTCATGGACTGGCAGCTCAGCGATCCGCGCCACGTTCTCATCGAGCTCACCGACGAGTACTCGGTGTTCCCGACCGTGCATGCACTCGATGTCTACAGCGGTCTCACCACGGTGGTGCAGCGCGCACGTTCGCCGATCCTGGGCTGGACCACCGACCGCGCGGGCGTGGTGCGTTTCGGCGCCGGATTCGACAACAACAAGTCGACCTACATCACGCGCGATTCGACCGATTCCAGCTGGCGCACGCTGGCCAAGTGGGAGCTCGGGCAGGGCGACTTCGATGTCATCGGCTTCGGCCCGACGCCGGGCACGTTGCTGGTCAGCGCCATCCACAATGGCCGCGACGCCATCTTCGAGATGGACCTCAACGAGAAGACCGATCGCCAGCTGCTGTTCTCCGACCCCGAGGTCGACGTCAGTGGTCCTATCTACTGGCCGGCGGACCGGCGCATCGTCGGCTTCCGCTACGACAACGAGATGCCGCGGCGCATGGTGTTCGACGCCGAGGCCAGGCAGATCTTCGAAGCCATCGACGGCGCATTGCCGAACGCGGTCAACTACGTGGTCGATTCTTCGTCCGACGGGCGCAAGCTGCTGATTGCCTCGTCCAGGGACGTGCGGCCGCTCGAGTACTACATGCTGGATCTCGACGCGAAGAAGATGGTGCGCGTCGGCAGCGCCAATCCCGCGCTGGCCAATGCGCAGCTCGCGCCCATGAAGCCCGTCAAGATCAAGGCGCCGGACGGTGCGATGCTGCCGGGCTACCTCACGCTGCCCGTGGGTTCCAGTGGCAAGAAGGTGCCGATGATCGTCTACCCGCACGGCGGCCCGCACGTGCGCGATCACTGGGGTTTCGACGAGATGGTGCAGTTCTTCGCGAGCCGCGGCTACGCGGTGTTGCAGGTGAACTATCGCGGCTCAACCGGGTATGGCTCGGAGTGGTATGAAGCCGGTCTGCAGGGATGGGGCACGGTCATGGTCGATGACATCACGGCCGCCACACGCTGGGCGATCGCCGAGGGTATCGCCGACCCCGCGCACACCAGCATCGTCGGCTGGAGTTACGGCGGTTATGCCGCGTTGATGAGCGCCGTGCGCGAGCCGGACCTGTACCGCTGCTCGGTCAGCATCGCCGGCGTCTCGGACCTCAAGGCACTGGCGAGCGACGACTCGCGTTTCTACGGCGGCCGGAAGGCCGTGAACCGCATCCTCGGCACCGACACCGACGAGCTCAAGGCGGGTTCACCGCTGCGCAGCCCCGAGAAGATCAAGGTGCCGGTGCTGCTGGTGCACGGTGATGACGACATCCAGGTGCTGGTCGACCACAGCAAGCGCATGGCGCGCGCGCTGGCCGGTGCGAAGAAGAAGTACGAGCTGGTCATCATCAAGGACGGCAACCATTCGCTGTCGCGGTTCGAGTGGCGGCAGACGCTGCTGACGAAACTGGAAACGTTTCTCGCCGCCAACAACTAGTGGTGCCGGGCGGGGGTTCTCGTGGTTTCTCGTGAATCGCGCCACTAACTAGTCTCGCAATCCCGCCCGCGAGCCCGGACACTGCGCGCTGAATTCCAGCGCGAGGTCAGGTATGCCGCGTCGCCTTCGTCTCCATCTGCCCGGCGGGTTTTATCATGCCACCCTGCGTGGCAATCATCAGCAGGACATTTTTGTCGCGGAAGGGGACCGGGCTCTCTTGAATGTCATCGTTGCACGCGCGCTCGATGCCCACGGCGCCCGACTTCATGCATATTGCTGGATGACGAACCACCTGCATTTGCTGGTGCAGGTCGGAGGCGAGCCGCTCGGCGGATTGATGCGGCAGATCGCGTCGGAATTCGCGCGGGCCATGCAGAGCAAGATGGCCACGACGGGACACTATTTCGAACGCCGATATCACGCCACGCTCGTCGACGTCGAGACCTATTTGAAGGCGTTGCTCCGCTACATCCATATGAATCCTGTCGAGGCAGGAATCGTTTCGGATCCGGCACATTTTCCGTGGTCGAGCCATCGTGCCTATCTGGGACTGCGCGCTGAGCCATCGTTGACCGTGGACTTCGTGTTGGCGGTATTCGGCTCGACGCGCGATCTGGCCATCGCTGAGTACCGCCGCTTCATGGCATTGAGTGAAGCGGAGAGTTCTGGAGAAATCGAGGTTGGCGATTCGGAAGGTAAGGCGATTCTCGGTTCCGACGATTTTCTATCGAAGGTCCAGCAAAACGCCGCTCCAATCAGACAAAAGCAATCGCTCGACGCGCTGCTTGCGGAGGCTTGCGCGCGGTTTGCCGTCACGCGCGAGCAGCTCGAGTCCCCGGTGCGCGACGGCTACATGACCAAGGTGCGCGCATGGGTTGCGCATCAGGCGAGGAAGAGGGGTGTTGCGTCGCTGGCTGCCGTGGCGCGGATACTGGGCCGCCACGAGGCGACCCTCCGGGACGCTATTCGAAACTATCCGGTTGAGGTGGAGTAAGGCGGAAGTTTGCGCGAACCACGCAAACCCCCGCCCGGCACCACTACATGTTCCGGATCAGCGCGTCGCCGAACTCCGAACACTTCACCTTGGTCGCACCTTCCATCAGGCGCGCGAAGTCGTAGGTCACGACTTTCTGGCCGATGGTCTTGTCCATCGCCGAGATGATGGCGTCGGCCGCCTCGGTCCAGCCCATGTAGCGCAGCATCATCTCGCCCGAGAGGATGACCGAGCCCGGGTTCACCTGGTCGAGATCGGCGTACTTCGGCGCCGTGCCGTGCGTGGCTTCGAACACCGCGTGGCCGGTCACGTAGTTGATGTTGGCGCCCGGCGCGATGCCGATGCCGCCCACCTGCGCGGCGAGCGCGTCCGATAGATAGTCGCCGTTGAGGTTGGTCGTGGCGATCACGTCGAACTCGTCGGGACGCGTGAGCACCTGCTGCAGGGCGATGTCGGCGATCGCGTCCTTCACGAGGATCTTGCCGCCCTTGAGCGCCGCGGCCTGTTCGTCGTTGGCCGCCTTCTCGCCGGACGCGGCCTTGGTGCGGCCCCACTGTTCCCAGGTGTAGAACTTCGAGGCGAACTCGCCGCTCTCCGCCAGCGCGTAGGCCCAGTTGCGGAACGCACCTTCGGTGAACTTCTGGATGTTGCCCTTGTGCACGATGGTGACGCTGCGGCGCTTGTTGACCAGGGCGTATTCCAGCGCGGCCTTGAACAGGCGCTCGGTGCCTTCCTGCGAGACCGGCTTGAAGCCGATGCCCGAGGTCTCCGGGAAACGGATCTTCGCGTAGGCCTTCGGGAAGGCCTGCCTGAACAGCTCCTTGAACTTCTTGTTGTCCTCGGTGCCGTGCTCGAACTCGATGCCCGCGTAGATGTCTTCGGTGTTCTCGCGGAAGATCACCATGTCGACCTTCTCGGGCGCCTTGACGGGTGAGGGCACGCCCTTGAACCAGCGCACGGGACGCAGGCACACGTACAGGTCTAACAACTGGCGCAGCGCGACGTTCAGCGAACGGATGCCGCCGCCCACGGGTGTGGTCAGCGGACCCTTGATCGACACCAGGAATTCGCGGCAGGCCTCGACGGTCTCGTCGGGCAGCCAGTTCTTGAACGCGTTGAACGCCTTCTCGCCCGCGTAGACCTCCATCCACTGGATCTTCTTCTTGCCGCCGTAGGCCTTCTGCACCGCCGCGTCCATCACGCGGACGCTGGCGCGCCAGATGTCGCGGCCGGTACCGTCACCTTCGATGAAAGGTATGACGGGTTGGTCGGGGACGACGAGCTTGCCGTTCCGGATCGAGATCTTCTCGCCGCCCTGGGGCGGTACGGGCTTGGGACTAGCGGGGGTGGCCATCGTGCGTAATTTCTCGGGAGGTACGAAAGGGCCGCGATGCTAACACAGTACAATTCCGGCCCATGGCCCAGACCCTGAGCACCACCCCGGCGAACGACGGCTTCGCCATGCCTGCCGAATTCGCGCCCCACGCGGGCTGCTGGATGTTGTGGCCCGAGCGCCCGGACAACTGGCGGCTCGGGGCGCTGCCGGCGCAGCAGGCTTTCGCGAACGTCGCCACGGCCATCGCCCGCTTCGAGCCGGTGAGCATCGGCGTGTCTGCCGCGCACTATGAATTCGCGCGCACGCAGCTGCCCGCACACATCCGCGTGGTGGAAATCTCCCACGACGATTCGTGGATGCGTGACGTGGGTCCCACCATCGTCACGAATGCCAAGGGTGTGCGACGCGGCGTCGACTGGCGTTTCAATGCCTGGGGCGGTTTGCAGGGCGGCCTGTACTTCCCGTGGGACCAGGATGACCTGGTCGCGCACAAGGTGCTCGAGATCGAGGGATGGGATCGCTATCGCGCACCCATCGTCAACGAGGGCGGCGCCATCCACGTGGACGGCGAGGGCACGGCGCTCGTGACCGAGCAGGTACTGCTCAATGCGAATCGCAATCCGGGCACGTCGCGTGACGAGATGGAGCGCCACCTGATGGCCTATCTCGGCGTGCAACAGGTCCTCTGGCTGGGTGAGGGCGTGGTGGACGACGAGACCGGCGGACACGTCGACAACCTGGCGTGTTTCGTGCGGCCGGGCGCCGTGGCGCTGCACTGGACCGACAACAAGCGTGATCCTCAATACGCCGTGTCGCAGGACGCCTTCGAACGGCTCGCCAGCACGCGGGACGCGCGCGGCCGGCGCATCACGGTGATCAAACTTCCGATGCCCGGACCGCTGCGCTACCGCGCCGAGGAAACCGTCGGTGTGCAGGCGCGCGAAAACGTGCGCGGGCGCATCACCGGCATGCGCCTGGCCGCGAGCTACGTGAATTTCTACATCGCCAATGGCGGCATCGTGATGCCGCTGCTCGATCCGCGCACCGACAAGGTGGCGGCGAGCCGGCTCAAGCGCGCGTTCCCCGGCCGCAAGGTGGTCGGCGTCCCGGCGCGCGAGATCCTGTTAGGCGGCGGAAACATACATTGCATAACCCAGCAGGTGCCCCGATGAGCCAGAAGCCCGTGCCGCGCCGCGACATCCCCGAGAAGCTGCGTGTGAGGCCCGGCTCGCGGCAGAAACTGGCCGATGCCGACGCGGATCGCGTGTTCGGCTGGGACAAGGACAAGGCCCTCGCGGCTACGGCGGAAAACCTTACGCGCCTCGAGGAGCTGCAATACAAGATGTATGCCGATGCGCGCTTTGCCATGCTGATCGCGCTGCAGGCCATCGACGGCGGCGGCAAGGACAGCACCATCCGGCGCGTATTCGGCGCATTCAACCCGCAGGGTTGCACGGTAACCGCTTTCAAGGGGCCGAGCGCCGAGGAGCTGCGCCACGATTTCCTCTGGCGCATCCACCGCCACACACCGCCCCGGGGCGAGGTGGCGGTGTTCAACCGCTCGCACTACGAGGACGTGCTCATCGTCCGGGTCAACGATCTCGTCCCCGAGGACGTCTGGAGCCGCCGCTACGACCAGATCAACGATTTCGAGCGCCTGTTAGACGCGGCGGGCACACGCGTTGTAAAAATTTTCCTGCACATCAGCAAGGACGAACAACTGCAGCGGTTCCAGGATCGGCTCAACGACAGGCGCAAGAACTGGAAGTTCGATAGCGGCGATCTGGAGAAGCGACGGCAGTGGCCCGCCTACACGCGCGCCTTCGAGGCGATGTTTGCCCGGTGTTCCACCGAGCACGCGCCCTGGTACGTGGTTCCCGCGAATCGCAAGTGGTTCCGCGATTTCGCGGTGTCACAGCTGCTTATTTACGAGTTCGAGCAGCTGCCACTGAGGTTTCCGGCGCCTAACTTCGATCCAAGGTCTATCAAGCT
Organism: Steroidobacteraceae bacterium; assembly: GCA_035279135.1. Taxonomy (GTDB): domain Bacteria; phylum Pseudomonadota; class Gammaproteobacteria; order Steroidobacterales; family Steroidobacteraceae; genus CADEED01. The sequence goes on from DATEII010000166.1 coordinate 34,027, forward strand.
GGTGTGAGCAAGTTTGATAGGCGTCCTCCTAGCATTGTCGTCAACCGGCGACGATTGACTAGACCCGGGGGTATTGTTGTTAGACTACGGTCTCAAAACCACCAGGCACGAAGAGGACTGCACGAATGGCCACGAAGAAAGGTGCTCGGCACATGCGCGAATGGTCGGCGAGCGACATGAAGAAGCTGCGGCAATTCGCGAAGTCGAAGGTGTCGGCGCGCGTCGCGGCGCAGAAGCTGGGTCGTTCGCCGGGCGCGGTGCGCTACAAGGCCATGATGGAAGGTGTTTCGTTCCGTTCCATCAACCGCAAGCGTTAACGTAGTTCACTCGCGGCCTCGTCCAGCCACTCGCGCTGGGCCTTGCGGTAGTGGGCAGGGGCCAGCCGGGCCCGTTCCAGCAGCGCCTGCAGCGTCTGGCGCGCCAACGGGCCCTGTCCCAACCTCTTGAGCAGCTTCGCATATCGCACGCCGGCTTCCGCACCCGGGTAATAATCGGCCAGCGTCGCGTACTCGGATAAGGCCTTCTCGTCATTTCCCTCGCCCTCGAGCGCACGTGCGTACAGCAGGTGGCCGTCGGGGGAACGGAATTCCGGGTTCTTCCTGATCAACTCGTCCAGCGTGTTGCGCGCGGCGGCCGGGTCGCCGGCCGCGAACTGTGCGTGCGCATAACCGAGCAGCAGCTTGGGATCCTCGGCGAACACGCCTGTCAGACAATTCTGATAGATAGGCACGGCCTCGGCCGCACGGCCCATGCGCACCAGCTCGTCGGCGTACTTCTGCCGCGAGGCCACGGTGCCACTCACTTTCATTTCGTTCTCGGCCTTGCGCAGGCTGCCCTCGGGGTCGAGCGTGTTGCGCAGGCCGCGCATGGCGCGCTGGCTGGTGCGCGAGCTGCGCAGCTCCGGGAAGATCTCCACGAAGAAATACGCCGCGGAACCGATGAGCGGCAGCGACAGCATCACGAACACCCAGATGGTGTTCCGGCCGTTCCGGATGCAATGAATGATGAGTGGGAGAGAGACCGCGATTCCGACGATATAAAACAGTGGCATGTCAGTGCGTGGCGAAGTCCAGGGACAGGAAAAGTGCACGGTCGCGCGCGGGGAAGTAACGGTAGTTGCCGAAGGCGTAGTCGGCCCGGTCGGCGTATGCGGTATCGAAGACATTGTCGACGCGCAGGCTGGCACGCAGATCGTCGCTCGCGCGCCAGTCGAGGCGCAGGTTGGCGACGGTGTGCCCGGCGTACGCGGCGGTGTTGGCCGCGTCCAGGAAGTAACGGTCGACGAACGCGACATCGATCGCGGCATGCAGCGCGTCGTTGAACTGCAGGTCGACGCCGAGGTTGTGCACCTGGCGCGGCGCCGTGTCCACGTCGTTGCCCTTGATGATGGTCTCGCCGCCCTCGACCGAGCGCGAGAAATCGTATTCGTGGCGCGCATACGTGCCAGCCGCGCGTAAACCCAGCCACGGTGTGACCCGCGCGCGTGCCTCGTACTCCACGCCCCGATGGGTCGTGCGTCCATTGCTCACGTTGAAGCCATTGGCTTCGCGCAGGATCACGTTCTTCTTGTCCATGGTGAACACCGCGGTGCTCAGCGAGAAGATGTCATTGCGGAATTTCCAGCCCGCCTCGAGAGCGTCCAGTTCCTCGCTGCGCAGATCGGCCTCGGTCTGCTGCCGTTGCAGGCGATACACCTCGGTCATCTCCGGCGGGCGGAAGCCGGTCGAGCCCGACATGTACAACATCGAGTGCTCGCCCGGCTGCCACGACAGCGTGACGCGCGGCGCGACGTTGTTGAAATCATCGGTGCGGTCCGCAGGCCGCGAGAACAGACAACCGCCGGGGCAGGGCACGCCATTCTGATCGGTGTTGCCGTCGATCATGTGGTTGTCGTAGTCGTAGGTGGTCCTGTCCGCGCGCAGTGCGCCGGCCAGCGACCAGTGATTGGCGAAACGCCAGTCGAGCGCGAGCGTCGCGCCGATGGTGTCCGAAGCCACGGTGTAATCGTAGTGGTATCCCGCGGGCCGGATGCGGTTCGCGGCGGGAGTACCGTCGGTGGCGGGGCCCGGCTGGTATTCGGTCAGTTCCGAATCGGCGGTCTCGGCATCGACCGAGAGCCGCGCTTCGAGCGCGTTCGCGAAGAAGTTCATCGCCAGCGTGCTGCTCACGAGGTAGCTGGTCTGCGCGTTGTGCTCGAACGGTTTGCCCACGAGGAAATGCTGGATGAAATCCATGCGTGAACGCCGGTAGATGCCGGCGAGCTCGAAGCGGCAGTCCCGGGAGAAGCAGTTCTCGCGCTGCCAGTGCGCCGAGACGCGCGCGCTCGAGGCGTCGCGGAATGCCTCGGGGTTTGGATTGCTGCGCGCGATGTCTTCGTCCTTGTAGCTTTCGTAGCCCTGGATGAAGCCCGCGGTCTCCTGGTTCAGGACCGTGCCCGCCGCCCGCAGTCGCAACTGGCCGCCACCGACGTCCGCATCCGCGAGCAGGTTGAGCTTGGCTTCCTTCACGCCGGAGGAATCGCGCCAGCCCGGCGCGTCCGTGCCGACACCATACGCGCCGATGTCCCAGTCGCCGAGCTCGTGGGAGAAGCCTAGCCGCACGCGCTTGAAGGAATCCGAGCCGCCCTCGGCTCCCGCGGAGAACTCCGCGAGGTCGGCGACCCGAGGGGTCAGCAGGTTCACGATGCCGTGCACGGCACTGGCGCCGTACATGGCCGAGCCCGGTCCGCGCAGCACTTCGATGGCCCCGGCCTGCTCGTAGTTGAGCTCGAACATCTCGTTGAGATTGCAGAACCCGACCGGCCGGATCGGGATGTTGTCTTCCGCGACCAGGAATGCGCCACAGGCGCCGGCACCGGCCAGCACCGGCGAGCGGATGGCGGTCAGGCTTTCGGCGCCGCTGCCACGCTGGATGTACACGCCCGCGCTCTGGTTCAGCGCCTCGGACTGGTGCTTGGCGCTGAGCTCGGCCAGGTCCGCGCCATCGATGCGCGACACACTGGCTGGCGTCGTCAGCGAGTCACGCGGTTCGCGCGTGGCCGTGACCACCACCTCGTCCCCCGTCGTCACGTTGGACTTCGAGGGTTCGGTGACGGTATCGCCCGCGTTGGCGGCGAGCGGAGCCAGTGCAACGAGGAGGAAGGTGGTGCGCATGATTGGGTGGCCGATTATCGCCACGAACGACTATCCTTGCCACGCTGTGCATTACAACAAAGCGGGAAATGCAGCCTGGTTAGCTGCCATTTTCCTCACGTCAGCCCTGGCTTTCAGCTCCGGAACGCCCGCGCAGGAAGCGGCGCCCCGGGGCGAGCCGGGCCGTCCCCGGATCGGGTTGGTGCTTTCCGGCGGCGGGGCCCGTGGCGCGGCACACATCGGCGTGCTGAAAGTGCTCGAGGAGAACCACGTTCCCATCGACGCCATCGCCGGCACCAGCATGGGGGCCGTGGTGGGCGGCCTGTATGCGTCCGGCCTCTCGGCTGCCGACATCGAACGCATCATGACCTCGGTCGACTGGCAGGACGCGTTTCGCGACCGGCCGGCCCGCAAGGACCTCAACTTCCGCCGCAAGCTCGAGGACCAGAACTTCCTGGTCAAGTTCCCGCTGGGGCTCAAGAGCCGCCGCTTCCGGCTGCCGCGCGGGCTGGTGCAGGGGCAGAAGCTCACGCAGATCCTGCGCAGCCTGACCCTGCCGGTGTCGCAGGTGCAGAGCTTCGACGATCTCGCCATCCGCTTCCGTGCCGTGGCCACGGACATCGTGACCGGCGACCGCGTGGTGCTCGATCACGGCGACCTAACTAGCGCGATGCGGGCGAGCCTCTCGGCGCCGGGCGTGTTCGCGCCCGTGGAGATCGACGGCCGCATGCTGGTGGACGGCGGATTGTCGTCCAATCTGCCCATCGACGTGGCGCGCGAGATGGGTGTGGACGTGCTCATCGTGGTCGACTGCGGCTTCCCGCTGCTCGAGCGCAACAAGCTCGATTCGGTGGCCACGGTCACCAACCAGATGCTGGCCATCCTGATCCGCCACAACGCCAGCGCGCAGCGCAAGACGCTCGGTGAGCAGGACGTGGTCATCGATCCGGCGCTCGGTGACTTTTCGTCGCTGGATTTCACCGAGCATGCCAAGGCCATGGACCTCGGCGAGCAGGCGGCGCGTGGCGCCGAGCAGCGGCTCGCGGCGCTCGGTGTGCCCGCCGACGAATTCCAGCGCATCGTCGACGCGCGCGCGATGAGACGCAGCGATCCGCCGCGCATCGATTTCCTGCGCGTCGAGCCCAACTCCGAGCGGTACGCCGAGGCCATCGACTCATTGTTCGCCGACCAGGTCGGCAAGACCGCCGATCCCACGCTGCTGGGCAAGCGGGTCAACGAGCTGTACGGCCAGGGCAATCTCGAAATCTTCGACTACCGCGTCGTGCAGGCACCGGGCAACGAGGGTGATGACCCGGCCTACGGCCTGGCGTTCAGCACGCGGCGCAATTCCTGGGGTCCTAACTACCTGCGCTTCGGGCTGCAGCTGCAGAACGACTTCGAGGGCAACTCGTCGTTCAACGCGGCCGTGCGCGGCACATTGGCCGAGATCACCAAGTACGGTGGTGAGTGGATGTGGGACCTGCAGGTCGGAGAGACGCCGCGCGTGGCGACCGAGGTGTACCTGCCGGTGGGTTACCGGTCGCGCTGGTTCGCCGCGCCGCACGTCCAGTTCCAGATCCGCACGTTGCCGGTGGCCGACGAGGACGAGCACATCCTGGCCGAGTACCGCGTGCGCAGCACCGACTACGGCCTCGACGTGGGCCGCGAGCTCGGTAACTACGGCGAGGTGCGCATCGGCTGGGGCCGCAAGTTCGGTGAATCGCAGGTACGCGTCGGCGACCCGATCCTGGGATCCTCCGAATTCGATTCGCGCACTTTCTTCGGCGAGTTCCGCTACGACAGCGTCGATGACGTGAACTTCCCGCGCCAGGGCGGCACCTTTTCGCTGGGGTGGCAGGCGGAACGCGAAGGCAAAGGCCTGCTGAACGACGCCGATGCCGACCTGCTGGTGTACGACCAGCTGTACGCGCGCTCCTGGGGCCGCAACACCGCCATCCTGTGGGGCAGCGCCGGCCTGCGCCTCGACAACGACATCGACATCGTGCGCTCGTTCTTCTCGCTGGGCGGCTTCCTCAACATGTCGGGCATCACGCCCGAGACGCTGGTCGGTCCCAACTACGCGATCCTGCGGGCTATCTACTACCGGCAGATCGGCGTCGGGGGCCGCGGGTTCCTCGACGTGCCCGTGTACCTGGGCGCATCGGTGGAGCAGGGCAACGTCTGGAATGCGCGCCAGGACATTTCATTCAGCAGCGCGCGGACCAACGGCAGCGTGTTCGTCGGTCTGGACACGATACTAGGCCCGGTTTATTTCGCGCTCGGGTTGAACGACCAGGGTGGCTCGGCTTACTACCTCTTCCTGGGCCGGACTTTTTAGCGCTGACGCGCACGAAGGAAACGCAGTCGAAGCGACCGCGTCCGTCAGAGGCCGCGGGACTCGTGGAGCTTCTCGACCTTGTCGAACTTGAGCGCGGGGCGATCGCCGGGGCGCGAGTATTCGTGCTTGCGTGACATCTCGATGAGCGCGGCGTCGCGTTCGGCGGCCGTGCCGTACCAATGTGTCTTGTTCCAGTCCGCGCCCAGCAATTTCCGGAATGGATCACCCGCCATCAGCGTGATGCGCACGCCATAGGGTCGCTGGATGCCTGCCTCGGGATTGCGCAGGTTGTGAGAATGCACGATGGCCATGAAAGCTCCGGGAGACCGCGGTCGGAAAACGGCGTAAGGGTACGAACGGAAGTGGACGTGCGCAAGACAATAACCCGCAACTTGAGTAAAGAACGTTGCCACTGTTCACGTCGGGCCAATACCATCGGGCCTGCGGTCGAATGGGGTGGCCAATGCGAATTGCGTGGTTCGTGCTGACTCTGGCGCTGGCGGCGGGCGCACAGGCCCAATCCGCCGGCAGCAAGATGACGCCCGAGCTCTACCGGCAAATGATGGATGACTTCGCGTACTGGGATGCGCAAGTGCCCCGTTACCGCGAGGTCCAGAAACGGGCGCAGGAGCTCTATCCGGCGCGCCGCAATACGCCGCTGCGGGACCTGAACATCAGCGACGAGGAAGTCCGCGAGGTCGAGCAGCTGACGAGAAAATATCTGCCCCGGGCGTACGTGAACATATCGCCCGTGGTCACCGATTGTCCCTGCGAGGAAGGACCGGCCTGCACGGCGCAGGTGTACGTGGTCGCGCAGACACCGGACGAAACCCGCGGCATCCAGCTGTCACGCATGAAGGACCGCTGGAACGTGGGCGTCGTGCAGCAGTGGTGGACGCGCCGTGATGCGGTGGTTCCCCAGCACACGGGCAACTCGATGCTCGACAACTATCTCTACCGGAAAGCCGTGAACGAGCTCTACGAAGAATTTCCCAAGTGCGCCGGGCCGATGCAGCCGGCCGCCAAGACCGCCTCCACGCCGACACCTGCAGAGAAGAAATGACGACAAAGCGATCGCCGCCCACCGTGCGGCCGGTGAGACCCGAAGACTACGACGCGTGGAAGCCACTCTGGGACGAGTACAACGCCTTCTACGAACGCACCGGCCCGACCGCGCTGCCCGACGAGGTGACCCAAACTACCTGGCGCCGGTTCTTCGATGCCCACGAGCCGATCCATTGCCTGGTCGCGGAGATCGACGGGCGCATCGTCGGCATCTGCCATTACATCTTCCATCGCAGCACCTCGCGCATCGAGCCGCTCTGTTATCTCAATGACCTGCTGACGGCGCCCGACGAACGCGGCCGCGGCATCGGGCGCGCGCTCATCCTGGCCACCTGCGAGTGCGCGAAGGAGGCCGGTTGCAGGCGCGTGTACTGGCTGACGCACACCACCAACACACCGGGACGCACGTTGTACGACAAGGTGGCGAAGCACTTCGGCTTCATCCAGTACGCCAAAGACCTGGCCTGACGTCGAGGCCAGCGGCATCCGGCTGACTAGTCGTCCGGACGCCAGCGTTTTTCGAGCAGCGCAATGAGATCCTCGCGGGGTATGTCCAACTGACGGGCGGCGGACACCAGTTGCAGCAGCTGCGGTTCCACCTGCCGCAGGCGCTGTGAGATGGGCTGTTGCGATCGTCGCGACGCTGCGACCGTCATCGGCTTGCCGCGGTTGCGGATCAACAAGCCTTCCGCTTCGAGCAGTGCATAGGCCTTCGATATCGTCATGGGATTCACGGCGTGTTCGACCGCGAGGTCGCGCACCGAAGGCAGCTCGGCCCCGGCTTGCAGCTGGCCAGCGGCAATCAGGCGGCGGATCTGATCGATCAACTGTCGATAGATGGGAATGCCGGATTCCGGGTAGAGGGTGAACAATGCGGTACCCGGACTCATGAGGACATCGAGGACTGTGTCCTGGGCCAGTCCGCCGTGCGCCACCTGGCGTATGCGATTTCCCGCAGCAGAACTACGAGTGCCAGCACGGCCAGCACGATTCCCCATTCGGGTTTGGTCTCGCCGCGAAACATCGGACGAATCAAACCGTACAGCCATCCCAAGGCCAGCAGGAGCCCCGCCAGGCCATCGAGTGAAAACCTGCGATGCACCTGCATCAGTCCGAACCACCCCGCGGCCAGTGCGGGACCTGACATGGCGAGTGCCAGGTAGCCTGGTGGCAAGGAAGGTCGCAAATCGAGGACAAACCAGAGGGCCAGGGACAGGGCAATCATCGGCAGGCTTACGGCCAGGAATGATTTCAGCATCAGGCGTTCGCAGTGCCTGAAAAGCTCCAGTCGCGTCTTCCCGGCCGGGAGCCACAGCCAGCGGGATCGCTTCGCAATCGTCCAGGACACGGCACCCATCACCGCGGTGACCAGGGAAAGCGTGCCGAACAACATGGCAGTCACCCAGTCGCGTGGGCTGTCGCCGCCAATCAGGCGCGGCACGACGAGTTGCGCACCCAGCAATACCAGCATCGCGAGGCCCCACTGCAATCCCAGGGTCAGCGGTGTGCCGGAACTCAGCAGCCAACGCTGCATCGCCTCGGCCGGCGTGGCAGTGGCGATGGCACTGTCCGAACCCGCGGTGACGGTTTCCTGGTGCACTCGCCATGCGGTAGTTCCGATCCGCCGCGACGTCAGGAACCAGATCGAAAATACGACCCACAGGCCCACTGCCGCGACGAACCCCGTCGGGCCCGTCATCGCTTGCGGCACCTGGCCTGTGGCGCCCATCACGATGAAGGGCAAGACCCATGCGACGAGGGCCACCAACGCCCACGCTGGCTTGCGGCTCGCGACAAACATGCCGATGGTGCACTGGGTCCAGAATACGAACATCGCGACGTACTGCATCACCAGGCCTTCCAGCACGATGGCCTTGAACGCAGGCCGTGTGTGCGCGAACGCCGGCCAATAGGAAAATATGTACAGCGCGGTGCACACGATCATCACGCTGATCGTCCCCGCCAGCAGGCGACCACGGCCACGTGGCCAGAGTTGCGCGTGACGCCGCGATGACAGTTGCCGCAAGAACACGCCGCCCGTGAACAGCGGGATCACCATCGCCAGCATCAGTGCCTGCGGCGCGGACCAACTGCTGGCGAGGGAAAGCGCGATCGACAGCGTCACCCCCACAACCAGCATGACGCGTTGTGCTGGCAGCATCCAGAAGGTGATCTTCAGAACTTGCCAGATCGATTTCATGCATGCACCGCGAGGAAAATTTCCTCGAGACCCAATGCTTCGGTCTCGATGGGTGCGCCCGATAGTTGTTCCAACTCGGCGGCTCGTTCGGCGCTCCAGTCACTCACGACTGCCGCGGCGTTGCGTCCTGACACCGACATGGTCAGCTGGCCCGGCAATTTGAGGGCCGGATCGAGTTCCCGGTCGGATCGAATCCGGATTCTGACAATGGACTCCTTCAAGCGGTCGAGCTCACCCTTCCACACCATCTCGCCTTCACGCATGACCCAGATGTGGCTCGCCGTGCGTTCGATGTCGGCGACGATGTGGGAGGAGTAGAGGATCGTGCGCGATGAATCACTGGCGATGTCCAGGATCGTGCGCATGAACTGCCGGCGCGCCACCGGATCGAGACCCGATGCGGGCTCATCCATGACCAGCAATTCCGGCTGGTGCCCGAGCGCCATCAACGTGGCAACTTTTTGGCGTTCGCCACCTGACAGGGCGCTGATGCGCCGGTCCAGTGGCACCTGCCATTCCGTCGCCAGCCGTTGAATGAGATTCGAGTCCCAGTGTTCGTAGAACGATGCCGTCAGGGCCAGGTGCTGCCGGCCCGTCATGGGCCCCATCAGTTCGTCGGACTGCGGCACGAAGCCAACGCGGGATTTGGTGGCAGGCCGCATCTGGTCGCTGCGGTCACCGAACACCCGGCTCTCGCCGTGCGTCGGCAGCGCAAATCCCAGCAGTACGTCCATGAGGGTCGACTTGCCGGCGCCGTTCTTGCCGAGGAGGCCCACCACCTCGCCGCGGTGCATGCGGAGGTCCAATCCCTTGAGTATCTGCTTGCCGCCGGCCTGCTTGGTTAGGCCCTTGGCTTCCAGGACTTGCTCTGCCGTCATGATCCGGTCCTCACCCACTGTTCGTGGTGAGTGTATACGTGTCCTAATACACCAAGGTCAACACCGGCAACGGCACATTTGCGACGTGGTTAACACGGGACGCCCGCAAGCCGGCGCGTGCTGCCCTGGCTGGCGCTGCACTCGCAAACGGGTGGCTAAGGAGTCTTCTTCGCCGGAGCCGGGGTCGGCGCCGTCTTGAAGCAATTCTCGATGGCGTCGGCGCTGACCTGCGCCATCCTGTCGGCGACCACGTTCGAATTGGGGATCAGCGCTTTCTTCAGGAGCTTGTCGCCGACCGGGCTGTCGGCGAATTCACGAACACTGGCCGCATCGGCGTCGCTCAGCGGCAGCGGCTGACCTGCTCCCTGCATGAGAGTGACGATGGACTTCGCGTAGTTGGCGCCGGCGGGCGTCTTGTAAAAGGTGATGGCGGCCGCGAGCTCTTCGTTGCTCAGGCCATCGGCGAGCGCCGTGGTCACCACGCTCGAGAACTCCGAGTGCGGCACCGCATCCAGGCAGGCGAGTTGCGCATCGGATAGATTGATGCCGGTCTTGTTGTTGCGCAGCCCGGTCTTCATCGCGCCCGCGACCACCTCGTCGGCGCGCATCAGCGTCATGAGTTGCTTGGCCTTGACCGCGTCGCCGGCGTAAACGGCCGACGCCAACAGCGACAGCAGTGCGAGGAGCGGGATTTCCGGTTTCATGTGTTTCCTCTGGCGTCGCAAGGTATCACGCCGTACGGTCGCCCGCGCCTTCGCGGTCGCGCCAGTGCAGGATGCGGCGAGTCACGAACAGGTACAGCTTCTTGCCGCTGGCCATCCAGGCGCGTGATGCCAGGGAAGGCGTCGCGAGGATTCGCTTCTCGCGGGTCGTGAGCTCCTCGGGTAGATAGCTGCGCTTGTGCTTGAGCAGGTGGCGCATGTCATCGTGGCCGAGCGCTCGCACCAGCGCACCGCGCTTGGCGACCGTCATCGCCAGCTGGAAATCGACCAGCGCGGGCCTGCCCTCCGGCGTCACCAGCCAATTGGTTTCCTTGGCGAGATCGTTGTGGATGACGTTGGCGGCGTGCAGCCGGCGCACCAGGCGGGCGGCCTCGCGAAAGTAGGCGGGATCGCGTGGCTTTGCCTGGTGCATGGGCGCACCTTCGATCCAGCGCCGCGTGAGCACGCGCGGTTCGAATGACAACACCGCCGGCACGCCGCGAGTTCCCTGGCCGAGCGCGAGCCGCGTGAGGGCGCGATGCTCGCGCCACATCAGGTGCAGCGCCAGCGCGCGCGCCCAGGGCTTTGCGTTTCGGGTGTCACGCACCACGGTGTCGCCCACGCGCGTGATGGTGCCGAAGATGTCGGATTTGAGTGGTTGGGGTGCAGCCCCCATTTCGTCCAGGCCCGAAATGGGGGCAGCCCCCTCGTTCTTCATTGCCACTCGCCGCGCAGGCCGGCGACGATTCGTTGCAGGCCGGTGGCGCTCGCGTCATCGCCGTGCACCGGAGCGGTGGCGATGAGCTCGATGCGCGACCAGAAACGGGAGGGCATCTGCGACATGGCCGCCTTGCCGTCGCGGCGACTGAAGAAGCTGCCCCAGAGTCCACGCAGCGCCATCGGCACCACGGGCACGGCACGTCGCTCGAGGATTTTTTCCACGCCGCGTTTGAACTCGTTCATCTCGCCATCGCGCGTCAGCTTGCCTTCGGGAAAGATGCAGACGACTTCGCCTTCGGCAAGCTCGGCATCGATGCGATCGAAGGCCTTCTGCAGGGCATCCGGATCTTCGCGTGCCGGCGCGATCGGAATCGCGCGGGCGGTGCGGAAGATGAATCCGAGCACCGGGATCCGGAAGATGTTGTGGTCCATGACGAAGCGCACGGGCCTGCGCACGCTGCCGCCGATCACCAGTGCGTCCATGAAGCTCACGTGATTGCTCACCAGCAGCACGGGACCCGTCTCGGGGATATTCTCGAGCCCGCGCACCCGGATGCGATACATGACGTTCACGAACACCCAGGTCAGGAACCGCATGAGGAATTCCGGGACCAGCGTGTAGATGTAGGTAGCTACCAGCGCGTTGAGCACCCCGGCGAGGATGAACAGCTGCGGGATGGAGAAGCCGAGCTCGAACCAGCCGATGGCGAGCGCCGCCGCCAGCACCATGAAACCCGCGTTCAGGATGTTGTTGCAGGCGATGATCCGCGCGCGATGACTCTCCGCGCTGCGCGACAGGATCAATGCGTACAGCGGCACGATGAAGAGCCCGCCAAACAGGCCGATGAGCCCGCAGTCGAGCGCGACGTGCCAGCCTCCCGCGGCGAGGAATTGCGTCCACGACATCAGCGTGCCCGCGGCGGCATGTGCCTGAGGATGTTTGAAATAGAGGTCGATCAGGCACACGGTCATGCCGATGGAGCCGAGCGGCACCAGGCCGATCTCCACCTTGTGGCCGGACAGTCTTTCGCACGCGAGCGAGCCGAGCGCGGTGCCGATCGAAAACGCTGCCAGCAGCAGCGTGAACACGGTCTTGTCACCGCCGAGGACTTCCTTCGAATAGGCCGGCAGCTGCGCGAGGATCAGCGCGCCCACGAGCCAGAACCACGAGATGCCGAGCAGCGAGAGGAAGACGGCGCGCGTGCGCGACGCGAAGCGGATCACTTCCCAGGTCGCCGTGAACGGATTGAAGTTCACCTTCAGATTGGCATCGGTCGCCTCGGCTCTCGGGATGGAGCGCGCGCACAGGTACGTGCCGACCGCGACCACGACCATGGTGATGGCGGCCACCATGTTCGCGTGGCTGCTCCCGGCGGCCGTGTGTTCGGCCGTCGACGTAGGCACCAGCAGACCGCCGCAGATCGTGCCGACGAGAATGGCCAGGAAAGTGCCGGAGTCGACCAGCGCATTGCCGCCCACCAGTTCGCTCTGGCGCAGGTGCTGCGGCATCAGCGAGTACTTGAGTGGCCCGAAAATGGTGGCCAGCACACCCAGCAGGAAAATCAGCGTGAACAGCGAGGGCAGGTGGCCGAAGTAGAGCGCCGCCGCCGCGCACAACATCAACAACACTTCGACGAAGCGCGTCTGGCGGATCAACCTGCTCTTTTCATATTTGTCGGCGAGCTGGCCGGCGATGGCCGAGAACAGGAAGAACGGCAGGATGAACAGGCCCTGCGAAAGATTGGTGAGCACCGCGGCATCGTCGGCAGCGACCGCCGCGCCATAGGTGATGGACACCACCAGCGCATTGCGGAACAGGTTGTCGTTGAACGCGCCGAAGAACTGCGTGAGGAAGAAGGGCAGGAAGCGGCGGGTTCCAAGCAGCGCGAACTGCGAGCGCTCGGCGCCCGGCACCTGTTCCGGAAGATGCATCAGGCTTTGTTGGGCTTGCGCCAGCGATCGCGGCTCGCCGCGTTGCGGTGTTCGATGACCACCTCGCGGCTCTTCTGCAGCGTGCCCGATTGCGGCGCGATCTCGAGGCCGGCATTCACGTCGGTCATCGCGAGGTCGAACTGCTTGAGCCCGACGAACACGGCCGCGCGGTTGTTGTACGTGCGCCAGTTGCCGCGGTCGAGCTCGAGCGCCTGGTTGCAATGTCCCAGCGCTTCCTCGAAGCGCTTGAGCGCCGCAAGTCCTGCGCAGACATTGGAGTGCCCGGCGGCGAGGTCGTGCGCGCTCGCGGGTTGTTCGAGGCCCGCGAGCGTGAGCCGCACGCCTTCCTCGTAGTGGCCCATCTCGAGTGCGTCGGTGCCGGCCGTCAGCAGGGGGTTCGTCGGGCCGATCACGGTGGCCGACTGCGCGGGATTCAAGGCTTCATCGGCGCTCGCGAGCCCGGGCGCCGCCAACATCGCGGCGAATACCGTGGCAAACAACGCAGGGCCCGGGGCAAAACGCTGCATGGCGGTTATATAGCGCGGTCGCCGGGAAGTTGCCACAACGCCTGTCGGACTTTGGGTCTCGAAAAACGATACAGTCCGCGGCAACCGCAGAGGTGCCTGAAATGTCTCGCTTAATACCCATCCTGGCTGTCATCGCGATGGTGGCCTGCACGACCTACAAGACCTGGACCGACGCCGGCGACAGCGAAGAAGAGGGCGTCGTGAGTCTGTCCTACGAATACCGGCGTTTCGAGAGTCCGCAGGTGGACGAACGCGCCGGCATCAGCATGGCGCGCGATCGCTGCAAGGACTGGGGTTACCGCGATGCACAGCGCAAGGGTGAGGATCGGGCGTGCAAGCAGGGCACGGAGTCCGATTGTTCGAAGTGGCAGGTCACCCGCCACTATCGATGCCTCGACGGCCCGAAGAAGTAGTTTGGTCTCAGATCCCGACGCGGTACGCAGTGGCCAGCGCCACGAGCACGTACAGCAGGAAGAAAGATCCGGCGTCGAGGAAAGCCTTCCAGAAGATGGCCGGGTGCACGTCCAGGTGCTCGGGCAAGGTCCCGGGTCCCGCGCCGGGCCACCACTTGTTGGGCGTGGCGGCGACATAAGCCTGGAACGCCTCGGGGAATGAATCCGCGAGGAACTGCTCCTCGCAGGCCGCGGCGTAGATCACGAGGGCGGCAATCAGCACCACCACGATCACGCAGAGCAGCAAGGACCTCGTGGTGAGGCCCAGCCCCAGCGCACCCAGCATGGAGCAGGCATACAGTGGATGGCGGCACCGCGCATAGGGTCCGGTGGTCACCAGGTCCAGATCCTTGTGACCGGCAATGAACACCGAGGTCCAGATCCGCCCGAGGCAGGCCAGCGCGACGCAGATGAAGCCCAGTACGCCGGCCACGTAGTAGCCGGTTCCTGACACGACGTCCGGGCCGATGATCGTGCTGGCCGCCACCAGCGCCAGGTAAATCGCAAAAGTGGCGCGCAGGCGCGGCGTACTGGCTGACTCGATCAATGCAATAAGTCCCCGGACGGAGCGGTCTGCTTCAGTATAGGGCGCGTTGCGCGCATTTAAGGACGTGTTGAGAAGCCATGTTCGAGCCCCCACACTTCGGCTCCATCCGATGACTTCGAAGGAGCCCGCCATGGCCCTGTTCGCCAAGAAAACCACGATCCCGGCGCAGGCGGAAGCGCTGCCGGGCCGCGATACACCGCTGCCGATCACCGGCAAACATTTCGTCAATGGCAGCAGCATCAAGCAGCCCGCCGCGGGCGCGCTCGAGGAAGCCGTGTTCGGACTCGGATGTTTCTGGGGCGCCGAGCGCAAGTTCTGGGAGCTGCCCGGCGTGGTCACCACGGCCGTGGGTTATGCCGGCGGCCATACGCCCAACGCCACCTATGAAGAGGTGTGCAGCGGTCGCACCGGCCATACGGAAGTGGTGCGCGTGGTGTACGACGCTAACAAGATCAGCTACGAGGAGTTGCTCAAGGCGTTCTGGGAGTCGCATGACCCCACGCAGGGCATGCGCCAGGGCAACGACGTCGGCACGCAGTACCGCTCGGCCATCTATTACACGACCCCCGAGCAGAAGAAGGCGGCGGAAGAGGGCAAGCGCCGCTACCAGGAAGCGCTGAATCGCGCGCACCGCGGCACCATCACCACCGAGATCCGCGAAGCGCCGGAGTTCTTCTATGCGGAGGAATACCACCAGCAGTATCTCGCCAAGAATCCGAACGGGTACTGCGGGCTGGGTGGCTGCGGAGTGAACTACACGCCCGCCGTCGAAGTGGCCTGACGACCGTCATCAAAGCGCTTGGGGCTGGCTCCGAAGGCGCACCTGCAGGAACGCCGAGACCACGATCCACGCCAGCGCCCACCCGGCCATGCCGCCGATGGCGCAGTGGAACAGCCGGCGGCCGAACGAAAGTTCGCCGTCGGTGAAGAAGCCGATGATGGCGAATGTGGTGGACAGCGTTAGCAGGACCACCAGCGCGATCACGCGTTCGCCGTGCGACGCCGCGCGCACGGTGGGCGAGTGCGTTCGCCGTGTATCCGTGGCGCGCAGTCTCGAAGCCCACGCGGTCAGTATGGCAAGTCCGATCACCGTGCTCAGGTGTTGCAGGAATCGATACGTCGGGAAGGTTTTCCCGAGGAGCTCGATGGACGTGTGCTTGAGCGCGTAGAGGTTGTTCACGATGGGCGTGTTTCCGTGCGTGAACCAGTCCCAGAACACGTGCGTGGCGGCGCCGAGCACCACGGCGATGGACGCCAGCGCGAGGTTGCGCGGCGTGAGGGCGCGATCCGACGCGGGGAAAACCGCCCGCCAGCGGTCGGGAAGCAAGGCCAGCGTCGGCGCCTCCAGCAGGTGAACGAACACCAGCCACGCGGCCATCGCCGCCGGCCAACAGAAAGTGATGAGCCCCGGGATCGAATGCGACCAGTTTCCGGTCTGCCAGGGCAGGAAATAGGCGAAATCCGGCGTCATGCTGCCGATCATCAGGGCGGCAAGCGGCAGGCGGGTCCGGCTGAGCGGCAGGACCGCGGCAGCGTGCGAAATCGTGAACGGCATGGGGCGCGATGGTAACAATCGCCCGCGGCGGACATGCTGACCAATTGTGGCGGCCTCGCTCGCTTCGCTGCGGATCGAGAATGCCGAGATGCCCCGTGCTGTGATCTTCGCGCGCTTCTCGCGGAGTGAACATGTCCAGCGAGCATCCGTCCGACGCCCCCGCCATCGACGCCTGCATCACTTACCTGGCGCCGGGTTCGTTCATCAATCGACGCTTCGTCGCGCCGGCGCGCGAGGTGAACACGGGTGAGTACCTGCCGTACGACGTGTCCATCCGCGACGCGCGACCGCGAGCCGCGGAATTCACCCTGGCGAGCCACGGCTTCCAGTTGTTCGGGCATCGCAGCGGCGTGCGCAATTTTCTCGACAAGGCCGAGGTGGAATCAAAGTATCCCGGCGAGCTGGTCGCGGCGATCCGGCAATGGACCGGCGCGGATCGCGTCGCGACCATGAGCTGGATGGTCCGCACCTCCGGCAATCTCGACGCGCACCGCCACGAGCAAGTGGGCTACCAGCACAAGGGCGGCGTGCAGCCACCCGCGGCCGAAGCGCATTGTGACAGTTCCCCCGATCGCGTCGACGCCATGGCGCTCGCGTTGTACCGGCAGCGATTTCCCGATGCGCCTCCGTACCGCCGCTTCCTGTACACCAGCTTCTGGCGCGCGTTCTCCCCGCCGCCGCAGGACTATCCACTCGCGCTCTGCGATGGCAACAGCGTCGGCGACGAGGAGGGTGTGCCGAACACCCTGTTCGTCGTGGACCGCATCCCGGATCGCGAGGACATGCTCAAGCCCGTCGCGGACGAGGACCAGCGCGTGGCCGCGGCGATCTTCCATCACAACCCGGATCACCGCTGGTGGTACTTCTCGAACATGACACGCGAGGAGGCCTTGCTCGTGGTCTTCCACGACAGCCGCCGAGTTCGCCCGTGGCGCGTGCCGCATACCGCGTTCCGCGACACCACGCGCCCGGATGCGAAGCCGCGCGCGAGCATCGAGTTCCGCTCGGTGGCCTACTTTTCGTGATGGGCGAATCCGTCTTCAACACTCTCGGCTTCAGCGAGCCCATGGCATCGCGCCCCGGGTTCCATGCCAACGATACGAGCCGCGATGTGCTCAATACCGCGGTGGCCCACTGCGTGCCCCATGGCGCCTTCGATGATCCAGGCTGCCCGGCCGGCGTGATCCCGCGCGCCAGCCTGGAGATGCGCGGCATCGCGTATTGGTTCGATTGAATACCTGCCGTTAACATGTCGGCCATGCGCGTCGACCGATTCCTCCTGCTGTGCGGGTGCCTGGTGCTGGCCTGCGCCGGTGTGTTCCAGGACGCCTCGGCGGCCTCGAAAAAGATCCTGTTCCTCGCCGGACCGCGAGACCATGGTTTTCCGGGTCGCCACGAATACGAACGTGATCTGAAAACGCTGGCGACATCGCTCGAGCAGTCGGGCAACGTGCCGGGCATCGCCACGCAACTCATCGTCGGCACGTTGCCGCGCGATCTCGCGACCGTACAGGATGCCGCGGCCATCGTCATCGACTCGAGCTCGGACCGCGCCGACAATGAAACGCATCCGTTGTTTCCGCCGAACCCCTCGACCAACGGTCGGAGTTACGACGCGGAAACCACGGCGTACCTGAAATCGCTCGATGACCTGATCCGCCAGAACAAGATCGGCGTCGTGATCCTGCATTACGCCAACTGGGCCGAGAACTGGCGCGCGCGCGACTACTACCTCAACTGGACCGGCGGGTTGTGGGTGCAGATTGCGTCGAAGAACCCCGTCGACGAGTGGGCGATGAAGCCACTCGCCAGGCACGCGATCCTGCGCGGCGTGAAGCCGTGGACCTACCGCGACGAAATCTTCTGCCGGTTTTTCCTGCCTGATAACGACGCGCGCCGCACCGACCTCGTGCTCGCAAGCCCCAAGGAAGACAAGGCGAAGATCGGTCCCCAGATCGCCGCGTTCGCCTACCAGCGCGACGACGGCGGCCGCGGCTTCGTGTACGGCGGCCTCGATTTCCGCGACAACCTCGCGCAGGACAACTACCGCAGGTTCCTGCTGAATGGCATCGCCTGGGCGGCAGGCATCGAGATTCCCAAGCGCGGCGTCGATTCGCCGACCCCGGACGTCAGCGACGTCTCGGCCCGCAAGGTCAAGTAGCCCGGATTCCCATGCGTCTATCTACTGTCGTTTTCGCATTCGCTGCGGCGATGTTATCGGTATCACAGGCGGCTTCCTGGTCCGACTACGGAGGCTCGCCCGACCAGTCGAAGTACGTGGTGACCAAGGACATCACCAGGCAGAACGTCTCGAAGCTCGCGGTGGCGTGGACCTATCCCACCGGCGATGAGCGCGCCTACCAGTTCAATCCCGTGATCGTCGACGACGTGATGTACGTGCTCGCGAAGAACAGCTCGCTGGTCGCGATCGACGTGGTCACCCGCAAGGAACTGTGGATCCACGCCAACCTGCGCGGCATCACGAACCGCGGCATCAACTACTGGCAGAGCAGGGACGGCAAGGACCGCCGGCTGCTGTTCACGCTGGAAGACACGCTGCAGGCCATCGACGCACGCACCGGCAAGTCCATCGTCACCTTCGGCAAGGATGGCGTGGTCGACCTGCGTGAAGGCCTCGGTCGAGATCCTGCGGGCGTGCGGCGCGTGTCGTCGGCGACGCCGGGCCGCGTGTTCGAGAACCTGATCATTCTCGGAAGTTCGCCCGGCGAGGGGTACTTCTCCGCGCCGGGTTACATCCGCGCGTACGACGTGATCACCGGCAAACCCGCGTGGACCTTCCACACCATCCCGCAGTCCGGCGAATTCGGCTACGAAACCTGGCCCAGGGATGCGTGGAAATACGTGGGCGGCGTGAATGTGTGGGGCGAGATCACGCTCGATGCCAAGCGCGGCATCGCGTACTTCCCCGTGGCCTCGCCGACCTACGACTATTACGGTGCCGATCGTATCGGCATGAATCTGTTCAGCGATTGCCTGCTGGCGCTGGATGCGCGCACCGGAAAACGTCTGTGGCACTTCCAGATGGTGCATCACGACCTCTGGGACTACGACCCGACGGCCGCGCCGCAGTTGCTCACGGTGCGCAAGGACGGCAAGAAGATAGACGCCGTCGCGCAGGCCACCAAGCAAGGCTTCGTGTTCGTGTTCGACCGCGTCACGGGCAAGCCAGTCTGGCCCATCGAGGAACGCGCGGTGCCGAAGAGCGAGGTGCCCGGCGAGCAGGCCTGGCCCACGCAACCGTTCTCCACGCTGCCGCCGTCGGCGCGGCAGCTCGTGAAGCCCGACGATCTCACGCCCTACCTCATCAATGACGCCGAACGCGCGGCCTGGCGCGAGCGCATCTCCAGGGCGCGCACGGGCCTGTTCAATCCGCCGGCGCTCACCGAGACCGCCGCCATCCCTGGCGCGGTCGGTGGCACGAACTGGGGCAACACCGCCGCGAACCCGGGCCACGGCATGCTCTATCTACTGAACCAGGACTTTCCATCGTTCTACAAGCTCGAAGTGCAGGACGAGGAGAGCCTGAAGGCGGCGCGCGCCCGCTTCGGGCCGCCGAGTCCCGAGAAGATCCAGCGCGGACAGGTCATCTACCAGGAGTCCTGCGCCATGTGCCACGGCGAGGATCGCGGCGGCACGCCCGCGGCGCCGTCGCTGCTCACCGCGGGCACGCAGATCGGCTTCCCGCAGCTCAAGCGCACCGTGGTGTATGGCAACGGGCGCATGCCGCCGATCGGGCATCTCTCCGATGAGCAGATCTCCGACATCCTGGCTTTCCTGGGCGGCGGCGCGAAGCCGAGGTTCCGCGGCAGCGACGCGGACGTGGCGTTGCCGATGCCGGCGGGTCCCGTGGTCGCGTCGGGCGGCGCGCCGCGCACGCCTGCGCCACCGACGAACGGACCCGTGGGCATGCAGGACTATCCCGAGGGCGTCGACCATCCGCCGCAGCGCTACTTCACCGACTACGGCCTCGGTTATCCCTATCTACTGGGGCCGCCCTGGTCGACCATCGTGGCCTATGACCTGAATCGCGGCGTCATCAAGTGGCGCAAGCCGCTGGGCCAGGACCGCGACGTTGCCGCGGCCGGCGGCAAGGAAACCGGCGTACCGCGCGGCTCGCAGCGACAGGGCATGATCGTGACGTCCACGGGTATCGTGTTCTCGACGGGCCGCGATGGCGTGTTGTACGCGTTCGACGCGGACAATGGCGAGGTGTTGTGGTCCGCGACGCTGCCGATGGGAACGGAAGGCTTGCCCGCGGCTTACCAGGTGAAGGGCAGGACTTACATCGTGATCAATGCCACGACGCCGCATACCTGGGGATTGAACTCGCGCGAAAGCGGGATCGGATCGCCGGAGCCGCTGGGAAAGGGCGGGTACGTGGTGTTCGCGCTGCCGCAGAAGCCATGACCCGCGTCAGCTGACGCGGGTCAGCTCGGCGATCCAGGTCGATTCCCACGTCTTGCCGTCGTCCACGGACTCCGCCTGTTCGCAGCGGAGTGACTTCGTGTTCGTGCGCGTCCACTGCGATCTCACCTGCACCTGTCTACCGCGCAGCGGGTAAGTCACTCGAAAGGTCGTGGTGCCCGGATCGAACTTCCCGGGCATCGCCGGACTCATGTCGGTGGGCGTGCGGCCATCGAGGTGCCAGTAGAGCCACTCTTTCTTTTCGTCGTTGTAGACGCGTAGCCCCGTGCTGCCATGCGGTGCCCCCGGTTCCTCGAACCAGATGTCGCTGACATTGCCTCGGCCGCCGAGCACCTGCCAGTTGTTCAACGTGCTGCCGAACTCGTCCCACTGCTTGCTGCCGACGAATTTCTCGCGCAGTCGTCGATTGCGCACCTGCCACTTGCCCTGCAGAAACTCCCAGGCACGCGCCTCCGGCAAATTCTCGGGCAGTCGTGGCAGCGCGATCCCGCCGGGGCTCGTGCGCGTGAAGTAGTTTCGCCAGTTGATCTCCCAGCTCTGGCCGCCGTCCGTGGAAAAGGCCTGGTCCCACCACGGGCGTTTGCTGCGTACCTCGTGCCAGCGGAAGCGCACGGTCACGGGCGTGCCCTTATAGGTGTCCGTGCCGATGAACTCGCCTTCGTCACCCTTGAAGCCACCTCGCACCGGCGGGTCGATGCGCTCCGGGTTGCGGCCATCCAGCCACCAGATGGCCCAGCGACTGGTCGCGGGATCGAAGGCGCGAATGCTCAGGCCGCGATAGTCGCCGGCGGGTAGTTGCAGTGAATTGTCGTCCACATTCCCGAGACCGCGCATCGTGGTCCAGAACGCGCTCTTGCCGTTGAATTCCTGCCACTCGGTGGACCTGACGAGCCGATCCTTGAGACGACTATGGAAAACGTCCCAGCTCCCCAGCAGCCAGTCCCAGTCCTGATCGTGACCGGCGGCGAACGTGGGCGGGGAAGGGAGCGCGACCGCGGCGCCCAGGGCAATCAACTCGCGACGAGTGAGCATTTTCATGCCGCGAATCTATACCCCGGACAAGTCCGTTGGGTAGCGCCGATGATCGGCCTGCGTTACCCACTTTCGGGCCGCTAACAACCTGCGCCAGCGGCGCGGGTCGCCGTTCACGCCTTTCCCGGGCGTTCCAGCGTTTTCTTGATGACCTGGATCCCCGCGCTCATCATCGCGTCCACGCGCTCGGCCATCTCGTCCGGCAGCAGATCCGCCGTCCAGAGGAATCTTGCACCGCCGACTTCGGGCTCCACCCAGGCGCAGCCGCTGTAGTGTTCGAACGGCGCATCCAGGATGGCCCACGCCACGCGTCGCAGGCTGTCGTCGACACTGACGATCTCCTCGCGCGCCACCTGGCCGTTGCCGAAGGTCACCATGCGCGCGTTGCCATCCATCTTCGTGTCGGTCACGAATCCCGGCGCCAGTCTCGTGTGTAATGCGCCGACGTCGCGAAGCGCTTCCCAGACTTTCGCGACGGGCGCATCGATATGAACCTGCTTGCGGATGCTCGCCATCCGGCGCAGCGTGTACGCGACGCGGGCCCAGGGCAATCCACCTTCGGTGCAAGATGCTGTCCGAATGCGCCGGAACGTGCGTGCCATGCGGCCGGTACGTCCCGCAGTCGGGGCTCGCCACGGTAAAACACGGGGAATCTTGCAGGGAGAGGTCTCATGAAAATGAATCGGCGCCGCGCAATGCAGCTCGCGGGATCCACGCTGCTGGCTTCCACTCTCACCACGGCCTTTGCGAGGCCCAAACCACTGCGCGTACTGATCCTCGGCGGCACCGGATTCATCGGGCCGCATTTCGTGCATGCGCTCACCGAGGGCGGACACGAGGTCACCTTGTTCAATCGCGGCAAACGCGACCCCGACGCGAAGCAGGGAGTCGAGCAACTGCTCGGCGACCGCAACGACAACCTGAAGGCGCTCGAAGGCCGCGACTGGGACGTCGTGGTCGACAACTCGGGCTACACGCCCGGCCAGGTCAAACTCTCCACCGACCTGCTCAGGAAACATGCCAGGCACTACATCTTCATCTCGAGCATCGCGGTCTACGAGAACTTCCAGAACCCGCCCATCGACGAAGACCACGCGCTCGCGCCGATCGGGAACCTGCGCCAGGACAGGCTCGAGGGCGAGAACTACGGCCCGCTCAAGGTGCTCTGCGAAGACGTGGTACAGAAGGCCTACGGCAAACACGCCGGCATCATCCGGCCTACCTACATCGCCGGTCCCGGCGACTTCAGCGACCGGTTCACCTACTGGCCGTTCCGCGTGGCGCAGGGCGGCGAGATGATTGCGCCCGGAACCCCGACAGATCCCATCCAGTACATCGACGTGCGCGATCTCGCCGACTTCGTGCGCGTGTGCGCGGAGAAGAGCGTGGCGGGCCGCTACAACCTGTGCACGCCGCCACGCTGGGCGACCATGGGCAAACTACTGGACGAGAGCAGGCGCATCACGGGCGCGAACACCACGTTCAAATGGGCCAGCACCGAGTTCCTCATGGCCGAGAAGGCCGCGGAGCCCGGCATGTGGGCCAGCCAGGAAATCCCGATCTGGGCGCCGCCGTCGGGCCAGAGTCTCGGGCATGGACTGGTGGCCTCCGCGCGTGCTGAAGCCAAGGGGCTCAAGTTCCGTCCATTGGAGACCACGATCCGGGAGACGCTGGACTGGCAGAAGACGCGGCCCGCCGAAAAACAGAAGCTGCGATCAGGTCTCACGCCGGAGCGCGAAGCAGAATTGCTCCGGAAACTCGGGTAACGGGGCGCGCGGACGGGGGAGTCCGCGCGCCGGGTTCTGCGGCTAACTAGAACCTCGCCATCAGCGAAATGCCGTACAGCGCCGTCCCCTCGTTCGGCTGGCACGCGTTGGTCCACGTGAAGCCGTCGAGATCTCCCAGCAGGTAACAGGTCTTCTCGGACGTCAGGTTCTCGCTCCAGGCCGTGAGCGAATAACGATTCTCGGCCCCGAACTCATAGGCCACCGACGCATCGAAGAAGGTGCTGGACTTGACCAGGGTATTGGGCCGCTCGTTCATCGTGCCCCACTGTTCCGAGGCATGACGTGCATTCGCGCTCAGCGTCAGGCGCTGGTCGCCAATCGCGATGCCCTTGAAGACGCCCGCATTGAACGTCCACTCCGGCGCCTGCGGCAACGGCGCTCCTTCGACCGCGGCATCCGGGCCGAGCGTGCCGACGTCGGTAACCTCGGTGTCGAGATGCGCGCCGTACAGGCGCAACGTCCAGTCGTCGCCCGGCGCGAACTGCCACTCGAGCTCCTGTCCCGTGAGCCGTGACTTCGGCAGGTTCAGGAATGCGGGGCCGATGCCGGGGATGGTCGCGAAGGTCTGCAGATCCTTCCAGTCGTAGTAGAAGGCCGTGACATTGAGTTTCATGCGCCTGTCCAGGAACTGGCTCTTGAGCCCGATCTCGTAGGCGTCGAGCTCCTCGGGCTTCACGGGCAGGTCGCCCGTGCCTAACAACACGGCCTGCGCGCGCACGTCGAAGGCGCCGGCCTTGAAGCCGCGCGAGTAGCTCGCGTAGCCCATCACGTCATCGTTGAAGTGGAAATCGAAGCCGAGTTTGCCGCCGGTCTTGCTGTAGTCCTGTTTCACCTGCTTCCAGGGGCCCGAGCAGGGCACCACGCCGGGCGCACACAGCGTCGGGAACGAATCCTCGTGTGCCAGCACGAAGTCGCGGCTGTAGAGGAAGTCCATGGGCAAGCGCGTGCCGGTGGCCAGGCCAGTGTCCGTGTCGAACATGGCGACGACCGTGGTGTCGCCGGTCTTGCTGTCGTCCGTGTAACGGAGCCCGACGTTCATGTTGAACCGTTCGGTGAAGGCCACGTCGATCTGGCCGTAGGCGGAATACACGTCACCGCGCTGGTTCATGATCGACGTCGGGACCACCGAGAGCGTCGGTGGGCCCACGGCATTGTTGCGGGCCGTGGTCGCGAAATGATCGTTCTCGTGGGTGTAGTACAACCCGCCGATCCACTTCACCCTGCCTTCGCCGTTGGACGTGAGTCGCAGCTCCTGCGAGAAGGTCTGGTAGTCACCCTGCTGCAGCGCCTGGAACTGGATGTAGGGCAGGCCACCCGATTCGTCGGCCAGGTGCTGCTCGACATCGTCGTAGCCCGTGAGGCTGGCCAGCGTCATGGGTCCGAAGTCGTGTTCGACCTTGAGCAAGGCGCCCTCGAGCTCGACCAGCGCGGTGTTGTTGGCGGCGTCGTGCGCATCGCGCCAGCCATCGAGAGAAGGGTTGTACGGCACGCCGGTCTTGTTGCGTGCGAAGCAGGCGCTCGCGCCGTCGAACTGCGAGGCCCCATCGTCGTTGTTGGGGCAGGTGGTCGCGTTGTCGGCGAGGAAACGGCCCGTGGCCTTGCGCGGCACGCGCTCCGGATCGCTCTTCCCGTAGTGCAGCGAGAGCCACGCGTTGGTGGACTCCGAAGGTTCCCACGCGAGTCCGAGCCGCGCGGATTGTTTGCTGGTGCTGCCGATCTTGTCGCCGGACTCGACGTCGGTGAACACACCGTCGCGATTCTGGCTCTGCGCCGCGAGACGCATCGCGAAGTGCTCCCCAAGCGCGAAGCCAACGGCGCCTTCGCCATCGATCTTGCCGAAGTTGCCGAGGTTCACGTTGATGTAACCGTTGTTGCCGTCCACGGGATCCGGGCGCCGCGTGATGAAGTTCACCGCGCCACCGGTGGTATTGCGTCCGAACAACGTGTTCTGCGGACCGCGCAGCACCTCGATGCGCTCCATGTCGAACAGCCCGAGCTGGCTGGTGAACGGCGTCACCTGCGAGACCTCGTCGAAGTACAGGCCCACCGCTTGTTGCGCGGTGAGATGGAAGTTCTGCGTACCCACGCCGCGAATGGCGAATCCCGAGTTCACCGCCGAGGCCGTCTTGAGGCTCAGGTTCGGCAACATCTTGATGAGATCGTCGGGCCCCGAGATGCGCTGCGCGATGATGGCATCACGCGATACCGCATCGAGCGCGATCGGCACGTCCTGGATGTTCTGCTCGCGCTTCTGTGCCGTGACCAGCACCTCTTCCAGGGACGTCGCGGGTTCTTCGGTCTGGGCCCACAGCTGCGTGCCTGGCAGGCAGGCGAGCAGCACGCACATCATTTTCTTGTTCATGTTTTCTCCCCAATCAGTAACGGTCGGCGGTGCCCGTCCTCACGTCATAGCTACGGGCATCGGCCGGGTAAGGCAGCATCCGGGCGCTCCAGGCGGCGTACTGGCGCTTCAGTCGTTCGAAGTCATCCGGGAATTTCTCGCGCAGGTCGGCGCGTTCGCGCGGGTCCGCGTCGATGTCGAACAGGTATTCGCGGCCGCCGAGCTTCAGGTATTTCAGGCGGCCGTCGCGCACGGCGGCCTGCTCGTTGGCCTTGTAGCGCCAGTACAGCGTTCTCGCGTGCGCAGGCTCGGTGCCTCCGAGCACCGGCAGCAGGTTCTCGCCATCGCTCGGGTAGTTCGTGTCAGGTGTCCCACCCGCGGCCGCGAGCAGCGTGGGCAGCCAGTCCGTGGTGACCGCCACCTGGTCGCTGCGCAGG
The DNA here is from genome assembly GCA_035279135.1 of Steroidobacteraceae bacterium. Classification (GTDB taxonomy): domain Bacteria; phylum Pseudomonadota; class Gammaproteobacteria; order Steroidobacterales; family Steroidobacteraceae; genus CADEED01. Next base: position 60,116 of record DATEII010000166.1, read on the forward strand.
CCGGCGGGAATGCGCGCGGGCCAGCGCGCCAGCACCGGCACGCGGATACCGCCCTCGAGCAACTCGCCCTTCATGCCGGTGAGCGGCCACACGTCCGAAAAGCGTTCGCCGCCGTTGTCGCTCGTGAAGACGACGATGGTGTTGGACGCGAGGGCGAGCGCGTCCAGCGCGTCGAGCACGCGGCCGATGTTGGTGTCGAGGCTCTCGAGCATGGTGCGATAGGTTTCGAGCGAGCCGCCGTCGCGATGCACCGCGCTCTTGATGCCCAGCGACCGCGCGCGATCGCCGGGTCCCTCCCAAGGCCAGTGCACCGCGTTGAAGTGCAGGCTCAGGAACACCGGCCGCGCCTCGCGCGCACCGAGCTCGAGCTCCTCGATGGCCTTGTCGGCCAGCAGATCGGTCAGATAACCGTGATCGGTGAGGATGCGTTCCTGGTCGATGATCGGGCTCGGATCATCCTTGCCGTGCCCGAAGTAGAACGAGTAGCCGCCGTACATGCCGAAGAAGCGGTCGTAACCACTCCTGAGCGGGCCGAACTTCGGCGGCTTGCCGAGATGCCACTTGCCGAACAGCGAGGTGCGGTACCCCCGTTTGCGCAGCAGCGACGGCAACGTGGGCACCTCGGGCGGCAGGCCGACGCTCTCCTCGTGGTCGAAGGCCAGCGGTTCGTCGAGTCCCACGCGCAGCCGGCCCGGTTCGCGGCCCGTGATCAAGGCGACGCGGGTCGCCGAGCACACGGCCGAGCTCGCGTAGGCCTGCGTCAGCAGCGCGCCGTGGCGCGCCAGCGAATCGATGCGCGGCGTCGAGAAGTGACGCCCGTAGCAACTGAGGTCGGCGTAGCCGAGGTCGTCGGCCAGCACGAACACGATGTTGGGCAGGGTGGGACGTTGGGCCTGCGCGCGCCGGGCGGCGAGGCCGAGCCCGAGCCCGAGCGTGCCGGCGAGCGATCCCGCCAGCATCTGCCGGCGCGTCAGCACGCGGTGGCGGGGCCTGCGCTCGCGCGCCCGCTGGCTCGACGTCATCCGTCCTCCCCTGTATGTGAATAGCCGTTCACAAAAATATGAACATGCATTCATCTTGTGAGTCAAGATTTCGCCCCTGGGCTACGCCTGCGGTCGAGTCGCGCCCGGCGCCGGGCCGCATCCCGGTCGGACTCTTCCCACCCGCATCGGTCACGTCGCGCGGCTGACTTTCGACGCCCGATGGCCGAGATTCCCGCGGATGCAGGATTCGACGCGTCCCTTCGTTCTCCTTGGACTGGCCGGGCTGCTGGCCGGTGCGGCCGCGGGTGGCGAGGTCACCTCCAGTGCCGTCGACCCCCGAATCGAGGCCTGCAAGATCCGCATGACGGCGCCTGCAAAACACGAGTGGACCACCTGGTGGGATCCCAAGGGTGTGGCGCTGTCGGGCGAGGGCCCGAGCAGCGTGCATTCCTCGTACTGGGCCAGCAAGAAAGAGAAGGAATCCCTGCGCGCCAGCAAGACCGCGATGCCGCTCGACATCAATTGCAGCAACGACGGACCGCCCGGGATCCTGGTGTCGTTGGCCGCCTTCTCGTCCCGGGAAAAGGACCTGCCGCTGGGGCCGGGCACCTATCAAATCGTCGGCAAGAACAGTGGCGAAGTGCAGCCGGGGCAGATCCTGGCCGGCGCGCTGACCTACAACAAGGGCATGTACGACGCGCGCAGCGGCACACTCAAGCTCGACAAGTTCGACATGGAAGGCGTGGCCGGCTCGTTCGTCATCGAGGGTGTCGAGGCACTGAACGGTTCACGAAAGATTCACATCGAGGGGACCTTCGAGATTCCATGCCGGGGCGGAATGCTCGAAACCGAGTGCAAGGCGAACAAGACACGCGCAGTCGCCGGCGACTGACGTACCATGGGCTCGCACGCAGGTTGCGAGAACAGGAAAGAACAACGATGGCCCATGAGCATCCCGGGTCGGCGCCGCGTTTCAGTCTCCCCGTCAAGCAGAGCCGTTCGCAGAAGACACGCGACCGACTGCTGGCCGCCGGCTTCAAGCTCCTGCGGCGCAAGCATTTCGACGAGCTGTCGGTCGCGGACATCGCGCGCGCGGCCAACTGCGCGGTCGGCTCGTTCTACCAGCGCTTCTTCGACAAGGATCAGTACTTCTTCGCGTTGGCCGAAATGCGCCGCGAACAGAGCCGCGCGCAACTGGACCAGTGGTACGACGGCGTGAAGCTCGCGAACATCGTCGAGCGCGCCGTCGAGCGTGAGTTCAACTTCGTGCTCGAGCATCCGGACTTCTGGCGCGCGGCCCTGCGACGCGGCACCACCGATCCCGCGTTCTGGGAGGAATTCCGCGCGCTGGGCAAGGCATCGGTCGACCGTTTCATCGAGGTGTACTCGACGTTGCTCGGGCGTTCGATCAAGGCCGACGAGCAGGAGCGCATCCGCTTCGCGTTCCAGATGGTGCGCGGCACGATGAACAACACGCTGATCAACCAGCCCGGGCCGCTGAGCCTCGAAGATGCGGGATTCCGCCGGCAGATCGAGCGCGCGTTCCGCCTCGTGGTCGGCATCGAAGCCAAGGCGCGTCCGCGCTGAGGTGAAAACCGCCTGCGCCGGACCGACGGATGCGGTGCGGCTCCCGGTGGTCAAATACTGCCGTGTTACACACACGGCGGCAGTTCCTGCAGATCACGGCGCTCGGCGGGGGCGCGCTGCTCGCCACGTTCGAGCTCCCGTTGACCGCCGGCGCCGCGGGCCGCGAGGCCGCGCCGATAGCGCTCGGCGTGTTCGTGCGCATTCACCCGGACAACACCGTCGTGATCGGCGCCCGCGGCTGCGAAATCGGGCAGGGCGTGCGCACCTCGTTGCCGATGCTGATCGCCGAGGAGCTCGAGGTGCGCTGGGACCAGGTGCGCGTCGAGCAACTCGATTTCGGCATCCAGGCGGGTGACAAGCCCGACACCTTCACCAACCGCTATGGATCGCAGTTCGCGGGTGGCAGCACGAACATCTCCGACGGCTGGACGTCGCTGCGGGAAGCCGGCGCACAGGTGCGCGAGCTGCTGGTCCTCGCGGCCGCGCAAGCGTGGGACGCGCCGCGGGGTAGTTTGACGGCGCGCGAAGGCGTCGTACGCCACGCGGATGGCCGGCACGCCACCTACGGTGAGCTCGCGGCGCGCGCCGCGAAGCTGCCGTTGCCCTCCGGGCCTTTCACGCTCAAGGATCCCAAGGACTTCCGCATCATCGGCCGGCCCACGCGGGTCGCCGATTGCGCGGACATCGTCAGTGGCCGCGCGCGTTACGGCATCGATGCATCCGTGCCGGCGATGCTCTTTGCCGTCATCGCGCGCTGCCCCTGGTTCGACGGTCGCCTGAAATCCTTCGACGATTCGGCGGCACGCAAGGTGCGCGGCGTACGCGCCGTCGTGCCGATCGCGGCCCCGCCACCCGGTGATTTCACGCGCAACCTCGCCGCCGGCGTCGCCGTGGTGGCCGACAACACCTGGGCGGCGATCCAGGGCCGCAAGGCGCTCCGCATCGAGTGGGAGCCGGGAGAATGGGCCAAGGACTCCACGCGCGCGCTCGAGCAACGTTGCCGCGACGCCGTGGGCTCGGGCGCCAGCGTGCAGACGGGACGCGCCGATGGCGACATGGCGGACGCCTGGAAGAACGCCGCGCGTCGCGTCGAGGCCGACTACCGCACGCCCTTCCTCGCGCACGCGACGATGGAGCCGCCCGGTGCGTTCATCGATCTGGCCGCCGATCGCGCGCGCCTGGTCGCGTCGCTGCAGAACCCCGGCGCCGCCTCGCGCATGATCAACGCGATGACCGGCATCCCGCGGCTCGCCATCGCGGTCGAGCTGCCGCGCGCGGGAGGTGGATTCGGTCGTCGATTGCAGAACGATTTCGTGGCCGAAGCCGTGTTGATCGCCCAGGCGGTGCAGCGGCCCGTGAAACTCCTCTGGACGCGCGACGACGACCTGCAGAACGATTTCTTCCGCCCGTTCGGCATCCAGCGCCTGCGCGCGGCCCTGGACGCCGACGCCCGGGTGCTCGGCTGGTCGCATCGCGTGGCCGCGACCTCGCGCAAATACCGCGCGGGCATGGCCGGCGAACCGGACTGGGTGGGTACGCTCGACGTCGACGGCTTCCCGGCCAGCTGCGTCCCTAACTACCTTGCCGAGTTCGTCGACGTGCCGTTCGGCCTCGCGCGCGGCTGGTGGCGCGCGCCGCTGCATACCTTCACGGCGTTCGCCGTCCAGAGCTTCGTCGACGAAGTGGCCGCGGCAGCGAGCCGGGATCCGCTGGAGCTGCGGCTCGAGATGCTCGGCGCCGCGCGCGATCTCGAGTATCGCGAGCACGGCGGTCCCGTGTTCAACACCGGCAGGCTGGCGGCGGTATTGCGCGAGGCCGCGCGTCGCATCGACTACTCGCGCCAGCGCCCGCCAGGCCGCGCGGTCGGGATGGCGGCGCATTTCACTTTCGGCGGCTATACGGCGCACGCCTTCGAGGTGAGTGGAACCGGCACCGCGTGGCGCATCGAGAACTGCGTCTGTGTCGCCGACGTCGGACAGGTCGTGAATCCCTCCGGCGTGCACGCGCAACTCATGGGCGGCACGGTGGACGGCATCTCCGCCGCGCTCGGCCAGGAGATCACCGTCGAGGACGGACGCGTGCAGCAGTCGAACTTCGACGGCTATCCACTGGTGCGGATGACGGACGCTCCCCGAGTCGAAACGTATTTCCTGCCGTCGGCTGCGACGCCGTGCGGCGCCGGCGAGATGGGCGTGCCGAGCGCGGCACCCGCGCTCGCCAATGCGATCTTCGCGGCCACGGGCCGTCGTCTGCGCGACCTGCCGCTGCGGAGATTCAGCGTCGGTTAAGAAGCGCGGGCGCAATCTCCGTTCACGGTTCGGAGATCGCGCACATGAAACTCCTCATTCAGTCTTTGTTCATGTTGTCGTTCATCGGGTGCCTCGTCGCCTGTGCGAGCACCCGGCAGTGGTCGGCTGCCGGTGGCAATCGCGAACAAGGCGTGGTGCGGGTCTCATACGACTACCCGGAGTTCAAGCAGCCGCAGGTCAGCGACGCGCAGGCGCAGAAGGTCGCGCTCGGGCGCTGCAATGCGTGGGGTTATCGCACGGCCGAGCCGAGGGCCGGGCAGGTCCGCCAATGCGCCAACATGGACAAGGGCAATTGCGACCTGTGGACCGTGACGCGCGAATACCAGTGCGGAAACGGCGACAGCTCCTATGCGGCGCGGCTGTCGCGCTGAGATCCTCCGAGGTTGATTTGCGCGACGCCTGCGCGGCGCGCCCGTGAGCATCGATAGGGTACAGTGGCGTCCATGCGACGCCGCCAGCTCATCTGCCTGATCCTGCCCTTGCTGCTGGCTGGCAAGGCCGGCGCGCAGGATGCCGTCGACGCGAAATTGCTCGAAGAGATCTCGCGCATCCGCGCCATCGACAACCACATGCACGGCGACGCGGTGGATCCCGCGCGGCGCGCGCGCTGGAAGGACGAGAACCCGCTGGGCAAGCCGCGTTACCCCGATGTCGTCGGGCTGCAGCCCACCAACCCGGAATGGCGTGCCGCGTGGTTCGCGCTCTACGGCTACAACTATCCCGACGCCGAGCTGCCGCATGCCAGGGAACTGCTGGCGACCAAGCGCGAAACGATCGCGCGCGCCGGGAACAACTGGCCCAGCAATGTTCTCGACGCCGCGGGCGTCGACATCGCGCTGTTGAATACCGTGCAGCCCGGCGCGGGCCAGCTGAATGGCCGCTTCCGCTGGGTGCCGTACGCGGATCCTCTGCTGCGGCCCTTCGCCGGTGAGGCGAGCTGGCTCGGGTATTCGGGCGGGGAGCTTTCCGTCTCGAAGCTGCTCAAGGAAGTCGGCTTCAGCCGGCCGCCGCCGACACTGGTCGAATACCGCGTGAACATCGTGCAGGCGACCCTGGCGCGCTGGAGGAAGAGCGGCGCGGTCGCGATCAAGTTCCTGTGTGCCTATGCGCGGCCGCTCGACTTCGCCGTGGTCGAGGAGGCGGCGGCCACGCCGGTGTACGCGCGCGCGGTCAAAGGCGAATTACTGACCGCCGTCGAGCAGAAGCTGCTCGAGGACTATCTGTTCAATGCCATCGCGGTCGCGGCCGGCGCCCAGCAGCTCGTGGTCCACATCCACACCGGCAATGGTGACGGGCCGTACTTCAACAACTCGCATGCCAACCCGGGCCTGCTCGAAGACGCGCTGAACTCGCGCGCGCTGCGCAAGACCAGCTTCGTGCTGTTGCATGGTGGCTGGCCGTACCACGAAGTGGCCCAGGCCATGATCGACAAGCCCAATACCTGGACCGATTTCTCCGCGCAGACTTTTTATCTCGGCACGCACCAGCTCGCCGGGGTTCTGCGTGACTGGCTGAGCTGGCATCCGGAGAAAGTCCTGTTCGGCTCCGATGCCTACTCCGACAGCGATTCGCCGCTCACCGATTGGGAGGAGAAGGAATTCCTCATGACCAGCAAGGCGCGGCGCGCATTGGCCATCGCGCTCACCGCGATGCTGCAGAACGGTGAGATCACGCGCGAGCGTGCGCTCGAGATCGCGCGACAGGTCCTGCGTGACAATGCCATGAAGCTGTACGGCCTGGCTGCGCAGTGACACCGCTGCACGAACTCATCCGGCGTCTTCCTCCCGGCGTCGAATTCCTCGTCGTGGTCTGCGGGGCATTCGGCATGCCCATCATTTCCTCGATCCTCTCGCTGAGCTCGGGCGGTGCCGCGGCACCCGCCGGCGGGGGCGGCATGGTGTTCAACGATGCCGTGCTGATCGGCCTCGTGGTGTTCGAACTGGTCCAGGCGGCCTTCCTGGTGTGGTTCCTGCACGTCCGCGGCTGGACGCTCGAGAAGGCAGGCCTGCGGATCACGTGGCGCGGCACCGGCCTCGGGTGGCTGCTGCTTCTGGGCACCTACGTCGTCGCCATGGTCGCGCAACACCTGGCCTCGATGGCGCTGCCGGCACAGATGCAGGCGGGTGTCGAGCGTTATCCGGTCTCGGACCCGAACGTGAACATGCAGCTCGTGTTCATCGCCTCGACGGTGAACGGCATGTTCGAGGAGATGTTCGTCGCGGGATACATCATCACGGCGTTGCGCGAGGCACGTGGCGTGTGGACCGCGATCAACGTGAGCACCGTGGTGCGATTGCTGTATCACCTGTACCAGGGGCCAATCGGTGTCGTGACGATCGTGCCGATGGGTTTGTTGTACGGCTTCGTGTATGCGCGCACGCGGCAGCTATGGCCGCTGATGTTCGCGCATGTGCTGATCGACATCATTGGTTTGTCGCAACTCGGGCGGTGGCTGGAAGGGTTCTGACATCGCGACGTGCCGCGCGAGGAATTGCCCAGGGCGCACGCTGCGGGCAAGCTCCCACCGATGAACGAACCCACACGAGCCGACGTCGACGCCTTCACCGAGCCCACGGTCCTGGAATTCGGCACGAGCTGGTGCGGCTACTGCCGCGCGGCGCAGCCCGATATCACCGCCGCCCTGCGGAAACATCCCGAGGTCCGCCACATCAAGATCGAGGACGGCAAGGGTCGTCCGCTGGGGCGTTCGTTCCGCGTGAAGCTCTGGCCGACGCTGGTGTACCTCGAGGGCGGGGTGGAGAAGGGCCGCGTGGTGCGGCCGGACAGTGCCGATGAAATTGAGGCCATTTTTGCGAGCTGACGCAAGGTCGGGGGCCGTCCGCATTGGTTATGTTCGAACCCATGCGTAACTGGCTGCTGACTGTTCTGCTCGTGTCCGGCGCGGCCTGGGCGCAGACCTCCGATACCGATGAATCCGCCTACGCGCCCGCGACGCTGGCGAAGATCATGGGTGGTGCGGCCCGGTCGCAGAACGATGAGGCGGAGCTCGCGGGGCCGTCGCAATGGTTCTTCACGACGGCCAACTACACCGGCCACAAGCGCACGCCCTCGGGTCGCTTCCGCCCCCTCATCGGCGCGTGGCTGAGCAGCCGCGGCGAAGACTCCTCGATGACGGACATGTACTTCGGCGGCGAGTTGCCCGAGCTCGAGTTCGAGCAGGCCGGCAAGCGCTACTGGATCATGGCGGGCATGCCGGGCGGGCTCGGCTTCGACGTCTATCCACCGGGGCAGAAGCTGACTATCTACCTGCAGAAGGTGGGGTTCGCCTCGGGCACGCCCGTGGCGGTGCTGACGCTCGCCAGGCTGCCGGGCGGGGTGACTTCGACGACCGTGAGCCAGGGTCGCACGCTGCGCAACTCGCGCATGGGCGAGGGGGCCCGGCGACAGGAAGCCACCTTCGCGAACGGCAGCACCAGCTTCATCTATGCCGGCCGTGAGTACACGCTGCCGCTCGACCGGGCGGGGCGCCATTCGATCGCGCCCGGCCTCTATGCCTATGAGAACGGGGTACGCACGGCGCTGCTCGAATTCGGTTCGAGCGACACGGAATACCTGCTGTTGCGCGTGCCGGTCGCGGACGGGGGCGGGGCCTCGGACGTCGTCCCGTACCTGGTTTTGAACGGCCGCATCGTGCCGCCCATCGATGTCTCGGCCTGCAGCGTCAACGTGGAACAGGTCAGCCGAGCGGGCGCTCGCGGCAACCTGGACTGCAGCGGCGCGTCGCGCGCCGTCCTGACCCGGCTGACGTTCCGGGCGGAGTGAGGGGACATTCCTCATTTCCGCTGTCACATTTCACTGATCGATCGGACACTGCGATCACTTATCGAAATGTGACAGCGGAAATGAGGAATGTCCCCATTACACATTACAGCGGTTTGGCGAAGTAGACGACGCGGTCGGTTTCGCGGAAACCCAGCGCGCGGTGCGCGCGCTGGCTGACTTCGTTGTCGATCAGCGCGTCCGAGGCCAGCTCGCGACAGCCGCGGGCGCGCGCCCAGTCGCCGATCGCGGCGAACAGCAGCCGGGCCACGCCCCTGCGCCGCCAGGCCGGCACCACGTACACGCCTTCGACGAAACCGACCGGCGAGGACTCGGTGCCGTTGACGTAGTCGATGCGGATCGAGCCTTCGATGAACCCGACGGGCTGCCGAAGTTCGTCGTAAACCATGAGTTGCAGGAAGCGGTCCGGTTGGGCGAGTGCCATGGCCATGTAGCCGCGATGGTCCTCCGCCGTCGCGTCGGGCCACAGGGCGAGTCTCAGATCGAGCCAGCCGGGCTGGTCGATGGCGGTGCACCGTTCGATGAGGGTCTGATCCGACATGGGTTGCAGCGTACCAGCAACAACGCGCCATACAGTGCCCAGCGGCGTCCCGTGCTGGTTGGACGCCGACCCCGCGCGGCGAAAAAATCCCCGCATGCCACTTCCCGCCAGCGCCATCGACAAGCTTTCCGACCACTCCGGCACCTACGTGATCTGCGTGTCGTGCCGCCAGTGCAAACACGCCCGCGAAATCGACCCCCGCACGCTGGCTAACATCCTGGGCTGGAACGTCACGCTCAAGCAGGCCTGCACGCGGCTGCGATGCTCGAAGTGCCGCGCGCGCAACTTCCTCGTGGAAGTGGCCTTCAATCGCAAACCGCGCGGCTGGAAATCCAACCCCTCGTAACGTTACTTGGGCGTTACCTTCCGCACCGCAACCTGAATGCCATGGAAACGCTCCAGGTCGCCCTGATGAGCATCCTTGGTTTCACCTTATGCATCGCGATCCTCTACGTCGCGACACACGCCCGGACCCGCTTGCACCGCATCGTGCTCGCAGCGTTCGCGGCGCTCGGGCTGGTGCTGCAGGGAGCGTTGTGGGCTTACATCACGATCATGCTCAAGGCGCTCAGCGTGGGTGGCAGCTATTGGTGGCTGTACGCTGCTCTGACTACCAGCGTGGCCGGCACGGTCTGGGCACTGGTGCTGCTTGGCACCAGTCTCTTCAGCCGCCGGTTCACCAGCTGAGGCGCTGTTCGTGATGCCTGTTATCCTCGAGGCGATGCCGGCGACGTACAACGAAGCACTGCAGATAGGCGACTGGCTCGTCGATCCACGCGACGATTCGCTCACGCGCGGCGCGGAGCGCGTGAAGATCGAGCCGCGCACGATGCGGCTGCTGATGCGGCTCGCGCAATCACCGGGCACGGTGATCAGCCAGGACGAGCTGCTCGAATCCGTCTGGAGCGGCGTCGTGGTCGGCACCGCGTCTGTCTACCAGTCGATGTCACAGCTGCGCAAAGTGCTCGGTGACGGCGACGATCCGCCGCGTTACATCGAGACGGTGGCACGCAAGGGATATCGCCTGATCGCGCGCGTGTCGGTGCCGTCAGCGACGGCGACCATCACCCGGCCGGCGCCGGCGCCGGCGCAGGCGCCTGTCGTCGATTCGCCTGCGAAGGCCGTGCCGCACCAGCTCGGGTGGGTGGCCATCGCCGCGGCCGCGGCTGTCGCCGTCATGGCCGCCGTCTGGCGATTCTCGCCGCAGCTCGACGCCATTCCCGACGTGGCCTCGATCGTCGTGCTGCCTTTCGTCGACCTGACCTCCGGGCAGAGCGAACAGATCTTCTGCGATGGACTGACCGAGGAAACCTCCAACTGGCTCGCCCAGGTACCGACGCTGCACGTGGTGGCACGCACCTCGGCGTTTTCCTATCGCAATCGCAACGCCGACGTGCGCGCCATCGGTCGCGAGCTCAACACCAGCCACGTGCTCGAAGGCTCACTGCGCCGCTCCGGCGACCAGATGCGCATCACCGTGCAGCTCATCGACACGCGCACGGGATTTCACCTGTGGTCGGACTCCTATGACGTGGAGCCGGGTGACGTGCTCAAGGTCCAGGAGCAGATCGCGCGGTCCGTGGTCGGCAGTCTCGAGCTGCGCATGACCGCCGACATCGAGAACCGATTCGCAGGCCGGCGCAGCCAGGACGCCGAGGCACAGCGGCTCTTCCTCATTGCCAAGAGCCACGAGGCGCGGCTCGAGGGACCGTCGAACGAGCAGGCGATCGCGTTGTATCGCCAGGCGCTCGAGAAGGATCCCCAGTTCACTCTGGCCAAGATCTGGCTGGCGCAAGCCATTTCCAACCGGCGCTTCTTCAGCAATCGCACCATCGAGTCGCTGGCCCCGGAGTTCGAACCGCTGCTGGCGGAAGCGGCGGCGAGCGCGGCACAGGTCGTCGACCTGTACGTGGTACGAGGCAGGATCCGCGTGCAACAACGTCGTCGCGAAGAGGCGATCGCAGATCTGCGCCACGCGCTGGAGTTGAGTCCGAATTCGCGTGCCGCGGCCAGCGCACTCGGCTACTACCATCTCACCAACGGCGAGCCGCGCGACGCGCTCACTTACTACACGATCGCCTCCGGTCTCGACCCGCGGGCGTTCGACCTGCATGCCCAGCGCTGTACCGCGCTCACGCAGCTGGCGCAGTTCGAGGCCGCGGCAGCGGCCTGCGAGCGCGCTCGTTCGCTGGAGCCGGAATCGCCGATACCGTACAGCGTCAGCAGTGACCTGGAAGCCGCGCAGGGTAATCTCGCCGCGGCACTCAAATGGAATGCCGCGGCGTTGAAACACGGCGACGACATCGCCGCGATCTACAACATGCGCGCAGCCTGGTTGCTTTCGCTGGGATTGCTGCCGGACGCGGCCGACGTGTACCAGCGCGCCCGCCTGGCCAATCCGCAAGGCGCCATCCAGAACGCGGGACTCATGGCGATCGGGAGCGCTGCGGCGATCGATCGTGGCGGCGAAAAGGCCCTCGCGGAATTCATCGAGCAGACCGGCGTCGCCGATTCGCAGGACTGGAGCCTGTTGTTCGAGATCGCGAATGCCGCGCTCATGGTGAGGGATACCGATCTCGCGAACCGCTACGTCCAGCGCGCACTGGGATCACCGATGTTGCGCCCGGAGGATCTCGGCAGTCCTTTCCAGGTGGCTTACGGGCGCTCCTATCTTCTGATCAGCGCGGCAGCCCTGCGCGCGCGCGGAGACCAGGAGGGCGCCGGCAAGCGGCTGGACGAACTGTCGGCTCTGATCGACCGGCTGGTCGCCAATGGCTTGCAGACCTATGGGTTGTACGAGGTCAAGGCACAACTGGCCGCGATGCGTGGCCAACCCGACGCGGCGATCGCCGAACTGCGGCGCGCGGTGCAGCTCGGCTGGGGCGACGTGTGGCTGGCCGAGCACCAGCCGTATTTCGAGACTTTGCGGGAGCGCGATGACTACCAGGCGTTGCTGGCCGCCGCGCGCGCGAGAAACGCGGCAACGGCGGCCAGCATCAGGACACGCCTGGTCGCTCCGATCACGGCAGCCAACTAGGGGCCGGTCGGTGGCCAGTCGCGGGGAGTGCCTCCAGGAGCTGCGCGGTTGTACGCCTGCATCATGATGTTCGTCACGACACCAATCTCGAACTCGTGGAACAGCTTGCGGTCCTGTGCCCGCCAGCGCTCGGGCACTTCCGCGGTGTTCGGCCAGTCGGTTTCGTCCACGGCCTTCCTGAGCAGCGCGATCGCCGTGCCGGGCAGGCCCGCCGGGAAATTCGCGCCGCGTTCCAGCGTGTCGAACAGCGCCGCGATGGCGTTCGGCAGTTCGAACGCCGCGATGTCCTGCTTGCGGACCGCCGCGTTGTCGACGGGCGGCCACTTCGAGTTCTGCGAGCTGCCGATGAAATTCTCGCGCACCTTGCGGATGAAGTCGGTCTGCAGGTCGGGTGTATCCGCCGTCGCTGCCGTTGCTGCCGTGGCGGCCGCCGGCCTCGTGGCATACCCGTTGTCGGACACCGGCGTGACCGCCGTTGCCGCCGTCACGTTGTTCGTACCTGTACCTGTATTTGTACTTGCTCTCGCTTCCATGATTGCCTCTGCTTGTCGTTGGTTTTTCGTACGGTCCTTACTACCGGCAGTGGTTAGTCTGCCTCACAAATCCGCGCGTGGCGCCGTGATGCGCCGCGTCACCACGAGAAAACAGATCCCGGGGGAGATGTCATGAACACCCGATTCCCGCGCCGCGCGAACATCCTCTCGACGCTGCTGGCAGGGCTGCTGTGCGCCGCGACGGTGCAAGCCGCTCCCATGACGCTGGAAATGCCGCGCGAAAAGCAGCTCGCCAGCACCTGGTGCTGGGCGGCCGTGTCCTCGATGGCGCTGAATTCCTTTCCGATGACCCTTCCCGAAGAGCCCTCGACCATCACGCAGCTCACGGTCGTGGCCTTGAACGAAGGCGGGATGGACAGTGCGGCGCGCTTCAACGAGGCCACTTTCAGGAACCTGCTCACGCGCTGCAGGACGCCGGGCAATTGCGGAGGCTCCAATGTGCCGTTCCTCTACAACGCGCAGGCCACGCAGGTGCCGGCGGGCAAGGTGCTGACCAAGGCCGTGTTCAAGTACGAGATCGGCGTGCGCAAGCGCCCGGTGATCATCACCTGGGACTATGGCCACAGCGATCCCAACTCGGGTACTCCCTCCGGCATGCACCTGCTGATCATCACCGGCTACAACCCGTCCACCCGGAAGGTACGAGTCTTCGATCCCTGGCCGGTCGACAATGGCGGCGCCGACGATCCCGCACGCCGCAAGCGGGAACGCTGGATTCCGTACAAGAGTTACGTGGATCCGGTCATGGACATGGGTCAGCCAGTGACCGCCATTCATACGCTCGATCTTTACCAGCTGAGGCGCCAGGGCGAAGACATTCCAGCCGTCCCGAAGTATCCCAAGCTGGGCACACTGGCCGACGAGACCTCCGACCACCGCGGCGGCATGCTCGTGGCAGGCGGCAGGCCGATTCGCGCCGAGACGTTTGCCGCAGGTGAGGGCCTGGGTTCGACGGGCGCCGAATCGTTTCGCCCGGTCGTCCAGTCGAAACGCGACCTCGGCCTGCAGCGGGTGGAGTTCGCTGCAGCATTGGCCGCCACCAAACCGAAGATCGACAGGTATGTATCCCACCTCAAGGTGACGCTGCCCGACGGAAACACGGTGCGGGGCAGGAAACGGCTCGCGGCTGCCACGGCATTCCCGCTGGTCATGCTCGATACCGCGCAGATCCTGAACAATCGCGACAAGCAGGAAGCGCTGTTCGAGCGCAAGACTTCGGTCCTGCTCGTCCCGGTGATCGACACGACGACCCATGAAGTCATCGACTCGTTCCTGATCTACAACCAGCGGGGTGACTGGAAGATCGGGGGTTATGCGAACACGGAGATCGCCGCGGTCCTGGTCCAGCAGCGCAAGGCATTCACCAGCGAGCAGCGGCGTGCCGAGGACTTTTTCGCTGTTTCGGTGCCCGAGCAGTCGGCTTTTTACTTCGCCCACGGGGCACCCGGATCGGTGCAGCTGGTTTCCGTGGATAACCAGGGACGGGATTCGGAGGGCAAGGACACGAGCTTCACGGGGGCTGGCGTCGCACTGGAAGGACTGGCGCGCTCCATCAACGAATCCGCGAAAAAAGGGCGTTGAGGCGATGGGTCGCCGTGCATCGAGCCGCGGTGAATGCATCCGCACACCCTGCAATGGGCTGAGTAACGTATGACTTACGGTAATTTTTCTGCTCGCTAACTCATTACTTTCATTGGAGTTCATGGAAAGTAAAGAACTCCTTCAACAACGCTTGAGGACTTCCCTGAAGCACTTTCCGTAAACAGTCGCCTCCACCGGACAACAAGGAGGCGATCTGTATGTTCACCAATCTTTCATTTGCGGCTCCGACCCAGCCGCGCATCGCTATCTACACGCTGGGCCGATTCGAGCTGGTGCTCGACGGCGTTCCGCTGCGCTTCAAGGGCCGTGCGCCGATGCGTGCGCTCGAGTTGCTCAGTGCGCTCATCGCGGCCGGCGGCCGCGGCGTCAGTGTGGCCTCCCTGTCGGATTCGTTGTGGCCCGAAGCGGACGGCTTCGATGCCTATCGCGCCTTCACGACCACATTGCACCGCCTGCGTCGGCTGTTGCGTTGCCAGGAGGCAGTGCGGCTGTGCGCCGGCCGTCTGACCCTCGACCCGCTGTTGTGCCGCGTGGACCTCTGGGAGTTCGAGCGTGCGATGCGCGCCGCGAGGGACGCCGAGTCGTTGCGCGAGGCCCTGGACCTGTACCACGGACCGTTCATGGGCGACGACCCGACCCCCTGGTGCATTTCGATGCGTGCGCGCCTCGAGAAGCAGGTGTCGGGGGTGAAATCGCGGTTTGCGGAGCCGAAACCGCGCAACCTGCTCGGCGGGGCATTCGAGTTCGCGGCGTTCGCAACCTGACCCTCGTAAGGGGGGCGGCCGACTCCTCGGCCGCTCCCCGCGGGAAAGTCAGCCGAACAGGCGGGGAATGTAGTTAGTTGTGCGCTCGCGGCCAGCGCGCGGAAGTTAGCAGGGGCCCCGGGAGGGCATCAATTGCCGACAGCCCGCGAAAACAGGTCAAGCCTGCAAAAGTGCCGCAATCATGCAGATACACGCCGCTGCGTTGCAGCGTGACTCCGCGGGCCGCTGGAACGGCCGCGTGATCTACGCCGTTCCAATCGCCGCTGCGTCGCGGCGCTGCCCAGTTGCCGCAACGCATCCTTGCCGATCCACCGCGGCGCGGATTCCGGGGAGGCCGCGAGTTTCCTTGACAGCTCGAGCGCCGCCTCGTTGAGCGCCCGATTGCGGCTGCCGATGCCGCGCAGTGCCCAGTTCACGGCCTTCTTCACGAAGTTGCGCTCGTCGCCGGATGCCTTCTCGATGAGCGCGAGGCCGCGCTGGAATTCCGCGTCGGGCGCGTGCTCGTCCTTGAGCGCCGCGCTGGCCAGCAGCGCGAACGATGCGCGCTTCACGTATTCCTCGCGACGCGTGGCCCACTGCCGGATCTTCGCGAACGCATGCGGGGTTCGCACCCACAACGCGAAACACAAGGTGTCGCAGATGGCCCAGTTGTCGAAGGCGCGCGCCTGCGCGTCCATCTGTGCGCGGGTCACGCGCGCGGGTTCGTCGACGTAGGCGCTCAACATGCGCGCTTCGTAAACACCCGTCTTCCACAGCGCCAGCGCCAGCGCGTGATCGCGCCCGAGCTGTCGGGCGAGTTTCTGGATGTCGCCCATGCGCACGCCGAGTGCGTGTTCGTTGGGAATCGCATAACGCGCCATGCCAGCGCGCACGGATTTCGACGCGTGCTTCTCGAGCCAGCGCATCGCGGTGGCGACGCGCGGATCAACCACGAGACGGCGTCGCGAGCCTCCCGCCGAGCCAGGTGCACGGAATGGCCGTGACCACCAGCAAGGCGGGATACCACAGCGGGCTGAGCTGCGGGCTCGCCATCCAGGCGACGAGCAGGCCCGCGAGCCCGATCACCGTGCCGATGATGCCGCGCACGACGGCGAGGCCGGCGATCACGGCGAGAAAATTCTTCATCTTGTTGTCTCCCCGAACCGAGGCGCATGCTGGCCGGGCGATTCGATCCGGTCAAGGCAGGGAGGCGTGTGAATCGGTGGGTCACAGGGGTCAGCGCCGCAGCGGTCACGTTCGCCGTGTGGTGGTGGGCGCGCAAAGATCACGCGCCGGCGCTGAGGCCGATACCGCCCGCAGCCGCGGAATTCGCGCGCGCGACCTCCGCCTCAGCCCGGGAACCACCCGCGAGACCAATGGCCGCGGGCGTAGCCGATGCGGCCATCGACGCCCAGCCGGCTGCGCCTGCATCGTCTGACTACCGCTCCCGACTTCGGGACGCGCGCGATTACTGGGATCTCGCCGAATCGCTCTACGTGAACGCGCGGCAGGGAGACGCCGCCGCGCAGTACTGGCTGTCGCGCGCACTGGCCTACTGCGAATCCTTGTACGACTGGTATTTCATCGTGCATCTCGACGACGGCGCCGTGCGCCATCGCACGCTCGACGAGGCCCAGCAGCTCACGGCCACGCGCCCGGTGTTCACGGCCGACGACATCCGCGACATCCAGAAACGCTGCCATCGATTGCGCAGCGCCGACGTGCCTCCCTTCGGCAACTCGCGCGAGTGGCTCGAGGCCGCGACCGCGTCCAACTACCCGCTGGCCCAGGCCTCGGCCGCGCTCGGCCAGGCCTTGCAGGGACACCAGGCGGATGTCGATGCGGCACGCGGTGCGCGTGACGAGGCGCGACGACTGGCGCTCGACGCGCTGCGCTCCAGGGATCCCGAGGTGATGGCGCAGATGGGGGACGTGGCCGCGAACCTGGCCCGCGACCCGGCCGACGCGCGTCGTCAGCAGTGGGTCTGGCCGCTCGCGGCCTGCCTGCGCGACAACTGCGAGTCGATGGAGGAATGGAGGCGGCTGTTCTGCAACATCGACACGCAATGCCAGCCGTTCGAAACGCCCGTGGACGTCATCCGGCGCCAGGCCGGCAACGACTTCGACGCGGTGGAACGCCAGGCGCGCGAGCTCAACGAGAAGCTCGACGCGGGCACGCTCGAGGAGAGCGATATCGGTGGTTAGTCAGAACCGCACGATCATGCCGATGGACATCTGGCTCAGGTCTTCCTTGCCGGTGCGATTGTCCTGGCCGATGTCGTCGAGCACCATGTATTCGGCGCGCACCGAATACACCTGGCTGATGTTCCAGGTGACACCCGCGCCGTACACCAGGTTTTGCGAATCGCCCTGGGCGTTGCCCGTGATGCCGCGCTGGCCATTGATCTTCGAGGTGAACTCGCGCTCGACGCTCGCGAACATGTAACCGACGCGGCCGTAGAACTCGAGCTTGTCCTTGATCGGCAGCATGCCGACGACCGAGATCACCGGTCCGCCGGCGTGGAAGGAATATTCGAATCGCGCGGGCACGAAGCCCTCGGTGTCCCCCGACAGGTCGACGTCGGCGGTCAGCGTCGACGTCAGCGAGCCGAACTGTGCGAGCGCGAGCTCGCCGGCGATGAAGCGGCTGAACCGATAGCCGAACGCGGCCGAGTAACCGATGTCCGAGTCCTCGGTGCTCGTGTGCTCGTTCTGGAACGGCACGTTGGCATTGTCGAGGATGTCTATCAGCGAGGCTTCGTCCGCACTCTGGTCGCCGCTGTAACTCGTGAGGCCGACGAACGCGGTGACGTACGGACCGACACGATTCTGGTTGCGGGTGCGCTTTTTCTTCGTGCCCGCGGCGTCGGCCATGCCGGCGAACGCGAGGCCGAGAACCACGAGCGCGATCACTGGAATCTTTTTCATTCGAACAACCCCCGCGAACAGTTGCAGCGCCACGCTAACACGCGGCGTGGTGTTTTACTTCAGGACTTCTGCCAGGAATTCTTCCAGCGCGTGCCAGGAACGCCGGTCGGCGGCCTCGTCATATTGCATGCCGCCAGCGCGATTGTTGGCGTGCGGATTCGTGAACGCGTGGGCGGTCTGGCCGTAGGCGTGCAGCTGCCAGTCCGCTCCGGCCGCCGTGAACTCCTTCGCGACGGCGAGCACGTCCTCGGGCGGGGCCAGCGGATCGTCATAGCCATGAAGCATGAGTACCCGCGCGCGCACTTTCGGTTCCGTGAGGCCGGAGGGTTTGAGCATGCCGTGGAAACTTACCGCGCCGCGGATGTCGGCATCGCTGCGCGCCAGGTCGAGCGCACACAACCCGCCGAAGCAGAACCCCATGACCGCCACCCGACGCGCATCCACAATGGGCAGGCCCTGCAGCGTGACGAGCCCGGCGCGCAGTCTGCCGAGCAGCGCGCGCCGATCCTTCATGAATGGCGTCATCAATGCGCTGCATTCCCCGGGATTGCTGCCGCGTTTGCCCTTGCCGAAATTGTCCGCTGCGAAACAGGCATAACCCTGCCACGCCAGGCGCCGCGCCTTGCGCTCGACGAATTCATCGCGACCCGCCCAGGTGTGGTTGATGAGCACGGCCGGCCGCGGGCCGGGATGCGTCTCGTCGTAGCAGAGGAATCCCTCGAGCAGGGTTTCACCGTCGCGGTACTCGATGTATTGCTCGCGCATGCCGGACTCCCTTATTAAATGAGTGCCGATTATGTAATGGAGCCAAAGGGGCGGTAAAACAAAACGGCGGCGACTCCGTGAAGTCGCCGCCGCTGTGTCGGCTCTCTAACAACCTCGAGGAGGCGAGTTCACTTCGGCGGTTCGGCCCCCGGCTGTGCGTCCTCCATCGGGAAAGTGGTCGCGCCGGACGAGGGCGCGGCCGCCGGCTCGGCGCCCTGCGGAGTGGCCGGATCAGGCGCGGTGGTGGCATTGCTCGAGTTCGCGATGGCATTCGGCGAATGTGCACTGGCCGTGCTCGCGAGGATGGCGCGCTCGAACCGCTTGGCCGCATCCACGTCGGTGGAAACACGCCGCGCGATGATGTCCGACGCCGGCGCGTTCTGACCGTACAGCCGCTTGTTCGATTTGCTGTCGATGTTGAGGATGCTGCCATCGAGCGCGACGCCCGCGAACAAGCCGCGGTTGCGCGAATACGAATAGACCTCGGCGCTGAAATTCTGGTCCGTGGCGGCGGATGCCGCGCGACCCACGGGACCCGCGGCCACCGAGGCGTCGGCTCCGAGCGTGAGCTTGCCGTCGGCGATGCCTTCGACACCCTTCGCGGTGGTGAACACCAGCACGATGTCGGTGGACTGCACGCCGATCTGCCAGCCGACGTTGCCGCCGGTCAGCGAGACCATGATCGGATCGCTGAACTTGCCGTTGGCGTCACGCACGACCATCGCGCCGCTGCCGCGCCTTCCGCCGACCACCGCGGCGACCTTCACGACGTTCGGGATCACGGCGACGGCGTGGGCACGCGCCATCAGTTTTTCGGGAATCGCGGTGTCGCGCTGGGCAAAAAGCTCTTCCAGCACACCCGAAGCTTCGATGAGCCGCGCTTCCTCGCGCGCGGTGGCGAGCGCCGGCGCGGCCTGGGTGGCAGCGACCGTCGCGACGATTGTGAGGAGCAGTTTTTTCATCGTTGGCATCCTTTGAAAGAGGGGCCTTTGAAAGTGAGGCCGGAGCATGGCGCATAATCGCCACCATGCAAACTCGAACATGCATTTTCGACCGCGCGCACGCAATCGGGTTCCACCTCGTCGTGCTGGCGGTTTTCCTGCCGACACTTGCGCACGCCGACTGGATCACTCGCGAGGAAGCCATCATGGGCACTCGTTGCGTGGTGGAGTTGTGGAGCGACGACGCCGCGAAAGGCCAGGCCGGCATCACGTCGGTATTTGACGACATGAAGCGCATCGATCGCCTCATGAGTACGTGGAAGGAAGACACGGAGATCTCCGAGGTCAATCGCAGCGCCGCCAAACACCCCGTGAAGATCAGCGAGGAGTTGTTCCGGCTGTTGCAGGAGTCGGTGAAGTACTCCGAGCTCACGCACGGCGCCTTCGACATCACCTACGCAAGCGTGGGCTACATGTACGACTTCCGCGCGCACGTCCATCCGGACCAGAAGGCGATCGCGGCGGCACTGCCGGGCATCAACTTCCGCCACATGGTGCTGGATCCGAAGAAGCTCACGGTCTATTTCCAGCGGCCCGGCATGCGCATCGACCTGGGCGGAATCGCCAAGGGCTACTCCGTGGATCGTGGCATCGAGATCCTGCAGAAGCAGGGGTTCACGAGGGCCATGGTCAACGCGGGCGGCGACACCCGGATCATCGGCGACCGCTTCGGCAAGCCCTGGGTCGTGGGCGTGCGTGATCCGGACCACGAGAGCAAGGTGTTCCTGCGGCTGCCGCTCACCGACACCGCGTTCTCGACCTCGGGTGACTACGAGCGGTACTTCGACGAGAACGGCAAACGGTTCCACCACATCATCGACCCCAAGACCGGCGATTCGGCGCGCAAGTGCCGCAGCGTGACCATCATCAGCGGCACCGCCACGCGCACCGACGCGCTCACCAAGAGCGTTTTCATCATGGGCCCGGAAGCCGGCATCGAGTTCATCAACACATTGCCGGACGTGGACGCTGTCGCCGTGGCGCCGGACGGCAAGGTGTTCTATTCGCGCGGTTTGTCGCCGCCCTGATTGTCGTCCTCGTGCGCGGGTGAGCCGCGCGTGTCGGGAATGTCGGCATTCGGCAGCTCGATGCACTGGTCGGCGGCCTCGTTCCAGTGGCCACCACTGTCGTGGCAGCTCCGGTGGTCCCACCAGTTGAAGTAGGCGGGAAAGGCCAGGCTGCAGATCACGATGACTCCGCCGATGGCCAGGTACGGCCACCATTTGCTCATGTTCATGGACACCTCTGGGCTCCATCGTTGGCCACGCGACGAATGAATGAGAGCGGACATCACCACGAGCGGAGTCGGCGGGAGGATGAGCGGTTATCGGCAAAGTCGCGCAGCGCGTGTCGTTTCCGGCGACAATCGCCGCAGGCGACGGAAAGGCGGACTCCGTGGCCCGAAAGCAAAAACCTCAGAGGGAATTCATGCGCCATTCGTTCGTCCGCATCCTGTCCGCATTCCTGGGCGTGGCCGTCGCCGTCGCTGCGACCGCCCAATCCGTGCCCGATCAGCACACAGCGACGCCGCAACAGGACCCCGGGGTCTACTCGGGTCGACTCAAGGTCAATTACCCCACGCCCTACGAGCTCGCGACCCCCGAGCAGGTCCGCGCCGTGCTGGAACGCATCCACGCCTACGTGTCCGAGGCCGCGCCGGTCCGCGTGGTGAACGGGGAAACTGGCGAGCCGGTGGCCGATCTGTCCAGGCTGCCGGCGCAGGTGGCCCTGGCGCGCACCGACCTGCAGATCGCCACCTACGAGTGGGGCGTCACCTACGCCGGCATGATGCTGCTCTCGCAGATCACCGGTGACGCGCGCTATAACCAATACACCGACGAACGCCTCACCGCGCTCGCCAGGCTCGCGGCCCACACCCGCCAGCAGCTGCCGCCCGGCACCACGGCGGCTAACTATCCGCGGCCGGCGCACGGCATCCCGTTGCGCGGCATGTTGTTCCCGGCGCGCCTCGATGACGGTGGCGCCATGTGCGCGGCGCTGATCAAGGCAGAACGCGCGGGACTTGGCACCCACACCCTGCGTCCCTGGATCGACAACTGGCTCGACTGGGTGCACTCGAAGCAGTTCCGCCTCGCGGACGGCACGCTGGCGCGCAACCGGCCCCTGCCGAACACCCTGTGGCTCGACGATCTCTACATGAGCGTGCCTTGTCTCGCGCAGGCCGGGAAACTCACCGGCGAGGCGCGCTACTTCGACGACGCGGCCAGACAGATCCTGCAGTTCGCCGACCGCATGTTCGTGAAGGACAAGAAGCTGTTCATGCACGCGTGGAACCAGCAGATGGACTATCACCCCGCGTTCCATTGGGCCCGCGCCAACGGCTGGGCCATCATGGCCATGGCCGAGCTGCTCGACGTGTTGCCCGAGAAACATCCGGCGCGCGCCCGCGTCCTCGCGTTGTACCGCCAGCATGCCGAGGGCCTGGTCGCCAACCAGGGGCATGCGGGCCTGTGGCACCAGCTGCTCGACCGGCGCGAGTCGTACGAAGAAACCTCGGCCAGCGCCATGTACGTCTTTGCACTGGCGCGCGGCATCAACCGCGGCTGGTTGAACGCGGCGGCATTCGGTCCGCCCGTCTCACTGGGCTGGAACGCCGTCGCGAAGAAGGTGAACGCGAAAGGGCAGGTGGAGGGCGTGTGTGTGGGCACCGGCGTGGGCTGGGACCCGGCGTTCTACATGTACCGCCCGGTGCACCTGCTGGCCGCGCATGGCTACGGCCCGATGTTCCTCGCGGGCGCGGAGATGCTCGAGCTGCTGAGACGGCCAGACATCGGCCTGCACGACGGCGGCGTGCAGTTCGGCAGGGCGCTCGAGAACTAGGCGGCGGACTAGTTAGCGATCAGCCCGAGGCGCTGCAGCTCGCGTGCCGAATCCTGCGCGAGCTGCAGCACCAGCTTCTCGGCATTCTTCGGGTTGGTGGTCTCGCTGGTGCCGCTCCACACCAGCTTGTTCTGCGGCAGCGAGAACACGAAGGTCTCGACGGTGACCACGATGTCGGTCTGCACGTCCGGGTTCTTGTCGACCCACGGATCGGCCCAGCCGACGCCGTAGTAACCGCCCCAGTAGCCGCCGTACATGTCATTCGATGCGATGGTCTCGGTGGCGCGGCTGCGATGGTTGACGTCCACCGGCCGCATGACCACCAGCCCTTGCGCGCCGATGGCTTCGACGGCCGCGCGCGTCTGGGTCTCGCCTTCCTTGCTGGGCGCGTTGTCGAGCGAGATCGTGTACATCGGCACGCCCTGGGCGCCGGCCTTGGTCAACTCCGCGGCGAGTGCATCCTCGGCGCGCTTGCGCGCGGCCACGTCGCGGACCATCACGGCGCAGACCACCTTGCTGCCACGCACCTGCATGGGCTTGGCGTCGGGATCTCGATAGGTGGTCTCGAGAGTGTGGCTGGGAGGCTTCGGCGCGCCCTCGGACGCGCATGCCGTGAGCACGCCTATTGCAACGCAGGTCAGCGCAATGAAAGTGGGACGCATGGTGATCCATCCGGCGGCTCGAGGTGTCGCATCTAGGCGCGGCCCGGCGGATGAAACAAGTTACATACGGTACGTCTACCCGCCGGCCAGCAGGGCCGCGACCGTGGCCACCAGCGTGGCGAGGCACGCCCAGAAGTTGATCTGGCGGGCCCGCATCAGGCTGGCCAGGTAAGGGTGATTACGGGGTGGCTCGACTGCAGATGCTGCTTGATCAGCACGTACAGCCATACCCAGCCGATACAGGTCGCCGCCGTGGCGGCAATCGCGATCAAGGTCCAGGAAGAGTGTGCGGCCAACGCCGCCGCCTAGAAGAACGCGCTGATGTAGAACTGGAAGATGTTGGCCTTCAGCTCGTACAACGGCTCGGTGCCCGGCGGCAGCGCCGGGTCCGGCAACACGCCGAACTTGCCGAGGCTGTACGTGGCGTCGCGGAAGTCGTCGTAGGCGATGGTCATGTAGTCGTAGCGCAGGTTGAGCTGGCCCTTGGTGAGCCAGGGGAAGCGCTCGATCTTGAATTCGTACGTGGCGCCGATACCCGCCGTGATGGCGTTGTAGGTCGCGAGCTCCTTGTCGCGCGCCATGAAATTGCTGAAGTCGGCGCGCGGGAAGATGTCGGCATAGAAGTCGGCGGCGGTCTGCGTGTAGTACCGCAGCCGTCCCTCGAGGATCCAGTCGCCGCCGGCGAACTTGGTGTCGAGCGGATGCACGTAACCCAGCTCGCCCGTGTGGCCCACGACGCCCCAGGTGTCCGTGTAGAAGCGGTACATGCCGTCCACCGCGGCGCGCCACGGCAGGAAGTACTTGCCGCGGATCGAGGCCGCGTTGCTCGACCGCGTATTCGGATATTTCTCGGGTTGCTGGCCCTGCGCGTCCGTGCCGATGAAGAAGCGCACCGAACGGTAGGGGCTGTTGAGCCAGCCTTCGTCGGTGATCACTTCGTACTGGCCAGACAGCACCAGGTTCTTGGTGACGATCTGCGAGACGCCGACGCTGTAGCTCTTGGACTCCATGTCGGCCTTGCCGAGGCCGTCGTTGAACGCCGGGTCGTTCTGCTTCACGTCGTCGATCTTCACGTTCCGGAACACTTCGTTCTGGCCGCTCTTGAACGAGAACGAGATGGTGGTGAGGTCGCCGAACATGTCGTGGCTGACCGAACCGAAAATCGTCTTGGCCTTGTAATCGCTCTCGTCGCTGTTGACGTAGCCGATGCTGTAGGTGGACTTGCCGTGCAGGAAGTCCATCGAGAGGCTCGCCTGCGTGCGTTCGTCATCGTACGGGCTGGCCGAGGTCTGCACGTCGATCGACGCGGACGACACCATGTCGATGTAGTAGTTGGCCGCCACCGAGACGTGTTCGCCGATGCTCTTGCGCACCAGCATCGACGGACCATTGATGGTCACGCCGCCGCCGTCATAGCGGAAGTAGAGCACGTCGGCGCGGTCTTCGGGCAGCACGCCGGCGAAGGTCGCACCTGCCAGGGCCGAAAGACCCAGGCAGGTTATGACGCATCGAACGAGACCTGTGCGTTCCTTGTTAGGCATGGCGCGGCGATCTCAATTACAGCCGCAGCCGCCGCCACCGCCGCCGGTGGCGCCGCGCGAACCCTCGCGCGATTCGAACACGTGGTCGAGGAAGTCCTGCGAGATCGGGGCGCGCGAGAACGACATGATCGGATCGGCGAGGTTCTCGCGGTCGTACGGCTTCACCCACGGTTCGATGGAACTGCACCCGGTCGCCGCGAAGGCGAGGGTGGCGAGGACGAACAGACCGCGGATGCGCATGGGTACTTCCTGATTCCTGTCTTACTCTTTCAACATCGTGCGGATCTGCGTGAGATAGAAGTTCTCGTCGCCCGCCTTGTAGCCGCGATGCAGCGCACGCACGTTACCCTTGCGGTCGACGATCACCGTGCTCGGCATCGTTTCGACCTTGTAGAGCTTGCTGACCTTGCTGTCCACGTCATACGCGATCGGGAAGGTCACCGGCTTCTTGAGCTTGGCCAGCCACGCGTCCGCGTCCTTCGTATTCGGCTCGACGTTCACGGCCAGCATGGTGAAGCCCATGGGCTTGTACTTCTTGTAGATGTCCTCGAGCAGCGGCATTTCTTCGCGGCACGGGCCGCACCAGCTGGCCCAGAAGTTGATCATCACGACCTGGCCCTTGAACTGGGAGAGGTCGATGCTCTTGCCGCCGCGGCCGGAGAGCGTGAAGCCCGGGGCCGGGCCAGAAGAGGAGGCGGCCAGCGCGGCGGACGCCAACACGGCTGCGAGCGCGAGGCCCTTGAACATTCCTTTGACCATTCGTGCCGACATGACTCACTCCGTCAGAAGAAGACGGTCGCACTCAGCAGCATTTCCATGTTGTTGGTGACCTTGGTCTCGCCTAACAGGTCGGAATCGAACACGCGATCCTGCACCGTCAGGTGAATGGCCAGCCAGTCGGTGGGCAACACGCGGAACCCCGCGCCGAAATTCAAAGTGAGCCGGTTGTCGCCGGCAAACTTCACGCTCCCGATCCCACCCAATACATAGAAACCACTGTTCATGGCGGTGTCGCGACCGAGAAAGACCTCGCCAGGCAAGAAGTTGTAGCCCAGCGAGAGGCTGTAATACGTGAAGCGTCTCTCATCTCCCGTCAGCAGTTCGATGTCGCCACCGAGCGTCTCGAAACTGGTTTTTCCGGCCGTGGATTGCCCCAGATCGGCCCGGAAGAAGAAGTCTTCTGTCACATGGTAGGTGAGCTGGCCCGCGTAGGTCGGGTTGGTGCCGAAGTCCTCGATGGACACGAATCCGGCGCCCACGCCGAGCTCCCAGTTCTCGTTGTCGATCTTGGGTGTCTTGATCTTGCGGCGGGCGACGTTCGGCTCGATGACGCGCGGCGGCGTGGAATCCGCATCCTCGGCTTCCTCCTCGGCCGCGGCCTGTTCCTCGGTCTGGGGCTGTTCGACCTTGTCCCTGCGGAAGATCGAGCAACCGGACATGGTCGCGGTTGCACACACCAGCACTGCTAGAAGAAGCAGGCGATTAGAACTTTCCATTCTTCCAACTCCTCGTTGTCATCGCGGCTCGTGAACACTGTGTGCCAGCGATAGTCGGCCCTTACGAAGAAGCGCCGGGTGAGATAGAAACGCAGTCCCGCACCCACGTACGCCGTCTGGTCGGTACGGTCGTCGGGCAGGACGATGGTCGCGCGCGGCTCGACATACACGATGCCGGTGCCGAGCTCGAGGAAGGGCGAGAGGCGCCACTCGGGCACGATGACGTGCGTGATGCCAGCCTCGGCCTTGTAACCGTTCGACGAGTTGCCGAGAAACTGCGACAACGTGAGCTCGATCTTCATGTTGTCGGTGAGCGAGTACGCGCCGTAGGCATTGATCAGGTTGGCGCCGCCGTAGTCGCCGCCACCGATGCCCAGCTCCCAGTCGTGCGAGGTGAAGCCGTCGCGGTCGCCCAGGTTGAACACGAAGGGCGAACCATCCGCGAGCTTGGTCCGGCGCATGTCGCGCGCACGCGCCCAGCCTTCGGTGCCCTGTTCGTCGCGCACCTTGAACCAGTCGGTGCGCCGGAACAGCACATCGACGGACGCGTCGCGCTCCACCACGTGGAACACGGGATATCCGCGCCCGGGTCCGGTCGACAACTCCAGGTAGGGTTCGCTGATGAACACCTGCAGCAGCTTTTCCTGGGCCGCCTGCTCCCTGGCGGCCTTTTCTGCCTCGGTTTCCTTTGCTAGGCCTGGGGCAGAGAGGGAACACGCGAAGACGAATGCGAGCGCGAGGCTAGTTCTGCGGAGTCGGCGGGAACGGGTCGTTGTAATACTGGGCTCCAATATCCAGCCACTCCGAAAGCAAGCGCAGTTCAGCGGTCGAGAGCATACCTGCATGCGTCGCATTGTTCATCACGGCAAAGAACCGTGAGCCGCGCGCATTACCCGCCGCCATCGATGCCGGCAGCTGCGGGGTGGTGAAGACCGGGTTGCCGTTGTCGTCGAGCACGGGATTGCCGTTGTCATCCAGCAGTGGCACCTGGCGTGCCGTGACCGCGCCGTTCACGAGCTCGAGCTCGGGGCGCGGAAATAGCAACTGCCGATAAGCACGCAGCTGCAGGTTGTCCTCGTCGGACGGTTCATCCGTGAGTTCGAGCGAGGCCGCCGGCAGCTGCTGGACGGCGGGGTCGGCCGCGTTCACCCGGCTGTGACACATCGTGCAGGTGTCGGGGAAAGTGGGGTCGCCGGTCACGGGATCGGGGATACCACCGGCCGGGCGCGGCACCGACCACAACGGATGGATGTGGCCCGCACGCGTGCCGATCGTCTGGTAGTGGATGGTGATGCGGCAGGTGGCCTGCCAGATCGGATAACACGAGGCATTGGTGGGACGTGCGGTCGTGAGCTGCAGGTGGCTGTACGACCAGGAGTCCGTCATGAGCGGGTTCTGCTTCCAGATCTCGTTGTAGACCACGTCGGCGCTCGGATTGAGTGACGGCGGGCCGCAATGCTCGGTGCTCGTGGTGGCGTCGATGCACGAGGAACCGCCGCGCGAACGCGCCTGGGCCATGGTGTCGCCGACCTCGGGAGAAATGGTGTTCACCGTGCCGGGAAAGGCGGCGCCGGTGGCCGTCGCGCCCGCGTACGCGGGATTGAACGAGCCCTTGCGTCCATGCGAGCGCGCCATCGCGCCGTTCGCGGTGGAGCGCACGTGGCAGCCATTACATTCCATCAATTCGCCCGGGCGCAGCGACAGCCAGGCGCGATGCGGATTTGCGTTGTTCACGCGGCGGCCGTTCACGTCGAGCAGCGAAATCGTGAACGCGATGTTGGCCGGGATCTTCATGCGCACCGAGCCGTCCGGCTCGACCGGTGCATAGGCGACGATCTCGCGCATCATGCCGGTGGGGCCGAACGCCGAGTTGTCAGGGTCGGCGATGTCGTCGTCGTCGGGCAGCGAGACCGGCTTCTCGATGCGCACGAAGCGCACCTGGCGCTGCGCGTACTGCGCCAGCGTGGGATTCGAGACATTGGCAATCGAGGTGGCCGTGCCATTGTCGGTGCGCGCCTGGTCGACGCCCATGATGTCGTAGACGCTGCGGATCGAGAGCACGCCCACGCCTTCGGACACCCAGTCCGGATTCGCATCGAGCGGCGGCTTCTTGTCGAGGATCACTCCGGGCAGCGGATTGCGCGGCTGGGCCGCGATGGCCTCGGTGACCATCACGCCTTCCACGGGCGCCATGACCGGCAGGATGGTGTTCTGCGCGGGCGTGAACATCCAGATGCTGTACAGCGGACGCGCGGTCTGCGCGTTCGGATCGGCGAGGTGCTGGGCGTCGCAGGGAATGATGCGCGTCGGATCCGCGCCGCCCACGTCGAGCAGGCGACACTGCGACCAGCTCACGAGGATGCGGCCCGAGCCGTCCCACAGCGGGAAGCCCGACTCGAAGCGGCCGCCGGGCGAGGGGCCCGGGACGGTGCGTACGTCATTGAGCGTGGCGGGCGTCTGTGCCTCGCCGGCCAGACCTGCGCTGGCCGCGAGGGGCTGCGTGTTCTCGACGAAATCGCGCGTGTTGATGATCGTGAGGTTGCCGCCGAAGTCGACGTCGGTGCGCTGGCGCGTGAGCACCATGAGTCGCCCGTCGCTCATCTCGCGCGCGTGCATGAATTCGATCGGCGTGGCGACGCCGGCGACCACCGTCCCGGTGTTGTGCGACAACGCGCCATAGTAGAGCTGCGTGTCGGTGCCGTCGGGGTTGCTGGTGTAGAGATGCAGGCCGTCGCGGCCCGGCGCATGGTCCCAGCGCGTGAACAATACGCGGCCGTTCTGCAGCACCGTGGCATCCATGTCGCTCGAGGGGTTGAAGCTGATCTGGTGGACGTCGGTGCCGTCCGCGTTCATCACGTGCAGCACGAACGCCGATTCGCCGCGCGCCTCGTTGGCGGCTTCGAACTGCGCCTTGTTCTCGTCGAGCAGGATGGCCTTCGACTGCCGCTGGCGCGTCGAGGAGAACAGGATGCGGCCGTCCGGTAGATAGGCCGGCGAGACGTCCTGGCCTTCCTCGGCGATGATGTCCGAGCCGATCACGCGACGCAGCGTGTCGGTCTGGATGTTGTATTCCCAGATGTTCCAGGTCGGCGGCTCGTCCTCGTCGTCGGCGTCGTCGAGCGGGCCGCGCATCGCGAAGGCCACCTTGAGACCGTCGGGCGACACGGCGAGATCCTTGATGTCGTAACGGTCGTCGGCGGTGCCGAGCGGGTCGACGCGCAGTCGCGCGGTGATCTCGGTCTCCGCGGCGCCGGGGCTCGCGCGATCGCGCTTCCACAACGTGGCGCTGTATTCGTCGTCCTCGACGTAGGGACGCAGGCGCGTGACGTCGTCCTGCTCCTCGGGAACCTGGTGGCGGATGTAGAAGATCGGGAAGTCGACCGTCGCCGGGTCGGGATCCTGGCCGCTGCCGAGGCCGATGCCGCCGCCGCCGGGGCCCTGCGTACACGCGGCTAACAGCGTGACGACGCCGATCACCACGCCGCGCATGCAGGCGCCGAACGTGAACCGGTTCGCGTTTTCGATTGATCGATCCACAAGGTCCTCCACTGTCACCGTCCCGCATTGCCGCACAGACATGTGACGTAATGCAATCTTCCCGCTTGTGCCCGCGGCGATCTGCCGACGACGTCACAGCAGTCGGGCCGCCAAACGCGGTTTTCTTGCCGACTGTTGTAGTTAGAGACCAGGGGCGGCATGCGCCGTGATGCGGTTCGCAGTCCTTGGCGCAAAGGTTACCGGGCGTACGTAATAAATGGTGCTGTCGCCGGTTGGAGACGTACCAGACCGGAGACAAACAAGGTCTGTAGGACGGCGCGTGATACTGCAGCCGTCAAATGGGATGTGGATGACTCAAATGGACACACAGGTCTCGAAACTGAAGAAGGTCGGCCTTGCCATCCTGGTTGCCGGCGTGGTTTGCGCCACGGCGTCCGCCAACGATCGCGACAAGGCCAAGCGCATCCACGACCGCATCGCGGGCGTGCCACCGTCGGCAGCCGTGCTCGACCAGATGGAGCAGCTGGTCCACAACGGCGATGCCATGGGCGCGGCGCACATCGCCACGCAGAACGCATCCTTCTACAACGTGACACTGAAGAACATGGCGGTGCCGTGGACCAACCGTGACCAGACGGTGTTCGCGCCGCTCAACGATTACGTCGCCACGTTCATCGGCATGGTGCGTGACAACGTACCGTTCAACACGGCGCTGTCGGCCGACCTGGCCTACACCGTGAACGGCGTGACGCCGGCGGCTTCGCCGAGCAACAACGATCACTACGCCAATGCCGAGACCAACGCGGTGAACCTCATGACCGCGCTGCAGGCGACCACGCAGTCGTCGATCCTCGGCATCCCGGCCGACGCCACCGCGGGCTTCATCACCTCGCGCGCCTCGTCGGAAGCGTTCTTCGTCGACGGTACCAACCGCGCGATGTTCCGCTTCACGCTGATGAATCACCTGTGCCGCGATCTCGAGCAGGTGCACGACATCTCGCTGCCGCCGGACATGATCCGCCAGGACGTGAGCCGCTCGCCCGGTGGTGACAGCCGCATCTTCCTCAACAACTGCATCGGCTGTCACAGCGGCATGGACCCGATGGCGCGCGCCTTCGCCTACTACGACTTCGACAACGGCACGGTGGACGCGCCGGGCACGATGCGCCTGGTCTACACGCCGGGCACCGTGCAGCCGAAGTACTTCAACAACGACACCAACTTCGCGCCCGGCTTCCGCACGCCGGACGATCACTGGGTGAACCGCTGGCGCCAGGGCCAGAACTCGCGCCTGGGATGGGACTCGGGCCTGACCGGGCAGGGCGTCGGCGCCAAGTCGCTGGGCCAGGAGCTCGGCAACAGCGACGCGTTCGCGCAATGCCAGGTGGAGAAAGTGTTCAAGACGGTGTGCTTCCGCGCACCGGGTAACCAGGCCGATCGCCAGGTCGTCACCAACGTGACGGCGGCGTTCAAGGCGAACTACTCGCTCAAGGAAGTGTTCGAGCGGGTCGCCACCTCCGACGTGTGCCTGGGCCAGTGAGGGAGACCAACAAAATGACTTCCACGAAGCTCATGACCTACGCCCGCTGGCTGTCGGTCGCCGCCACGGCGGCCATCCTCGCCGGTTGCTCCAGCGGCGGTGCGCCGACGGTGGAGAATCCGGTCACGTCCGCGCCGCCGGTCAGCGATTACACCGGCCCGGCCTCCGCCAACACCGACGTGCAGTCCTTCCGCATCTACCTGTGGGAGAACATCAAGGCCAACAACCGCTGCGGTGGCTGCCACAACGCGAGCACGCCCGGCCAGACGCCGCAGTTCGCGCGCAACGACAACGTGAACCTGGCCTACGAGGCCGCGAACACGGTGGTCAATCTCGCGCAGCCCGACCAGTCGCGCATGGTCCAGAAGGTGGCCGGTGGCCACAACTGCTGGCTGGCCGCGCCTTCGGCCTGCGCCGACATGCTCACGGTCTGGATCCGCAACTGGGCAGGCTCGGCCGCCAGCGGCGGTACGCAGATCCAGCTGCAGGCTCCCACTATTAAAGAGGTGGGTGGCAGCAAGAGCTTCCCGACGACCGCCGACGCGCCGGTCTCGGACACCGACTCGATGACCTTCGCGACCTCGGCGCTGTACGCGCTGGTGCGCAACACCGGCACGGCCAATTGCGTGCGCTGCCACTCCTCGAGTGCCGCCACGCCGCAGCAGCCGTTCTTCGCCGAGACCTCGAACGGCAACGCCGCCGCACAGGCTGCGGCCGCGGAGACTGCCTACCAGGCGATCCGCGCGAAGATCAATCTCGACAGCCCCGACCAGTCGCGCCTCGTCGTGCGCCTGCGCGACGAGAACCACAACTGCTGGGGCAGTGCGGGTTGCGCGGCCAACGCGCAGACCATGCTCGACGCGATCAACGATTTCGCGGGCCGGATCCCGATCACCAACGTCGATCCGGACCTGCTGATCTCCAAGGGCCTGACCCTCTACGACGGCACGGTCGCCGCGGGCGGCAACCGCTACGAAGCGGCCACGATCGCCAAGTACGAGTTCAAGACCGGCATGGGTTCGCTCATCTATGACACCAGCGGCCACGAGCCGGCGCTCAATCTCACGATGTCGGGCGACGTCCAGTGGGTGGGCGGCTGGGGTATCAATGTGAAGATGGGCGGCAAGGCCCAGGGCACGGCGGCCACGTCCAAGAAACTCACCGACCTGATCAAGTCGACGGGTGAATTCTCCGTCGAGATCTGGGCCAACAACGCCAACGTCGCGCAGGAAGACGCGTGGCTGGTGAGCTACTCGGGCGGCGTCAACAACCGCAACTTCACCGTCGCTCAGCGCATGTACCAGTACGAAGGCCACGTGCGCAGCGACAAGACCAGTGCCAACGGCAACCCGGTGCTGCTCACGCGTGCCGCGGACATGGACGCGCAGGCGGCCCTGCAGCACGTGGTCATGACCTATAGCCCGATCGAGGGCCGCCGCTTCTACGTGAACGGCGTGTACACCGGCGACACCGACGCCCAGGGCGGCGGCAGTCTCGCCGAGTGGGATGACACCTTCGCGCTGGTGCTCGGCAACGAGACCTCGACCAATCGCCAGTGGGAAGGCGTGTTGCGCCTGGTGGCGATCCACAACCGCGTGCTGACGCCCGCGCAGATCATGCAGAACTTCGAAGCCGGCGTCGGCGAGAAGTACTTCATGCTGTTCAACGTCAGCCACCTGGTCAGCGTGCCGGATGCCTACGTGATGCTCGAGGCCCAGCAGCTCGACAGCTACGGCCTGCAGTTCAGCAAGCCGACCTTCATCAGCCTGAATTCCACCGCCTCGGTCAGCAACCTGGCGATCGCGGGTGTGCGCATCGGCCGCAACGGCACGGATCACATCAACGGCCAGGTGTTCCTGCCGCTGAACGCGACCGTGGGCGCTAACTACACCGCCGCGGCCGGCGAGCAGCTCTCGCCCTACGGTGGCGTGATCGGCCTCGAGAAGGGCACGCCCGACGACATGTTCTTCCTGTCGTTCGAGCGCATCGGCGACAAGTCGCACACCTATCCGCCGCCGGACGTGCCGGACGCGCCGCCGCCGGCCGACCTGCCGGCCGAGTCGAACGTGGGCCTGCGCACCTTCGACGAGCTCAACGCGACGCTGTCGCAGATCACGGGCGTGCCGCAGACCAATGCGCGCGTGGT
>DATEII010000167.1:0-19461 GCA_035279135.1 Steroidobacteraceae bacterium
GGAAAGATTCACGTGCGGCGGCAGCACGGTCAGTCCCACTTCCTTGCGGCAGTCGTACAACAGGCCGACCACCTTGTCGGTGTGATCCATGTCGGCCGACAACACCGCGGCCATGAACGACGCGGGTTCGTGAGCCTTCAGCCAGCCGGTCTGATAGGACAGCAAGGCATACGCGGCCGAGTGCGACTTGTTGAAGCCGTAGCCCGCGAACTTCTCCATGAGGTCGAAGATGAACGCGGCCCGTTCCTCGGGCACATTGTTCTTCACGGCGCCGGACACGAAGATCGAGCGCTGCTTGGCCATCTCCTCGGGCTTTTTCTTGCCCATGGCGCGGCGAAGCATGTCGGCGCCGCCCAGCGTGTAGCCGGACAACACCTGCGCGATCTGCATCACCTGCTCCTGGTACAGGATGACGCCATACGTGGGCTCGAGCACCGGCTGCAGCGAGGGATAAAGGAAATCGATGGGCGGCGCGTGCGGATCGAAACGGCTGTGTTTGCGGTCGATGAAATCGCCGACCATGCCGGATTCGAGCGGACCGGGGCGGAACAGGGCCACCAGCGCCACGATGTCCTCGAAGCGGTCGGGCTTGAGGCGGCGGATGAGGTCCTTCATGCCGCGCGATTCCAGCTGGAACACCGCGGTGGTGCGCGCCTCCTGCATGAGCTTGTAGGTGGCGGCGTCGTCCATGGGCAACGCCATGATGTCGAGCGGTGCCTCGCCATTCTTTTCGCGGCGCGTATTGATCAGCTTCACCGCGCGGTCGATGACCGTGAGGGTGCGCAGTCCCAGGAAGTCGAACTTGACGAGGCCCGCGGCCTCGACGTCGTCCTTGTCGAACTGCGTGACGACACTGCCACCCTTGTCATCGGCATACAGCGGCGCGAACTCGGTGAGCTTGCTCGGCGCGATGACCACGCCGCCCGCGTGCATGCCGGCGTTGCGCGTGAGTCCCTCGAGCGATTTCGCGAGGTCGATGAGGTTCTTGATCTCCTCGTCTTCCTTGTAGAGCCGCGCGAGCTCGGGCTCCTTCTCGAGCGCGTCATCCAGCGTGATGCCGAGCTCGAACGGGATCAGCTTGGCGATCTTGTCGACATAGCCGTAGCCCATGCCGAGCACGCGACCCACGTCACGCACCACGGCCTTCGCGGCCATGGTGCCGTAGGTGATGATCTGCGAGACCTTCTCGCGCCCGTACTTCTGCGCCACGTACTCGATGACGCGGTCGCGGCCGTCCATGCAGAAGTCGACGTCGAAGTCCGGCATCGACACGCGTTCGGGATTCAGGAAGCGCTCGAACAGCAGGTCATACTTGAGCGGATCGATGTCGGTGATGCCGAGCGAATACGCCACCAGCGAGCCGGCGCCCGAGCCGCGGCCCGGACCGACAGGCACGTCGTTGGCGCGCGCCCACCTGATGAAGTCGGCGACGATGAGGAAGTAGCTCGCGAAGCCCATCTTGCTGATGACGGCGAGCTCGGTGTCGAGACGCTGGCGGTAATCCTCGATGCGCGCGAGCTGGTCGGGGCCGAAGGTCTTCTCGCGCGAGGCGAAACCCTGCAGCGATTCCTCGCGGATATGGCTCTCGGCCGACACACCTTCGGGCAATGGATAGATCGGGAGGCGCGATTCGCCGAGCCGGAGCGGCAGCGAACAGCGCCGCGCGATCTCCACCGAGTTCTGCAAGGCCTCCGGGATGTCGGCGAAGAGCTGCGCCATCTCGTGCGGCGAACGCAGGTACTGGGACTCGGTGTACTTGCGTTGACGCGCAGGGTCCGCGAGCTGCGCACCGTCCGCGATGCAGACGCGCGCCTCGTGGGACTCGAAATCGGCGGCCTGCAGGAAGCGCACGTCGTTGGTGGCGACCACGGGAATGCCGGTCTTCTGGCTGAGCCCGACGCAACGGGTGACGTGAGTCTCGTCGTCGCTGCGACCCAGCCGCTGCAACTCGAGGTAATAACGATCGCCGAACAACTGCTGCCAGTCCTGCGCCTGGGCGAGCGCCTCGGCTTCCTTGCCCGCGAGCAGCAGGCGGCCGACGTCGCCTTCGTGCGCGCCGGAAAGTGCGATCAGCCCGGCCGTGGTCTCGGCATCGAGCCAGCCGCGATCGATGAGCGGCGTCCCCCTATCCTGGCCCTCGAGCCAGGCGCGCGTGATCAGGTTGGCGACGTTCTGGTATCCGCCAGGATCCTTGCAGAGCAGCGTGAGGCGCGCGGGCAGCGCGCGTTCGCCGCGCATGCGCAGCAGCACGTCGACGCCGACGATGGGCTTGACGCCGCGTTTCAGCGCCTCGCGGTAGAACTTCACCATCGCGAACAGGTTGTTCTGGTCGGTGACCGCGATCGCCGGCATGCCCAGTTGCGCGGCGCGCTCCACCAGCTCCGGGATGCGCACGACGCTGTCCTGGAGTGAATACTCGGTGTGAAGCCGAAGGTGGATGAACGCGGGAGAAATGCCGCTCGACATGGCGCGGAAGTTTATCAATGTGCACGCCGGAAGTTGGCACCGGCAACGGCATCTCGCCCGCCATTCCCGGTGCGCTTCGAGCACGTGTCACGAGGGGTCGTGCTTGCGTTCCGGGATTGGTGATGCCGGATTTCGCGACCCCCTACTCCGCCCGGAACTGCGATCGGGATCACATTCGAGCGTCAGCCGTCACCGACGCCTGCAATCGAGCCATCGATCACGGTCCGCGGGGCGTGAAATTTCCGCGAAGTTGTGAGTCGTTTCAACGGAGTAGCGTAGACGCCGGAACGATAATCCGCGCTGGTTCGCAATGATGGCGGGGGATTTTCCATGGCAAAACACGGCCCGATTGTCGCGGTCCTGTGTTCCGCATTCTGTTGCATCGGCCTCGCGCAGGGCGCCAACGGTCCCTCGTTGTACTCGCGCCTGGGCGGTGCCGACGGCATGAACGCCGTCGTCAGCGAAGCCATCGAACACGCGGTCGAGGACGCTGCCGCGCGACGCCAGCTCGCCTCGTACATCTGCGCACGTGCCGGAGGCGGTTGCAGCCAGTCGCCCGCGCCGCAGATCAGCGACGCGCAGTTCGTGCAGTTAATGGAGGTGCTGCGTGCCTCGATGCGCGCGCATGACGTGCCGCTGTCCGCGCGTAACGAGTTGCTGGAAGCCATCGCTCCCCTGCGTCGCGGTCCTTGATGCGCATCCAGCGCCTGCAGACCCGGATCACCGTCTTCTTCGTCGCGCTGCTCGCGCTGGTGCAGGTGGCGGCGTTCTGGTTCGTGAACGCTGCGAACTCGAGCAACGCGCACGCCAAGGTCGAAGAAGAGCTCAATGTCGGTCAGCGCGTTTTCGCGCGCCTGCTCGAACAGAACGCCGACAAGCTCAAGCTCTCGGCGCGCGTGCTGGCCGCGGACTTCGCGTTCCGCGAAGCCATCGCCACGCACGACAATCGCACCATCGCCTCGGTGCTCACCAACCATGGCGCGCGTATCGGCGCCGATGCCATGTTGTTCGTCGATCTCGAGGGCCGCGTGGTCTCGGACACCCTGCGACCGCAGGCCGAGACGCATCCCTTCGAGTACCCGGCGCTGATCGACGCGAACCGCACCGGCCCGAACGCCAGCATGGAAGTGCTCGATGGCCGCGCCTTCCAGCTCGTCGCGGTGCCGGTGCTCGCGCCGCTGCCCATCGGTTGGGTGGTCATGGGGTTCGCCGTCGACGATGCACTGGCGCGCGACCTGCGCCAGCTCACCGAGCTCGAGGTGACCTTTGCGCTGGACTCGCCGGAGGGCTGGCGCGTGCTTGCGTCGACGCTGGGAGCCGGCCAGCAACCGGCCCTGCTGGCCGCGATGCCGGCTCGATCGCAGGCGCCCGCGCGCATGGACTTCAAGCTCTCCGATGTCGATCACCAGGCGCTCGTGATCCCGCTGGTGGAAAACAACGCGCGCATCGTCGCGGTTCTCAACCGCTCGCTCTCGAGCGCGCTCGCGGCCTTCGAGCGGCTCAGGAACACCCTGATCGTGCTGGCGGCGTTGAGCGTGGTGCTGTCCATCATCGGCAGCGTCATGGTCGCGCGGAACATCACGCGCCCGCTGGAAACCCTGGCCGGCGCCGCCGCACGCATCGAACAGGGTGACTACACCGCGCCGGTCGAAGTGCGTCGCGCCGACGAGATCGGCGTGCTGGCCTCGAGCCTCAACCACATGCGTGGCGGCATCGCCGAGCGCGAGAGCCGCATCCTCAAGCTGGCGTATGAAGATCCGCTGACGGACCTCGCCAACCGCTCGCGGTTCTCGAACGAGCTCGCGCGCGCCATCGAGGCCGCCCGACAGGGCGGCTACAAGCTCAGCATCCTCATGATGGACCTGGACCGCTTCAAGTACGTGAACGACACGCTCGGGCATGGCGTCGGCGATCACGTGTTGCGCGAGGTGAGCCTGCGACTGGGCCGCGCCGTGACGCAGGCGGATTGCATCGCGCGGCTGGGCGGGGACGAGTTCGCCATCCTGCTTCGCTGCGGCGAAGACCTGAACTGCAGCGAGACGGCGAAACGCATCATCGCGGCGCTCGAGGTGCCGATCCTGTACGAGGACCAGCCGCTCGATGTCGGTACCAGCATCGGCATTGCGCACTACCCGGAGCACGGCCGCGACGCGCAGACCCTGGTGCGCAATGCCGACATCGCCATGTACGCGGCCAAGCGCAACAAGGCCGGGTTCGCCATCTACGACCCGCACTACGACACCAGCCAGCAGGAGCACCTCTCGCTGCTCGGCGAGCTGCGCCGCGCGGTCGAGCGCAACGAGCTGCGCCTGTACTACCAGCCGAAGGTGTCGCTGCATTCCTCGAACATCAGCGCCGTCGAGGCGCTGATCCGCTGGGAACACCCGGTGCGCGGACTCGTGCCGCCCGGCATGTTCATCCCGTTCGCCGAGCACACCGGCTACATCAAGCTGCTCACGCGCTGGGTGATGCGCGAAGCCGTGCGCCAGTGCGGCGTGTGGTTGCGCGACGGCCTGCGGCTGCAGGTGTCGGTGAACATCTCGGCGCGTGACCTCATGAACCGCGACCTGCCGACCGAGGTGAGCGCGCTGCTCGCCGAACACGCGGTGCCGCCGGCACTGCTGTGCCTGGAAATCACCGAGAGCGGATTCATGGAGGATCCCGCGAACGCACAGAAGGTGCTGGACCGGCTCGCCGAGCTCGGCGTGCGGCTGTCCATCGACGACTACGGCACCGGTTATTCCTCGCTGTCATACATCATGCGGCTGCCGGTGCAGGAGCTGAAGATCGACCAGTCGTTCATCTCGCGCATGGCCGTCGACGAGGAGATCTCCACGATCGTGCGATCGACGATCGATCTCGGCCACAACCTCGGCCTCAAGGTGGTGGCCGAGGGGGTCGAGGATCTGTCGGTCTGGAACATGCTGCGCTCGCTGGGTTGCGACGATGCGCAGGGCTTTTTCATGAGCAAGCCGCTGGCGCCCGATGCGCTGGCGCAGTGGATCCGGGCCAACGATGGGTGCCTGTCGGACCTGGCCGCGCGTCAGGATCTGAACGATCGCCAGGCGTAGACGCCCTGGCTACGCCGCGCAAGCGGCGCTGCCATCTAGAGATCTTCCGCTTCGATGAGTCGCGTGCCGACCGGCGAGAAGCTGCGCCGGTGCAGCACCGAGGGCCCGAGTGCGTCGATCGCGGCCACGTGGGTGCGCGTCGCGTAACCCTTGTGCCGCGACAGCGAGAACCCGGGATACCGCCCGTCGAGGTCGCGCATCAGCGCATCCCGCGTGGTCTTGGCGAGGATCGACGCGGCGCTGATCGAGGGCACTTTCGCATCACCCTTGACCACGGCCTTGAACAGGCACTCGAAATCCAGGCCGTGCGCGCGCGGGCAACGGTTGCCGTCGATGACCACCTGCTGCGGCGGCACGCGCAGGCCTAACAAGGCGCGGCGCATGGCCAGCATGGTGGCCTGGAAAATGTTGATGCTGTCGATCTCCTCGACGTCGGCCCAGGCCACCGAGTGACACAACGCGCGTTCGCGGATGAGCACTGCGAGGCGTTCGCGCTGGTCTGGCTCGAGTGCCTTGGAATCCGCCAGGCCGCGGATGGGCCGCGCAGGGTTCAGGATCACCGCGGCCGCGACCACGGGCCCCGCGAGCGGTCCGCGCCCTGCCTCGTCCACGCCGGCCACGCGCAATTTCACGCGCACCTTCACCCGGGACCACCCACGCCGGCCTCGGCGGTCCAGGCGGCGAGTAATTCCGCAACTTCGGCGGCGGCGCGCGCCGCGCCGCCCTGCCTCAGCTTTTCGTGGATCCTCGCGAATTCGCGCTGCACGCGCGCGACGTCCTCGGGATGTTCGAACCAGTGAGCGAGTGCGTCGGCGAGATTGCCGGGGCTCGCCTGTTCCTGGAAGAACTCCGGCACGAGCTCCGTGTCTGCGAGCAGGTTGGGCTGGGAGAAATGCCGCACTTTCACGAGTCCGAGGCCACGCAACAGGAAGGCCGTGATGGTACCCATTCGGTACGCCACCACCATCGGGCGTTTGCACAATGCGGTCTCGAGCGTCGCGGTACCCGACGCGACCAGCACCACGTCGGCGGCCGCCAGCGCGGCGCGTGACTGGCCATCGAGCATGCGCACCGCCGCGCGCGGCGCGAGCGTGGCGCACCGTTCGGCGAACAGGTCGCGCAGCGCCGGTGTCACCATGGGCGCGATGCACACGAGGCCCGGGTACCGGGCCGCCAGCAACTCGGCGGCCGCGGCGAAAGGTGCCGCGAGATGCTCGACTTCGCCACGCCGGCTGCCCGGCAGCACCGCGAGCACGCGGGCATGGGCGGGCAGACCGAGCTCCGCGCGCGCCGCGCCGCGATCCACTTCCATGGGAATCTGGTCGGCCAGTGGATGACCGACGAAAGCCGCGCGCACGCCGTATTCGCGGTAGAAATCAGGCTCGAACGGAAACAGGCACAGGATGAGGTCGACCGCCTCACCGATGGTGCGCGCCCGGCCCTGCCGCCACGCCCACACCTGCGGACTCACGTACTGCACGGTCCGCAGGCCCTGCTTCTTGAGTCGCCGCGCGAGGCCCAGGTTGAATTCCTTGAAATCGACGCCGATGAACACGTCGGGCCGCCACGCGAGGATGCGCTGCTGCAGGGAACTGCGCAGTCTCAAAAGCCGCGGCAGGTGACGCAGGACCTCGGTGAGTCCCATGACGGCGAGCTGCTCGCTGTCGAACCAGGCGGTGCAGCCGGCGGCTTTCATCTTCGGACCTGCCACGCCCGCGAATTCCGCACCGGGGAAGCGGTGTTTCAGCGCCTCGATGAGCGCGGCACCCAGCGAATCCCCCGAGGCCTCGCCTGCCACGAGTGCAATTCGCATCAGCGCACGAGGCTGCGCGTCGACTCGCCGATGAAGTCGACGAAGATCTGTAGCTCCGGCTGGGTCGCGGCGCGCGATTTCAGCTCGACGAGCGCGTCGGCAAGCTTGAGATCCGAGCGGTACAACACGCGGTAAGCGTTCTT
This sequence comes from Steroidobacteraceae bacterium, assembly GCA_035279135.1. Taxonomy (GTDB): domain Bacteria; phylum Pseudomonadota; class Gammaproteobacteria; order Steroidobacterales; family Steroidobacteraceae; genus CADEED01. Next base: position 7,494 of record DATEII010000167.1, read on the forward strand.
GAGGTTGCGGATCTGCGCCTCGCTGAAGCCGCGTCGCTTGAGCCCCTCGGAATTGATCGAGTGCGGCACCGCGGGCGAACCCACGGCCATCACGTAAGGAGGCACGTCGCGCGTGACCGCGGCGTTGTTCCCGAGGAAGGCGTGCGGGCCGACCTTGGTGAACTGGTGGATACCGGAGTAGCCGCCCATGATGACCCAGTCGCCGAGGTGGACGTGGCCGCCGAGCGTGGCGTAGTTCGCCATCACGCACTTGTTGCCGACGTGGCAGTCGTGCGCCACGTGCGTATAGGCCATGAAGAGATTGTCGCTGCCGATGACGGTGACGCCGCCCCCGGTGACCGTGCCGCGGTTCATCGTGGTGAATTCACGGAACACGTTGCGATCGCCGATCTCCAGCCGCGTGGGCTCACCTTTGTACTTGAGATCCTGCGGCGCATCGCCGATCGACGCGAACTGGAAGATCTTGTTGTTGGCACCGATCGTGGTAGGCCCGTTGATCACCGCGTGCGGCCCGATCCACGTACCCGCGCCGATCCGCACGCCATCGCCGATCACGGCATAGGCTCCCACCGTAACGTCCGCGGCCAGCTCGGCCTTGGGCGAAACGATTGCGCGCGGATCGATACTCACTTGACGGGCACCTTGGCGGTCTTGTTGGTTTCCGGGGCCACCATCATTTCCGCCGACGTTACCTCATCGTCACCCACGTAAGCGACCGTGGAAAACTTCCAGATGCCCCGCATCTGCCGCTCGAGCTTCGCGGTGAGGATCAGCTGGTCGCCGGGTTCCACGGGCTTGCGGAAGCGCGCCTTGTCGATGCCCACGAAGTAGAAGCGCGTCGATTCGTCAGGCACCACGTCGGCCGTGACGAACGCGAGCACGCCCGCCGCCTGGGCCAGCGCCTCGATGATGATCACGCCCGGCATCACCGGCCGGTGCGGAAAGTGACCCGGAAAAAACGGCTCGTTCATGGTCACGTTCTTGATGGCGCGGATGCTCTCGCCCTTGACGCACTCCAGCACGCGGTCGACCAGCAGGAACGGATAGCGATGCGGCAACAGGCGCATGACGCCCATGATGTCGAGTGCCAGCGGTTGGCTCATTTAGTTAGTCCTCGGAAGAATCCTGTCGGGTCGCCGATAGGCCGGTGTGTTTCTCGAGTGCGCGCAGCCGCTTTGCCATCGAGTCGACGCGCTTGATGCGGCCCACGATGCGACGCCACACACCCGCCTCCTCGGCCGGCAGCGCGGAAGAATACACACCCGGCCTGTTGATGGAATGTGAAATGAACGAAGTTCCGAGCACGACCACGTCGTCGCACAGGGTCACGTGGCCGGTGATGCCCGCCTGTCCGCCGATGATGCAGCGTTTGCCGAGCGTGGTGCTGCCCGCGATGCCGACGCAGGCGGCGATGGCCGTGTGCGCCCCGATGCGGCAGTTGTGCGCGATCATGATGAGGTTGTCGAGCTTGACGCCTTCTTCGATGACGGTGTCTTCGATGGCACCGCGGTCGATACAGGTGTTGGCACCGATCTCGGCGTCGTCACCGACGGTGACGCTGCCGACCTGCGGAACCTTGATCCAGGCACCCTTCTCCGGCGCAAACCCGAAGCCGTCCGCGCCGATGACGGCGCCGGGCTGCACGATGCAGCGCGCGCCGATCCTGACGTCGTGGCCGATGAAAGCCCGTGCCACGAGCCTGGTGTCGTCACCCACCACGGCGTTGCGTTCGATGACCGATCCCGGCCCGATGAAACACCGCGCGCCGATGCGCGCTCCCTCGGCGATACAGGCCTGCGCGGCGATCTCGGCGGACGGGTCCACCTGCGCACCGGCTGCGACCACGGCCGACGGATGGCGGCCAGTCTTGAGCGGTGGATCGGGATGCAGCACGGCGGCCACGCGTGCGAACGTGGCATGCGGATTCGCGGCCACCAGCGCCGCGACCGGGGAACTGGCCGCGGAGCGCGCATCGAGGATCACGGCGCCGGCGCGCGTGTCCTTGAGATGCTCGATGTATTTGGGATTGGCGAGAAACGTGACGGCGCGCGCATCGGCCTGCGACAGCGACGCCACGGTTTCCACCGACGCGGCAGGATCACCGCGCAGCTCGCAGCCAAAGCGCACCGCCAGTTCGCCGAGCGTGATCGTCATGGCGACCGGCGCTGTGGCGCCCTCCCCGGGATCGTTACGGCTTCGCGGGCGGCTTGGCCGGCGTCGTGGCACCGGCCGGTGCCGCCGGCTTCGGCGCACGCGCGTTCAACGCCTGCAACACCGCGGCGGTGATGTCGACCGTGGGCGTCGCATAGATCACGCCCTCGGCGATCACGATGTCGAAGCTCTGCGCCTTGGCGTATTCGCGCACCTCGGAGATCAGCGAGCGCTGCAGCTTGTTCATTTCTTCCTGGCGCTTGACGTTCGAGTCGTCCTGCAACTCGCCCTTCTTGCGCTCGAGCTCGCGAGCCGCGTCGCGAAGGTCCTTCTCGGCCTTGCTGCGCTGGTCGGGCGTCATGGTGGCGACGTCCTTCTGCAGCTTCTCGCCGCGCTGCTTGAGCGCGGTCTCCTGGGTGACGAGCTGCTGCAGACGGGGTCCGAATTCGGCCTGCAGGGCGTCCCGAACTACCTTGGCCTGCGGCGATTCCTCGAACAGCCGCGCGTAGTCGACGACACCGATCTTGATATCCGCGGACATGGCGGGGACCGCCAATGCCAGCGTGGCAAGGGAACCCAGAATCACTTGGCGAAACGAAACCTGCACTGAGACACCTCTCAAAAAAATTCTGGCCGCTTAGAAAGCCTGGCCTACCGAGAACTGGAACCGCTCGACTTCATCCGCGTAGGTGTTGGCGTCACCCTTATAGGCATTCAACGGAATGGCGTAGCTGAACCGGAACACACCCAATGGCGCAAGCCATTGAACTGCCAAGCCCGTTGAGTGTTTCAATTTATCATACTCGAAGTCGTACGAGACCGGCGGACCGAAGGCTCCTCGCGGACCGTAGAACGTGTAGCGATGGCCGGTCTGGAACACGTTGCCCATGTCATAGAACCAGGACAACCGCGCCGACGTCTGGAATTTCTGCGGTAGCGGGATGATGACCTCGGCGCGGGCGGCGACCTTCATGTTGCCGCCAAAAGGCCGGCCATAGTCGTCCTTCGGTCCCAGGCGACTCTCTTTATATCCACGCACGGTCTCGGGACCGCCGGCATAGAACTGCCGGTACGGCGGCACGGCCGTGGTGTCGCCGATGTCGAAGCCATAGGCGGCTTCGGCCCCCAGCTGCAGGGTGAAGCGGCCGAACAGCGGGATGTACTTGAGGAATTCGTAGCTGGCGACGTAGTACTCGACGTCACTGAGCCCCGGGATTGCATATGACAACCCGAGCGAGTGGCGCATGCCGCGGTCGGCAAACAGCGAGCGATTGCGGCTGTCGTAGTTCCAGGTGGTCGTGAATTCGACCGCGTCGTATTGCGTCTCGAATACCGCGAGGTAGATGGGCAGCGACGGGTTTTCGCAGTCCACCTCGACGCCGTTGCCCGCCAGGCAGCGATCGGTGTGGTCGCCATTGTTGCGCACCCACTCGATGGACTGGCGCGCGCTGCTGCCGCCGGTGACCAGCAGGTTGGACTTCTGGAACGAGAGACCGAAGCGCACGCCCTGGTTCTCGGAGATCGGGTAACCGATGTCGAACCCCGCGCCCAGCGTTTCCGACGAGAAATCCGACGACGCGGACACGAACTGCGTCTGGTCGCGATAACTCAGGCTGCCGGTGAAGCCGACACCATCCGCCGTGAAGTAAGGCTCCGTCACCGACAGGCCGTACACCTTGCTGTAACGGCCCGAATTCAGGTCGATGGCCACGCGCCGACCGGTACCCAGGAAGTTGGCGTCCGCGTAGTTGGCGCTCAGGATGAATGACTGCGACTCGGAGTAACCGATACCGCCGCCGAGCTGCGCCGACGGCCCTTCTTCGATGTCGTAATTCACGTCGACCAGGTCGGCCGATCCCGCCACCGGCTTGGTCTCCGACTCGACCTTCTTGATGTACGGCAGTCGCTCGAGGCGCTGCTTGGAACGCTCCAGCGCGACGTTCGACAACCACCCGCCTTCGAGCTGGCGCATTTCCCGGCGCAGCACCTCGTCGTTGATCTTGGTGACGCCGTTGAAGTTGATGTGACGCACGTAGACGCGGTTGCCCGGGTCGATGAAGAACGTGAGTGACAGCTCCTTGTTGGCCGGATCGCCATAGGTGGTCGGCACCGGGTCGACCTTGGCGAAGGCGAAGCCGTCTTCACCGAGGCGGTTCTGCAGCAGCTCCTGCGTCGAGGTGATCACCTTGCGCGAGAACTGGTCGCCGGGCCGTACCAGCAGGTAACGCTTGAGCAGCGCCTCCGGAATCACGAACGTGCCCGCGAGCTTGACCTCCTTGACCTTGAAGACCTCGCCCTCGTTGACGTTCACGGTGATGAAGATGTCGTCCTTCTCGGGCGCGATGGCGACCTGCGTGGACTCGACTTCGAAGTTCGCGTAGCCGCGGTCCATGTAGAAGGAGCGCAGTTTTTCGAGGTCGCCCTGCAGCGACTCGCGCGAGTAGCGGTCGTCCTGCTTGTAGAACGACAGCAGGTTCGGCGTCTTGAGCTCGAAGGTATCGAGGATGTCCTTTTCCTTGAATGTCTTGTTGCCGACGATGTTGATCTGCCGGATCTTGGCCCGCTTGCCCTCGACGATATCGATTTTGATCTTGACCCGGTTGCCGGCGACCTCTTCGACGTTGGTGTCGATGCGCGCCGCGTACTTGCCGCGCGCGCCGTACTGGTCGGTCAGGAAGGACTTCACGTCTTCGAGCACCGAGCGGTCGAAGGTCTTGCCCTGCGCGAGACCGACGTTGCGCAGCGACTTGTTGAGGTCCTCGGTCTTGATGTCCTTGTTGCCCTTGATCTCGAAGCTCTCGATGGTCGGGCGCTCGTTGACCACGACGATCAGCGTATTGCCGTCGCGGCGCATCTCGACGTCACGGAAGAACCCGGTCTCGTACAGCGCACGGACCGCTTCGCGCAGGCGCTGCTGCGAGAGCGTGTCGCCGATGTTGATCGGCAGGTAGTTGTAGACCGTTCCCTCGGTCACGCGCTGCAGGCCTTCGACGCGGATGTCACCGACGGTGAACACCGGGCTGTCTTCCTGGGCGAACGAAGGTGCGGCCAGCAACAAGCTGCTGATGGCGACCAGACTCGCGAACCGTATCGTCAAGTGAATCCCCTGGTGAATCTTTTTAAGTATGGGCGCCGAAGATGCCGGACAGGTCGTTGAACAGCGCAACTCCCATCAGCAAGACGAGCAGCAGCAAGCCGGCCTGCTGGCCCACCATGTAGATGCGATCGGAGAGCGGACCACCCTTGGCCCACTCGGCCACCTGGAACACGATCTGGCCGCCGTCGAGAATCGGAATCGGCAGCAGGTTCAGGAATCCGAGCGACAGCGACAACAGCACCAGCAGCATCAGGAAGTTTTCCAGGCCCGCGTGCGCGGCATCGCCCGAGAACTTCGCGATCGAGATGAAGCCGGAAATGTTCTTGGTCGAGACGCTGCCGGTGATCATGCGGACGAAGAACTTGGCCTGCGCGGCCGTCATCTGCCAGGCCTTGTTCACCGAATAGCTGAGCGCGCCCACGGGGCCGAGCTCGGTGTGCGTGCGCATCTCGTCGGGAATCGTGACTTCGACGTTCTTCGGCGGCTCGAAACGCAGCCGGCCGATGACGCGGCCCTGCACCACTTCACGCGTGGTGGTCACGCGCTTGAGCACCTGGTTGCCGTCGCGGCGCACGGTCAATTCCATGGTCTGCGCCGGACGCGCGTTCACGTAGTCGGCGAGCTCACTGAAGCTGCGGATGGGTGTGCTGTCGATCGCGACGATCTCGTCGCCGGGCTGGAGTCCTGCCCGCTCGGCCGGGCTGTCCGGCAACACCACGCCGACCACGGCGGGGATGCGCGGGAACCAGAAGTGGAACCCCAGTCCGAGATACAGCTGGTCGGGCTCGGTGAGCTTGTGGCGCTGCTCGGGGTCGGGGATGTTGAGCGTCACGTTCCGCTCGCGCCCATCCTTGCCGAGCACGTTGATGACGGCTTCGCCGTCGTCGCTCATCGCGTCGAGCAGCGCGAAGGACGCATCGCCCTGGTCGAAGATGCGCGTGCCATCGATGTCCCGGATTTCGTCGCCAGCCCGCAGACCCGCAGCGGCGGCAGGCGAGTTGGTGATGACCTTGTCGACCAGCGCGCGCACGTGGACGATTCCATTCACCCAGAACATCGCCCACAACACGATCACGGCGAACAGGATGTTGGCGGCCGGGCCGGCGAGCAGCACCAGGATGCGTTGCCAGGGAGGCCGGCGCGTGAAGGCGCGCGGCAGGTCGGCCGGCGGCACCACGCCGTCGCGCTCGTCGAGCATGCGCACGTAACCGCCCAGCGGAACCGCGGCGATGACATATTCCGTGTGGTCGGGACCGCGGCCGATTTTCTTGAGCAGCGGCTTGCCGAAACCCACCGAGAATCTGAGCACCTTGAAGCCGAGCTTGCGCGCCACCCAGAAGTGGCCGAACTCGTGCACCGTCACCAGCAGGCTGACGGCGATGATGAACCACAGGGCGCTCCAGCCGATCTCCATCCCAGTACCCCTAGGCGTGCACGGCACGCGGCCGGATGAGCGAAGACGCGCGGGCTCGCGCCTCGGCGTCGGCCGCGAGCACGTCATCGAGATCGCGGATTTCCCCACCCGATGTGGTTGTCATCACCGATTCAATGACTGCCGGAATTTGAGCAAAGTTCAATCCACCCTCGAGAAACGCCGCCACGGCCACCTCGTTGGCGGCATTCAGCGAGGCGGGCCGCGACCCGCCGGCTCGCGCGGCCTCCTGGGCCAGGCCCAGGGATGGGAATCGTCGCAGGTCCGGTGCTTCGAAACGCAGCTTTCCGACCCTGACGAGGTCGAGCGATTGTACACCCGAGCTGACGCGCTCCGGCCACGCCAGCGCGTGCGCAATGGGTGTGCGCATGTCCGGCGCACCTAACTGGGCGAGCACCGACCCGTCGACGTACTCCACCAGCGAATGGACGATGCTTTCGCGGTGGATCAGCACCTCGACCTGGGAGGCCTGCACGCCGAACAGCAGGCAGGCCTCGATGAATTCGAGCCCCTTGTTCATGAGCGTGGCCGAGTCCACCGAGATCTTGCGGCCCATGACCCAGTTGGGATGCGCGCAGGCCTGGTCCGGCGTGACGTTCTCGAGCCGCCGTGCGTCGGTGTCGAGGAACGGGCCGCCCGAGGCCGTGAGCAGGATACGTTTGACGCCCGGCGGGGCGACGCCCGGCGCGGCATCCCGAGGCAGGCACTGGAATACCGCGTTGTGCTCGCTGTCGATGGGCAGCAGCGTGGCGCCCGATTCCCGCACCGTGCGCATCAGCAACGGGCCGGCCATCACCAGCGATTCCTTGTTGGCTAACAACAATCGCTTGCCCGCGCGAGCCGCGGCCAGCGTGGAGCGCAGTCCCGCGGCACCCACGATGGCTGCCATGACGCTGTCGACCTCGGGAAGCGTCGCGATCTCCTCGAGACCTTCGGCGCCCGCGAGCACCCGCGCATCGGAACCTCGGGCACGCAGCTCGCGCTCGAGTTGCGCGGCGGCCGTGGCATCCGCCAGCGCCACGTACGGCGCGCCGAAGCGCACCGCCTGCTCGGCGAGCCGGGCCGCATTGCGATGCGCACCGAGCGCCGCGACGTGAAATCGATCGGGGTGACGCGCGATGACATCGAGCGTGTGTTCGCCCACCGATCCGGTGGATCCCAGGATGGCGACGCCCTTGCTGCTGGTCACGGGATGACCTGCAGGCTCAGCAAGGCGAACACGAGTGCCGGCGCGGCGGCCGTCACACTGTCGATGCGATCGAGCATGCCGCCGTGGCCGGGAAACACGCTGCCACTGTCCTTGAGCCCCACGGCGCGCTTCAACATGCTCTCGGTGAGGTCGCCGACGATGGACACCGCGGCCACAGCGATGCAGATGGCGACGAACTGCCATACGTCGACGCTGAATACGAAGGTGGCCGCGAGCCAGGCCACGAAGCCGCTCACCAGCATGCCGCCGAACACGCCCTCCCAGGTCTTCTTGGGCGAGACCCGCGGTGCCAGCGGCACGCGGCCTAACCACCGCCCCGCGAAGAAAGCACCGGTGTCGGCCGCCCAGACCAGCGCCAGCGTGAACAGCACCCAATGCGTGCTGTTGGTGGTGAAGGTGATGTACACCAGCGCCAGCCAGCACGGCACGAGCGACAGTATCCCGGCGACCGCCGCTGAAACCGGGTTCACGCGCGTGGGCGCGACGCAGATCCACAGCAATGCCGCGACCCACCACACCATGGCCAGGGTCATCGCACCGCGCACGAACTCGGCAGAGCTCGAATACAGGTAGAGGCTGCCGATCAGGAATGCGGCCACGGTCACGGTGAACGTGGCGCGCGCGGGCGCGCTGCCGTTGCCGATGAAGGCCGCCCACTCCCACGCGCCGATCAGCACGAGCACGGTGACCAGCCAGATGGTCGCGATGGGCGGCAGGCCGAGCATGACTCCCAGCAACACCGCCACCAGCACCACGGCCGTGAGCACGCGTTGCCTAAGCACTGCGGGCCGCCTCGCGCACCTGTTCGCCGGTCAGACCGAAGCGGCGTTCGCGCGACGTGAAGGATGCCAGCGCTGCCTCGAGATGCGGCACGTCGAAATCCGGCCACAACGTGTCGCAGACGTGCAGCTCGGTATAGGCGAGATTCCACAGAAGGAAATTGCTGATGCGATGATCGCCGCCAGTGCGGATGAACAGGTCCGGATCACCGACCTCGGCCAACGCGAGCTCGCTCGCGAAGCGCTGTTCGTCGATGGCCTCGGGTCGCAGCGCACCACTCGCGACCTGCGCCGCGAGCCGCCGCGCGGCCTGCAGGATGTCCCAGCGACCGCCGTAGCTCACCGCCACCTGCATGTTCAGCACGGTGTTGCCGGCCGTGAACTCTTCGGCCGAGGCCATGCGCGATTGCAGCCGCACGCTCAGGGACTGCCGGTCGCCGATGAAACGGATGCGCACGCCATTGCGATGCAGCTCCTCGACTTCCTTGTCGAGAGAATCGAGGAACAGCTGCATGAGCGTTCCCACCTCGAGCGCGGGCCGTTGCCAGTTCTCGCTCGAAAAGGCGAACAGCGTGAGCGCGCCGATTTTACGACGTGCACATTCCTGGATGCACATGCGCACGGGGCGCACACCTTCCTTGTGGCCGGCATGACGCGGCAGGCCGCGGGCCTCGGCCCAGCGCCCGTTGCCGTCCATGATGATCGCGATGTGCTTGGGAATGCTCACGGCGGGTGCGGCAGGCGTGCTCACACCTGCATGATTTCCTTTTCCTTGGCGGCGAGCTGGCCGTCGATGTCACCGATGTACTTGTCGGTGAGCTTCTGGATGTCGACCTCGGCCTTCTTCTCGTCGTCCTGCGTGATGAGTTTTTCCTTGAGCGCTTCCTTCACGTCGGCGATCACGTCGCGGCGCACGTTGCGGACCGCCACACGCGCGTTCTCCGCATCGGCACGCACCACCTTGGTGATGTCGCGGCGGCGCTCCTCGGTGAGCGGCGGGAGCGGGATGCGGATCACGGTGCCGGCGCTGATGGGATTCAGCCCGAGGTCGGACTTGTGCACGGCCTTCTCGATGGCCTGCACCATCGACTTCACCCAGGGCGAGACCACGAGCGTGCGCGCGTCCTCGACGCTGATGTTCGCCACCTGCTTGAGCGGCGTGTCGGTGCCGTAGTAATCGACCTTCATGTTCTCGATCAGCGAGGGATGCGCACGACCGGTGCGCAGCTTCTTCAGATCGGCCTGGAACGTCTCGACGCACTTGCCCATGCGGGTGGCCGCGTCCTTCTTGATGTCGTCGATCATGACCCTCTCCAGTTCTGCTTCAATCGTTGGTGACGACGGTGCCGAGGTCCTCGCCTCGCACCACGCGCGGCAGGTCGCCGGCATTGTTCAGGTTGAACACCTGCAACGGCATGCGGTTGTCGCGACACATGACGATGGCGGTGGCATCCATCACGTTCAGCCGGTCTTGCAGCACCTTGTCGTAGGTCAGCGTCGCATAACGCTTGGCCGCCGGGTTCTTCATCGGGTCCGAATCGTAGATGCCGTTAACCTTGGTGGCCTTGAGCAGCACATCGGCGTTGATCTCGATGGCGCGCAGCGCGGCGGCCGAGTCGGTGGTGAAGAACGGGTTGCCGGTACCGGCCGCGAAAATGACGATGCGTCCTTTTTCAAGGTGACGCATCGCGCGACGACGAATGTAGTCTTCGCACACCTGGTTGATGCGCACCGCGCTCTGCACGCGCGCCTGCCCACCCTGGTTCTCGATGGCGTCCTGCATGGCGAGCGCGTTCATGACGGTGGCCAGCATGCCCATGTGATCGCCGGTGACCCGGTCGAGGCCGGCCTTGGCCAGGCCTGCGCCGCGGAAAATGTTGCCGCCGCCGATCACGCAGGCAATCTGCACGCCGCTCTTCTGGATCTCGAGCAACTCGCCGGCGATGCGCTTGATGACCGCCGGATCGATGCCGAACTCGGTGCTGCCGAGCAGCGCCTCGCCCGAGAGCTTGACCAGGATGCGTTTGTAGCGGCTTGCAGTCATGTGCTTCGAATCCTCACTTTGCCATAAAGAAAACCCCGCTGAGGGCGGGGTTTTCGGTGGCCGTATCAGTGTTTTGTCGGCGGGTCGGTCTTGTCGGTTTTCTGTGCCGCCTTGACCTGTTCCATGACTTCCGCCGCGAAATCGCCGGTCTTCTTCTCGATTCCGGCGCCGACTTCGTAGCGCTCGAACGCGACGATCTTCGCCTTGTTCTTCTCGAGCAGCTTCGCGATCGTCAGGTCGCCGTCCTTCACGAACACCTGCTGCGTGAGCGCGAACTCGTCGACCGCCTTGCGCACGCGGCCGTCGATGATCTTCGCCTTGATCTCGGCCGGTTTCTTGGCGTTGGCCGCGTCGTTGTTCACCTGCTCGGTGGCGATCTCGCGCTCCTTCGCGACCATGTCCGCCGGCGCATCGGCCGGTGTCAGGTAGCGAGGGCTCGAGGCCACGACCTGCATGGCGAGATCTCGCGCCAGCTCGGCATCGCCGCCTTCGACGGCCACCAGGCCGGCCTTCTTGCCGTCGGTGTGCACGTAGACGCCCACCGTGGTCGGCGCCTTCATGAGCGCCACGCGGCGCACGGTCAGGTTCTCGCCGATCTTGGCGATCAGCGCGCGGCGCTTCTCGTCCACGGTCTCGCCGCTCGCGAGCTTGAGGCCATTCACGGCTTCGACGTTGCTGGCGCCGGCCGCGAGCGCCGCCTGGGCCACCTGGCCCGCGAAGCCGCGGAAGTCGTCACCCCGCGCGACGAAATCCGTCTCGCTGTTCACCTCGACCACGATGGCGCTCTTGCCGTCGGTCGACTTCTCGACCACGACCACACCTTCGGCCGCGACGCGCGAAGCCTTCTTGTCGGCCTTGGCGAGGCCGGCCTTGCGCATGTTCTCGGCGGCCGCATCCAGGTCGCCGTTGGTTTCCACCAGCGCCTTCTTGCATTCCATCATGCCGGCGCCAGTGCGTTCGCGAAGCTGCTTGACCGCTTCTGCAGTAATAGTCATCTCGATTCCTTGAATTGTTGTTGGGCCGGGACGCGATCAGCCGCGACGCGGACCGCTGCCGCCGCCGCGACGGCCACCGGTACCCTGGCCCGTGCCGGTGCGCGAGCGACCGGCGCTGCCCGTGGCGCTGCGCGGAGCGGCTTCGCCGGTGTCCGTGAAGCCCGTGACGTCGATGCCCTCTTCCGGCTCCGCCGCGACACTGGCGACCGCCGGACGGCGGCCGCGGGTCGCGGTGTTCGCCGGACGGCGGTTGCGGCCCT
>DATEII010000168.1:0-8122 GCA_035279135.1 Steroidobacteraceae bacterium
CGCGGCCCAGGTGTTGCTCGCGTACACGACCACGCCGAACGGCAGCTGCTTCACGTCGACCACGCCGGGCACGGCACGCGCCGCGGCGTCATCGAGCTTCTCGAGCGTCGCGCCGATCACCGGCGGACGCGCGGCCACTGCGAACACCATGCCCGGCACTCGCTGGTCGAGACCGAACCTGGCGCTGCCATCCACCTTGAGCGGTGCATCGAGGCGCTTGTGAGGCTTGCCGAGGTAACGGAACTGCGAGGGATCCTTGAGCGCCACCTTTTCCGGCACCGGCTCCTTCGAAGCCGCGTCCGTCAGCGCGCCATAACTCAGCGACTTGCTGCCGTTGAACACCCGCCCGTTTTCGGTGCGCAGAGATTCCGGCGCCACCTTCCACTGCCTGGCGGCCGCTGCCACCAGCATCGCGCGCGCCTTCGCACCCGCTTCGCGCAGCGGCATGTACGTGGTGCTGGTGCTCATGCTGCCGCCGGTGAACTGCACCGGCGCAAACGGCACGTTGAAGGCCGCGTCGGCGGGCGCGAACTCCACCTTGACGCGCGCGGGGTCCACGTCGAGCTCTTCCGCGGCGGCCATCGCGAGCCCGGTGTAAACGCCCTGGCCCATCTCGGACTTGCCGATGATCACGGTCACGGTGTCATCGGGCGAGATGCGCAGGAAGGCATTGGGCTTGAACACCGGTCCGGTGCCAGACCCCTGGTCGAAGCGGTTCTGGGCCAGGCGGATGCCGACGTACAGGCTGGCCCCGATGACCGCGCCACCGATGAGGAAACTGCGGCGGTCGAGCTGGGAAGCGGCGGAATCACTCATGGCGAGCTCCAGGACGGGAATGCACCGATGGTAAGGTATGACCCAATCATGCAGCTGGAGTTTTTCGGTGCCGCGGGCGAAGTGACCGGCTCCTGCCACATCGTGCGGGCCGGCGGCCGCCAGCTGCTGCTGGACTGCGGCATGATCCAGGGCGGCCCCGATGCGGCGGCCCGCAACCGGCGCGCGTTTCCTTTCGAGGCCGGCTCGATCGACGCGGTGGTGCTGAGCCATGCCCACGTCGACCACTGCGGCCGGCTGCCGCTGCTGGTGGCGCGCGGGTTCCGCGGTCCTATCTACACCAACGCCGCCTGCGCCGACCTGCTGCCCATCCTGCTGCGCGACGCCGCGGAGCTCGCGGTGCGCGAAGCCGAGCGCGCCAACCGCGAGCTCTCGCGCGATGACGAACGTGTGACGCCGCTGTTCGAGCCCGCGGATGTCGACGCCGTGATGCGCCAGGTGCGGCGCGTCGCCTACGACACATCCTTCGTACCGTTGCCCGGCTTCACGGTGCGCGTGCGCGAGGCCGGGCACATCATGGGTTCCTCGAGCATCGAGATGTGGATCGAGGAAGCCGGCGTCCGTCGCAAGCTGGTGTTCTCCGGCGACCTGGGCCAGTACGACACGCCGATCCTGCACGATCCCTTCGCCTTCGCGTCCGCCGACCTGGTGCTCATGGAGAGTACCTACGGCGACCGCCGCCACCGCGGCCGCGAGGACACGGCGCGCGAGCTCGGCACCATCCTCGAGCAGGCCGCGCGTGATGGTGGCAACGTGATCGTGCCGGCCTTCGCGATCGGGCGCAGCCAGGAGCTGCTCTATCTACTGGCTCGACACTACGGCGAGTGGCGCCTGGCGCGCTGGAAGATCTTCCTCGACAGCCCGATGGCCATCGCGGCCAGCCGCGTGTACTGGAAACACCCGGAGCGTTTCGACGAGGAAGCCACGCGGCTGCGCGAGAGCTTCCGCGGCATGCCGCCCCTGCCGAACCTGGTGCTGACGCAGAGCGCGGATGAGTCGCGCGCCATCAACCAGGTCCGCGGCGGGGCCATCATCATCGCCGGATCGGGCATGGCGAACGGCGGCCGCATCCTTCACCACCTGAAGCACAACCTGGAGCGGCCCGAGTGCCACGTGGTCATCGTCGGCTTCCAGGCGCCCGGCACGTTGGGCCGCCAGCTGGTCGACCGGATGCCGGAGGTGCGCATCCACGGTCGCCCGGTGCGTGTGGCCGCGCAGGTGCACACGTTGGGCGGGCTTTCGGCGCATGGCGACCAGGAACAACTCCTGCGCTGGTACGACAGCTTCCAGGATCGACCGCCCGTGTACCTGGTCCACGGCGAACCACAGGCTGCCGAGGCACTGGCTGACAAATTGCGTGAACGCGGCGCGCGCGCCACGGTCTCACGTCCTGGCTCGCAAATAGATCTCACGGGCCTGCCCGCGCTGGCCCGTGACACCCCACCTCCCTAGAATCGAGAACGAATGAATCCTCCCGAGGGCGCGGCCGCGCCAGCTAACAATCCCGGCACGGCATCGCCACCCGACAGGAAGGCGCCCTGGTTTCCTGCCGATGGCGCCGAGGCGCGCATCGTCATCTCCGGCTTCTTCCTGCTGTTCTGTGTGCTCGGCGGTTATTTCGCCGTGCGCCCGGTGCGCGAGACCATCGGCACCGTGCTCGGCCGCGCCGCCACGCAGGACCTGTGGTTCTTCACCGCGCTGTTCGCCATCCTGATCGTGCCGTTTTATGGCTGGCTGGTGGCCCGCGTGCGCCGCGCGGTGCTGCTGCCCTCGATCTATGGCTTCATGGCCGTGGCCTTCGCGGCCACGGCGCAGATCTTCGGCGACGGCACCATGGACCCGATGGTGGCGCGCGTGTTCTACGTGGCCATCAGTGTCATGAACCTGCTGCTGGTGTCGGCGTTCTGGAGTTTCATGCTCGAGATCCTCTCGAGCGATCAGACCAAGCGGCTGTTTGGCTTCATCGCGGCCGGCGGTACGCTGGGCGCGCTGCTCGGACCGGGCGCCACGGCGCTACTGGTCAAGAGCATCGGCAACGCCGGCGTGTTGTACCTCGGCGCCGGCATGTATCTCATGGCGATCGTGCTGTCGCGCGTGTTGCTCGCGCAGTGGCGGCACATTTCCCCGGAGGCAGGCTCGGGGCCCGGGCACCTGTCCGAGCGGGAGAAGGCGCTGGGCGGAAATCCGTTCGCGGGATTCATGCTGGTGATGCGCAATCCCTATCTACGCGCCATCGCACTGTTCATCGCGGGCATCTCGGCCATCAACACGTTCCTGTACTTCGAGCAGCTCGACCAGGTCGAGAAGCAGTTCGAAGAGCTCGCGGCGCGCACGCAGGTGTTCGCCAGTCTCGACGTGACGGTACAGGGCCTGGTCATCCTCACGCAGCTGTCGCTCACGGGTTTCATTGCCACGCGCATCGGCGTCATCGCGTTGCTGGCCACTGTTCCCTTCATCATGGTGTTCGGCCTGACCGTCTACGCGGTGTTCGGCACGTTCAGCGTCATGGCCGCGGCCATGGTGATCCGGCGCTGGGGTGAATACGCGCTGATCCGCCCCGGTCGCGAGATGCTGTTCAGCAAGGTGGACAAGGAGAGCAAGTACAAGGCCAAGAACGTCTGCGACGTGGCCGTGTACCGCATCGCGGATGCCGGCTTCGCCCAGGTCAAGAAGGTGCTCGACACGGTCGGCATGGGCGGTACCGCGCAGGCGCTGATCGCCGCGTCGGTCGCGGCGCTCTGGGCCATCAACGGCTGGTGGCTGGGCCGGCGCTTCGAGAAGGAAAAAGAGAAGACCGGAAGCGCCGCGTAGGAACGGGCCGGCAGGGCGGGAACTCGCGCGCCAGCGCGCGCGTCATCCGCTCATGCCATCCACGGTCATCCGTTCGTTTCACTACGATCCGGTCGAGCAGCAGCTCGACGTGGTGTTCGTGTCGGGCCGGCGCTACCGGTATCACGAGGTTCCGGAAGAAGCCTACGTCGCCATGCGGCGCTCGTTCTCCAAGGGCCGGTTCTTCAACCGACACATCCGCGAGCACTATCGCTGCACCCTCGTGAACGCATTCGGCGGGAGCAACGACATTGGCGACGCAAAGCAGCCTGTTTGAAAGTGTGGCGCCGCAAGGGCCGCCAGGCCTCACGTTCCGCGAAGACTTCGTGACGCCGGACGAGGAATCCGCGTTGCTGGACGGCATCGCCGGGCTGTCCTTCAAACCCTTCGAATTCCATGGCTGGACCGGCAACCGCGAGACCGCGTCTTTTGGCTGGCGCTACGATTTCAACCAGGCGCGCGTCGAACCGGCACCGCCCATCCCGGAATTCCTGCAGCCGCTGCGCGCCCGCGCCGCGGAGTTCGCCGGCCTCGAGCCCGGGGCGTTCGAGCAGGGCCTCGTGATCCGGTACGACGTGGGAGCTGGCATCGGCTGGCATCGCGACCGTCCCGTATTCGACCGCGTGTTCGGCTTGTCGCTGTTGTCTCCCTGCGTGCTGAGATTCCGGCGACGCCGCGGCGGGGGCTTCGAACGATTCGCGCTCGATGCGCAGCCGCGCTCGGCCTACCTGCTGGACGGCGAGATCCGTCACCAGTGGGAGCACAGCATCTCGCCCATGCAGGCCAGACGTTTTTCCATCACTTTCAGGAGCCGACATGACACATGACATGCAGGGTGGCTGCCTTTGCGGCGCGGTGCGCTATCGACTGGCCAGCGAGCCGTTCGAGGCGGGTTACTGCCACTGCGCCATCTGCCGCCGCTCTACCGGCGCGCCGGTAGTGGCATTCGGCACCGTGCCTTTCGAGGACTTCCACGTCACGGGCAAACCGTGCCGGCGCCGCTCGTCGGATTTCGGCGAACGCTGGTTCTGTGCCGAATGTGGCACGCAGCTCGCCATGCACGTGGACCACCAGCCCGACACCATCGACTTCACGGTGGCGACGCTCGACGATCCGGAGCGTGTGCGGCCGCAGTTCCACATCTTCTTCGGCAGCCGCATCGAGTGGTTCGACACCGCGGACCGGATGCCGCGTTACTACAGCTTCCGCCCCGACACGCCCGGCCTGGACTGGAGCAGGCAGGACACAACCGGCGGCGCCGGGTTGCGTAGTTAGTCGAGGATCAGGCGACCGCCGCGTCCGATGCCTTCTTCTCGTGGGGCAACGTGATGCGGAAGCGGGTGTATTCACCGGGCTTGGTGGCAATACCGACGCGACCGCCGGCCTTGCTGACGAGGTCGCGCACCACGTCCATGCCGATACCGCGCGCGCCGCCTTCGCCGACCGTGGTGAAACCCGGGCGGAAGATCAGGCCGGCGAGTTTGCGCACGTCGATGGTGGCGGCATCCTCGGCCGTGAGCACGCCCTGGCGCACGGCCTCGGCGCGGATCCTCTCGTGGTCGAGGCCACGACCGTCGTCCTGCACGCTGAGCTGGTAGCCGTCGTTGCCCGCGCGCTGGAACTGCACGGCGACCGTGCCGGTTTCCGGCTTGTCGTGCACCGCGCGATCGGCGGGCGTCTCGACGCCGTGACGGATCGCGTTGTGGATGAGCTGGCCCAGGATCTTCTCGATGGTGCGGCGATAGCCGCCCGGCACGTCTTCGAGTCCCACGCAGACCAGCGAGACGCGCTTCGAGTACATGTCGGCCAGGAACTGCGCCATCTCCTCGAGACTGTCCTGCGAGAGATCGGAGAGCCGCTTGGCCTTCTGCGTCTCCGAGGCCGGGCCGCTGATGGTGGTCGAGTCCGCATCCTTGCGCAGCCTGGGCTGGCGGATGGTCGTGCCGGTGAGCGTCGCGGACCGCTGCGTCACGTCGGTGGAGGGCGGACCGGAGAGGCCGTTCTGCGTGCGCCATTCGCGCAGCCGCGTGACCACCTCACCCTGGATGGCGAGGTGGCTCAGCAGGTCGTCGAGTTTCACGGCGATCGGCAGGAAATCATTGCCCGAGAGCGTGGGCTTGTCGCGCAGTTTGCCCAGCGAATTCTCGAAGGCCTCGGCGCGTTCACACACCGAGGGCAGTGGCAACCGCTGCGCACGCGCGTGGATGCCGCGGATCAGCTCGAGGATCAGCACCAGCTTCTCGCGGAAGGCCTGCGGCTCGCGTGCCGGTAGTTTGAGGATGGCGCGCAGCTGGCCGGCCTTGTCGCGCGCCTCGCCGAGGAAGTTCTCGAGGCGGTTGGCCTCGACGTGCATGACTTCCTTGAGCACCTCGGACAGTCGCGCGTCGGGCGGGTCGATGATCGAGGCAGGATCGGGCGCCGCCGGCTTCGACGCTTCCTTCGCCACTTCGGGCGAAGTGATCGTGGTGGCCAGTTGCTGCTCGGTGTTGGCGGCCTCGGTGGGCAGCGTCGCGACTTCCTGTTCGACGGGCGGCAGCGACAATGCGAATACTTCGCCGCTGTTGCCGGCGCGATTCGCGGCGGCCGGCACGGGCGCGGGCGGCTCCGGCAGCTTCGGCAGCGACGGGATGGAATCCTCGGTGACATCCAGCGGACCGAGCGCGCGCGCGCGCACTTCGGCGGCACTCATCGAGGGCTCGGGAATCAGCACCGAACTGGCGGTGGCCATGGGATCGATGAACGGTGCCGGTGCCGGGATTTCGGGCCCCGCCGACAACGCGGGCGCGGCGGACACGAGGGGCGAGGGGTCGGCCGCCGGCGCCGGCTGCTCGACGGTGCCGGTTTCCACGGCGTCGAGCGAAATCTGTGGCAGTGCGTCGATCTTCAGCGCGGGGCGAGTGCCGGTCTCGCCGGCGAGCCGCTTCGCGAAGGTGTCCTCGTCGAGTACGGGCACTTCGATGGTCTGCGGCACGACGCGCGGCGCGGAGATCCGCTCGATCGAGACGATGATGTGATGCACGCGGCCATCGACCACCAGTCGCGCGAAACGGATCGCGAGATGCCGCGAGCCGGAATGCACACGGGCCAGCGGGTTCAGCGTGGCGTCCACCATCGCGATGGGGTCGGCCTTCCACAACGTCTCGAGATAGGCGACGGTTTCGCGCCGGACCTTCACGTCGACGAGCTCGGCGATGGCCTGCACGAATGCGGTGCCAGCGCTGCAGGTATGGCCGAGCAGCTCGGGCGCCACCGACGACGCTTCACCCATGAGCTTGTGCTCGCGATCCAGGAACAACACTCCGGCCTGGCTGAGCTCGAGCATGGCGTAGGCCTGCGCGCGCGCCACCACCAGCTGTTCATCGCGCGAACGCAGGCTGCCGCGTTGCGTGATCGCGTAGATGGACACGCCGATCAGGCAGATCAGCGCCGCGCCCAGGGCCACGATCGGGAAGTTGATGAACTCCACCTCAGCCACCCGAGCTCACGGCGAGCAGCGTGGCCGCGTCCATGCGACCGGACTGGCTCAGCCGCATCTGTTCGAGCGCATGGAGCAGGTCGTCGCAGGTGCAGATGCGCTGCTCGCGCGACTTCGACATCAGGCGCTCGAGCAACGGCTGGTAGGCGAGATGCTCCGCGGGCAGCTCCGGCACCGGCGCCATCACGTGCTGCTGGAGCACGTCGATGGCCGAGGCGCCGAGATATGGCTTACGACCGGCGAGCATCTCGTAGAGGATCACGCCGAGGCTGTAGAGGTCGGTGCGCGCGTCGAGCGTCTCGCCCTGCGCCTGCTCGGGACTCATGTAGTAAGGAGAGCCGCGCAACACGCCGGTGCGCGTGCTGCCATCACCTGACAGCAGGCTGCGAGCCAGGCCGAAGTCGATGAGCACCACGCTGCCGTCGTCGCGCAGCATGACGTTGGGCGGCTTGAGATCGCGATGGATGATGCCGGCGTCGTGCACCACCTTGAGCGATCGCGCGATTTCCTTGAGGAACGCGATGGCCTCGGCCGGCGTCAGCGGGTTCTGCAGCCGCGCCTTGAGGTCGCCGCAGGGGAAATACTCCATCGCGAGGAATTCCACGCCTTCGTGGATGCCGTAGTCGAACAGGTCGATGATCGACGGATGATCGAGCGCCGCGATGGCCTCGAACTCGCGCTGGAACATGATGGAGCGCTGTCCCGTGTC
Source organism: Steroidobacteraceae bacterium (assembly GCA_035279135.1). Lineage (GTDB taxonomy): Bacteria > Pseudomonadota > Gammaproteobacteria > Steroidobacterales > Steroidobacteraceae > CADEED01. The sequence goes on from DATEII010000168.1 coordinate 7,848, forward strand.
GTTCACCAGCGCTTCGTTGTTCGAATGTTTGCGCTTGCTGATCTTGAGCGCCACGTTGTGGCCGAGGTCTTCCGCGATCGCAAGGTAGACAGCGGCGGCTTCCGACTCGCCGATCTTCTGCAGGATGGTGTAACCGGGAATGTGGTGGTTCGGCGGCGCGATCGGCCTGGCTTCCTTGACCACGGCCGGCAGCGACGTGACCGCGGCCGGCAGCGAGGCGGCAGCGGGGTCGGGAGCCGCGGGTTCGGCCGTGGGCGAGGGCGCAGGTGCCGGTG
>DATEII010000169.1:0-9673 GCA_035279135.1 Steroidobacteraceae bacterium
CGCGGCCCAGGGCAACCAGCGCGGCTGGATCGACTTGCCGAACACCTCGCCGGCCGCGCGTCGCACGACGCTGCCGGTCAGGATGTGCCGGTCTTCGGTGAACGCGCCCAGCAACGCGCGGTCGCAGATGATGTTGATGAGGCGCGGCACGCCGCCCGACAGCCGTCGCACCTCTCTCAATGCGCCGTTCGAGAACACTTCCTGGGTGGCGCCCGCGACGCGCAACCGGTGGCGCACGTAGGCCGAGGTCTCGTCACTGGAGAGCGGATCGAGGTGATAACGCCCCGTGACTCGTTGCGCGAGCTGGCGCAGCTCGGTGCGGTCCAGGACTTCGCGCAGCTCGGGTTGGCCGATCAGGATGATCTGCAGCAGCTTCTGGGTCTCGGTTTCGAGGTTGGTCAGCAGGCGCACCTGCTCGAGCACGTCGGGCGCGAGGTTCTGCGCCTCGTCGACCACGAGCACCACGCGGCGGCCCTCGGCATGCGCCTTGAGCAGGTGGAGGCTCAGCAGGTCGACCAGGTCCTTGAGACTGCCTTCGGAGCGCGCCTCGACTGTGATGCCGAGCTCCTCGCAGATGGCCAGCAGGAACTCCGCCGGCGTCATGCGTGGGTTCAGGATCAGCGCGATCTCGGCGTGTTTGGGTGCCTGCGCGAGCAGCGACCGGACCACGGTGGTTTTGCCCGTGCCGACTTCGCCCGTGAGCTGGATGAAGCCGCCGGCCTCGTTGACGCCATAGACCAGGTGCGCCAGGGCCTCCGCGTGCCGTTCCGAGAGGAACAGGTAGCGCGGATCGGGCGTGATCGAAAACGGCTTTTCGTTCAGTCCGAAAAACGAGGCGTACATGATTGATTGCGGTCTGTGCAGCGCCGCATTTATCTAACGGCCGGGGAGTATTGCACGGGGTTGGGGGGTGGGCTACCGGGGCTCGAATCGTGTCGGCGGGGAGCTACGACCGCGGCGCCCGGGCGCTTGTTCGGACATGTTTTCACGGGATTCCTCGACGCCACGCGCCTCGGGCAGGGCGCTGCCGCGGCGCACGGCGTAGTTGCCGAAGCGTTCCCGGATCAGGTCGACCGCGGTATCGAGCGCGGTGTGGCTCGCGGCGGCCGTGGGGGCGGCGAACAGGTCCATCTGGTCGGCCGCGTGCAGGTGGTTCACGCCCACGCCTAACAACCGCACGCGCGCACGCGGCTGCTCGCCCAGCCAGGCCGACAGCAGCTCGGCCGCGACCTTGGCGATGGTGCGCGAGTCGGTGGTCGACGGCTCGAAACGTCTCTGGCGCGTGAACGTCGTGAAGTCCGCGCGCCGGATCTTCACCTGCACGCAACCCGTGGCGAGGTTCTGCGCGCGCATGCGGGCACCGGCGCGGTCGGCGAGTCGCAGCACTTCGGCCTGCATGCGCGCGGGATCCACGAGGTCGCTGAAGAAGGTTTCCTCCGCGCTGATCGATTTCTCGTCCCACTCGGACATCACGGGACGTTCGTCGATGCCGGACGCACGTTCGCGCATGCGTTGCGAATCGCGGCCGAAGATCGGCCACAGTTGCGCGTCCGGTGCGCGTCGCAACTCGCCGAGCGTGGCGATGCCGGCGGCCTCGACGCGTTCACCCAGCTTCCGGCCGAGCCCCGGCAGGCGCCGCACCGTGAGCGGATCCAGCACCGCGTGCATGTTGTCGTGCGTGATGACCGTGAGCCCGTCGGGTTTCTCGAGGTCGGAGGCGATCTTGGCGACCAGCTTGTTGGGCGCCACGCCCACCGAGGCGCCGAGCTGCGTGGTATCGCGGATGCGTTGCTTGATGCCGCGCGCGATGCTGATCGCGTCGCCCTTGAGCGCGAGGCTGCCGGTCACGTCGAGGAACGCCTCGTCGAGCGACAGGCCTTCGACCACGGGGGTGTAGTCGTGGAATATCGCGAATACCTGGTGCGAGACATCGCGGTACACCGACATGCGCGGCTTCACGCAGATGGCATGCGGACAGCGGCGCAGTGCCTCGCGGATCGGCATGGCCGAGCGCACGCCGAACTTGCGAACCTCGTAACTCGCGGCCGCGACCACCCCGCGGTTGGTCGTGCCGCCCACGATGACCGGCTGCCCGCGCAGCTCGGGGCGATCGCGTTGCTCCACCGACGCGTAGAACGCGTCCATGTCGACATGCAGGATGGCGCGCGGCGCGGACATGGACGCCGTTTTACCCCGATCGGCGGACGGATTCCGACCTATTTCCCGGATCGCTATTTCTCGACGGTGATCGTGATCTTCTTCGAGATCACCGCGGGGTCGTGTGGGGTATGCAGCGAATCGGCCAGCACCAGCTGCAGCGTGTGTTTGCCGGGCGGCAAGGTCAGCGACGTTTCCGTCTGGCCCTTGCCGAAGTGGATGTTGTGCTCGTTGGCCGGCAGCGGCTGCGAAAGATCGGTGGGCGCGTCGGTGTCGACCAGCAGGTGATGATGCCCGGTGTTGTCGAACTTGATGCCGGCGGGCGCGATGCCCATGCCCTTGAGGCCGAAGACCACGGTCACCGGACTCTTCACCTTGGCGCCGTCCTTGGGAGACACGATGTAGACCTCGGCGCCGGCGGGCGACGGTTCGCGCGCGGCCACGGACGTGACCAGTGCAGTGTTCGTCAGAAAGACAGCGGCCATGCAGGCCAGCGGAACGATTCGGCGGTTCATGGAGGTCTCCTGGATCACGGGAATCGCAAGTTACGTCCGGGGCAGCCGCAGGCGCAAGAAGCCTGCGCCGACAGGTCTACATCGTGACGACGCTGTACAGCGCGGTGACCGCCAGCACGATGCCCGCCGCGGTGACATAGGCGAACCCGATGGCCACGTACTTGGTGAAGGTGAGCCAGCGCGACTGCTCGTAGAACACGCGCATGGCGCGGAAGATGTAATAGAACGCGTACAGCCAGATGACCCCGGAAATCCAGCCGATGTGTTCGCCGACCACCGGGATGCTGAGCGCCATCGCCATGATGGCGAACGCCAGGAACACGAACGCGTGGTTGTGGACCAGGAACAGCAGGTGCTCGACATAGTAGCGCTTGGGCCGCCAGTACATGAGCTTCATGACCGCGGCGAGCAAGGGCAGGAACACGAACATGGCGCGCGGGATGTTGTGGACCACCGCGTCGAGCAGGTCCTTGCCGCGCATCTTGCTGATCTTCTCGCACATCCCGAACAGGGCCTGCTGGCCCCAGGTGGCATCGGCGCCCGGGCGTGTCACGCCTTCGCACATGCTGCTGCGGACTTCGGGCTTCTTCGCAGCCCGGAGTTTCGCCAGCGCGGACGGATCTCCCGCCGCATCGAGCTCGGCCTGCTGCTCATCCGCCTTGCGCCGCATTTCGGCGGCGGCTTCGGGAATGCCGGGCGTGTTGGGCATGTCCGCCTCGAGCTTGTCGGCGGAATCCCTGAGGTCCTGCACGCGCTCGGCGGTGATCGGGCCGTCATCTTCGTCGTCGACGTTCACGTGGTGACCCATGCCCGCCACCACGAAGAACAGCAGGCTGATGACCAGGTACAGGCGGAAAGGCGGCAGGTACCGCGCGCGTTTGCCGTTGAAGAATTCGCGCGACAGGAAGCCGGGCTTCACGAGCAGGTAGCCGAGCGTGCGCCACAGGCGCGAATCGGCGTGCGTGACACTCTCGAATGCCTCGGACGCGAAATGCCCGAGCGTATGCACGTGCGGTTCATGGCGCTGGCCACAGGCCGCGCAATATTCGCCGGCCAGCGGCTTGCCGCAGTTCTCGCAAGCCGGGGGCTGCGGCGCCGGCAGCGGCGGCGCACTAACTACCGGAACGGGGTCTGAGCTCATCGTGCCACGTCAGGCCACCTGGCCGGAGGCGACCTGGAATTCGCCGCCAGAGCCCTGCGACTCGGGCGACTGCGCGCCGGCCGCCATCTCGTGGGTTTCGAAGTCGTCGACGCCGATCAGTTCCATGACCTTGCGATCGTAGTCGCGCAGCGACGCGGCCTCGGTCTCGGAGATGATCCCGACGGCCAGCGCCTGCGTGATCTGGCCGGGCACGTCCAGCGCCGTGACCTTGCCGGTCTTCACGCCGTCGACGCGGATGCGCTTCTCGATGGTCTCCGCGGTGGGCGCCATGACCAGCGCTTCCTGCAGCAGGCCGAGCGCGTTGCCCGGCTCGAGCGTGCGATACACGAAGCGGCACAGGCGGTCGCGCACCTCGGTGGGATTCAGCACGGCATCGGCGAGCTTGCGGCCGAGCCGGTCGCTGGGCGCGAAATACGAGCGGCCTCCCGGGAAGATCAGGATGCGCAACACGCCGCCGAGGAAACGGTTGGGGAAATTGCGCAGGAAGTCGTGCAGCTGCTCCTGCGCGCGGTACATCTGGTTGCGGCAGGCCCATTCCACGAGCGGCAGATCGTCCACCGGCCGGCCCTGGTTTTCATGGTGCTTGAGCACCATCGAGGCGAGGTACATCGACGACAACACGTCACCGAGACGCGCCGAGAGGTTCTCCTTCTTCTTGAGGTAACCGCCCAGCGTCAGCATGGCCACGTCCACGGCCAGCGCGAACGAGGCCGAGAACCGCACGATGTGCTGGTAGTAACGCTTGGTGTCGCCGACCTCGGGCACGTGCGTGAAGCGCGCGTGGGTCAGCGCCATGATGAAGGAGCGCACCGCGTTGCTGATGGTGAACCCGATGTGCCCGAACAGCGCGCTGTCGAATTCGTCCACGCCCTGCTTGCGATCCGGGTTGCGCGCGGCGTTCATTTCCTTGAGTACGAACGGGTGGCAACGGATGGCGCCCTGGCCAAAGATGATCAGCGAGCGCGTGAGGATGTTGGCGCCTTCGACCGTGATGGCGACCGGGATGATCTGGTAGCCGCGCCCCAGGTAGTTGCGCGGTCCCAGCTGGATGCCTTTGCCACCGTGCACGTCCATGGCGTCGTTCGCCACCTGCCGGCCCATCTCGGTGACGTGGTACTTGAGCATGGCCGACGGCACCGATGGCTTCTCTCCGCCGTCGATGGCACCGGCCGTCACTGAACGCGCCGCGTCCATGGTGTAGGTGTACCCGACCATGCGCGCGATCGCGGCTTCGACACCTTCGAACTTGCCCACCGACATGTTGAACTGCCGGCGGATGCGTGCGTAGGCACCCGAGGCGAACACGCCGGCCTTCGAACCACCCGTGGTGTTCGAGGGCAGTGAAATGCAGCGGCCGACGGAGAGCTGCTCCACCAGCATGCGCCAGCCCTGGCCCGCCATCTTGGTGCCGCCGATGATGAAGTCGAGCGGCACGAACACGTCCTTGCCCGAGAGCGGGCCGTTCTGGAACGGCACGTTCAGCGGGAAGTGCCGGCGTCCGATGGACAGTCCCGGTGTGTTGCGCGGAATCAGCGCGCAGGTGATGCCGATGTCCTGCTTCTCGCCCAACAACTTGTCGGGATCGAACATGCGGAACGCCAGCCCGACCACCGTGGCGATCGGCGCGAGCGTGATGTAGCGTTTATTGAAGTTCAATTTGAGACCGACGATCTCGCGGCCCTGCCACATGCCCTTGCACACGATGCCGGTGTCCGGCAGCGCCGCGGCGTCCGAACCCGCGCGTGGGCCGGTGAGTGCGAAGCAGGGCACCTCTTCACCGCGCGCCAGGCGCGGCAGGTAGTAGTTCTTCTGCTCATCCGTGCCGTAATGGTTGAGCAGCTCGGCGGGGCCGAGCGAATTCGGCACGGCCGTGGTCGCGGCCAGCAAGCCCGCGCGGCTCGACAGCTTCACGAGCACGCAGGAATGCGCATACGCGGAGAATTCCAGGCCGCCGTATTTCTTCGGGATGATCATCGCGAAGAAACCTTTCGACTTGAGGTAGTCCCAGATCTTCGGCGGCATGTCGGCGCGACGGTGCGTGATGTCCCAGTCGTCGTACATGCGGCACAGTTCCTCGCAGGGCCCGTCGAGGAATGCCTGTTCTTCGGCGGTGAGCTGCGGCGCCTTGCTCGCTAACAACTTTTCGAACCGGGGCTTGCCGGTGAACAGTTCGCCGTCCCACCACACCGTGCCGGCCTCGAGCGCTTCCTTCTCGGTCTGCGACATCGACGGCAGCAGGCGCATGTACGCCTTGAGGAAGGGACGCGAGATCAGCGCCTTGCGCAGCGGCCGGACGTTGAACAGCCACAACGCCGCGAGCATGAGCCACAGGAATCCCTTCCAGATTCCCGAGGGCGGCGCGTGCCAGGGCAGCAGCGTGTACGCGGCCAGCAGCAGCGTGAACACCACGGTGAAGGCGATCAGCGGCAGGCGCTTGTAGGCGAGGAAAACCACGGCGGCGATGAACGCCAGCGTGAAGATCGTGCCGACCTTGGCGACGTACCAGGCGGCGGCGATCAGGCAAAGGATGACCAGGGTTGCGCCGAACATACTTAACCTCGTTTCGCGTTGGCGAAACTATAGCCACTTTGGGCGGGCGCCGCCTTCGGTGACGCTACGTCAATCCTTCGAAGTTGCGCCGCTCGGCGACGATGGCGTCACCCACCACCGACAGGAAGGCGCGGATGCGTGCGGTGTTCTTGAGATCCTGGTGCGTGACTATCCATAACTCGCTGGCCAGGTCCGGCAGAACGCCCGAGATGCGGCGAACCCCGGGATCGCGGTCCGCGAGATAACACGGCAGCAGCGCGATGCCGACACCGGCGCGCACCGCCATGAGCTGGTTCACGAGGCTGTTGCTGCGGTACGCGATGCGGTCCGTGGGCACGTGGCGCGCGACCCAGTCACTGGCCACGATGCGCGCCGGCTCGTCCCAGCCGATCACGGCATGGCGCGAAAAGTTATACGAGCGCCCGTCGCGGCGCAGTGCGACCCCGTCCATCGGCCCGTAGAAGGCCCACGCGATGCCGGTGAGGCGCCGCCCGAACAACGACGCGTCGTCGGGCCGCTGCACGCGCAGCGCGACGTCCGCCTCGCGCCTCGCCAGGTCCAGCATGCGATTGTCGATGGACAGCACCAGCTGGATGCGTGGATGCACGGCGTGAAATGCCGCGAACAGCCGGGGCAATACCGCGTGCGAGAGCGTCTCCGAGGCGGTGATGCGCAAGACTCCCGAAAGCTGCTGGTCGCGTCCGCTGATCTCGCGATCCAGCGCCAGCAGCTCGGTCTCCACGCGCTCGGCGGCGCTGGCCGCGCGTTCGCCGGCCGCCGTGAGTTGATAGCCGCGGGCGGAGCGGTCGAACAGCCGCACGCGCAGGCGCGCCTCGAGCGCGTTGAGCCGCCGGAACACCGTGGACAGGTCGACGTCGAGCTGCTCGGCGGCCCCTGCCAGCGTGCGTTTGCGCACCAGCGCGAGGATCAACGGCAGGTCGGCGACGCGGATCGCGCCGCCCGTGGGGTTTGCAGCCATGCAAACCCGGTTTGCCACATGGCCAATGTGTTTGCAAGGCTGCTCACGGAGGATGCGCCCCATCGCAATCGTGCGAATTCACTGGGAGATCCAAAAATGTCCTCACTCGAAACCACCCTGGCCGAACGCGGCAATACCTCCGCGGCCACGCTGCTGCGCATCTCGCTGGGCGTCATGTACCTCACGCACAGCGTCGTCCTCAAACTATTCACCTACGGCCTGGCCGGTACCGCCGGGTACTTCGCGTCCATCGGGCTGCCGTCGGGCCTGGCCTACGTGGTATTCGCCGCCGAGGCCGTGGGCGGCGTGCTGTTGTTAGCCAACGTGGCCACGGGCTGGGTGGCGCTGGCGCTGGTGCCGATCCTGGGCGGCGCGCTCTGGGCGCATTCCGGCAACGGCTGGGTGTTCAGCAATGCCGGCGGTGGCTGGGAGTATCCGTTGTTCCTGGTGATCGTGTCGGTGGTCGTGGCGCTGCACGCATTCGCGACGCGCGCTGCGTTCCGGCGCCCGGCACTTGGGTCCGTGGCGCATCCTGCGTGAAAATGCCGGCATGTCGAATGCCGAACTGTTCACCACCGTGGCGCGCGAGTACGCGAACTTCCGGCCGGGATATCCGCCCGAGCTGTTCGCGTGGCTCGCGCGCGTTTCACCGGGTCGGGAAGCCGTCTGGGATTGCGGCTGCGGCAGCGGCCAGGCGAGCACCGCGCTGGCCGAACATTTTTCCATCGTCCACGCGACCGACGTGGCCGCGGAGCAGATCGCTGCGGCGAAGACGCATCCGCGCGTGGAGTACTCGGTGGCGCCGGCGGAGCGATCCGGCCTGCCCGCGGGCTCGGTCGACCTCGTGACGGTCGCGCAGGCGCTGCACTGGTTCGACGTCGAGGCTTTCTACGTCGAAGCGCGGCGCGTGGCACGTCCCGGGGCAGTGCTCGCGGCGTGGAACTAGCCGCGGCCGCAATTCGTGGATGCGGAGCTCGACCGGCATTTCCTCGAGTTCTACAGCGGCGTGGTCGGGCCCTGCTGGCCGCCGGAGAGGCGCCACATCGAGTCTAACTACACGACGCTGCCGCCATTTCCGAAAGAACTCGGGTTCGAGGAGCTGCCGCATCCCGAGTTCGGGCTGACGCTGCGCTGGAATCTCGAGCAGGTGCTGGGTTACGTCAGCAGCTGGTCCGCCACCGCGCGTTATCGCAAGGCCCGTGGCGACGACCCGGTGCCGCTGCTGCGCGCCTCGCTGCAGGGCGCATGGCCCGGGGACGGCGCCATCGTCGAGATCCGGCTGCCGATCGGGCTGCGCGCGGCGAAGCTCGCCTAGCGGCTCAGATCAGCTCGCGCACGCCGTCGCGCTCTTCGCGCAGTTCCTTGTCGGTGGCATCCATGCGCTTGCGCGAGAACTCGTCGATGGCCAGGCCCTGCACGACCTTGTAGTCGCCGTTCGCGCAGGTGACGGGGTACGAGTACACCACCCCTTCCTTGATGCCGTAGCTGCCGTCCGACGGTACGGCCATGCTGATGAAATTGTCCGCGGCGGTGCCGAGATGCCAGTCACGCATGTGGTCGATGGCGGCGGATGCGGCCGACGCGGCCGACGAGGCGCCGCGCGCCTTGATGATGGCCGCGCCACGCTGCTGCACCGTCGGGATGAAGGATTCTTCGTACCACTTGCGATCCACCAGCGAATGCGCGGGCTTGCCGTCGACCAGGCAGAAGTTGATGTCCGGGTACTGCGTCGAGGAATGGTTGCCCCAGATCAGCATCTTGCGGATCTTGGTGACGTGGCCGCCGGTCTTCTCGGCCAGCTGCGACACGGCGCGGTTGTGATCCAGCCGCGTCATCGCGGTGAAGTTGCGCGGGTTCAGGTCCTTCGCATTGGCGCGCGCGATCATCGCGTTGGTGTTGGCGGGATTACCCACCACCAGCACGCGGATATTGCGATCGGCGACCTCGTTCATCGCCTTGCCCTGCGCGGAGAAGATCTGCGCATTGGCCATCAGCAGGTCCTTGCGTTCCATGCCCGGGCCGCGCGGGCGCGCGCCGACGAGCAGCGCCGCCTGGCAGTCCTTGAACGCCACGCGTGCATCGTCCGTGGCGACGATCTTGTTGAGCGTCGGAAATGCGCAGTCATTGAGCTCCATCACCACGCCCGCCAGCTGCGGCAGCGCCGGGGTGACCTCGAGCAGGTGCAGGTTGACCGGAGTATCCGCGCCCAGCATCTGGCCCGAGGCGACGCGGAAGGCGAGGGCGTATCCGATCTGGCCGGCGGCGCCGGTGATGGCGACATTGACTGCGTTTTTCATGTGGCTCCCGAGG
>DATEII010000170.1:0-31081 GCA_035279135.1 Steroidobacteraceae bacterium
GGGCGCGTCGAGGTAGGTGTGCTCGGCGAGACCGATGGTGTTGTGGGAATGCAGCTCCAGCGGCTTGTTCACGCCGGCGGCATGGATCGCGGCCTGGATGGCGGGGATCAGCGTGGTCGCGCGTTTCTGGGACAGCAATCCGCCCGGATCCTTGATGTACAAGGCGTCGATGTCTGGACAGGCCGCGAGCGTGCGCGCGGCGGCCGCGTAATGCGCATCGTCGTGGATCGGGCTCAGCGTGAACACCAGCGCTGCGATCACGAACTCGCCGCCGGCCTGTTTCACGAGGCGCGCGTTCGCGACATTGGCGGCCGCATCGTTCATCGGGTCTGCGAGACAGAAGCGGCGGATGCCATGGTTCGCGAGCACGCGGTACGCGAGCGACATGAATTCCGGGCTCGCGGTTTCCCACGAGATGAAGCGGAAGCCCGTGCCCATGAACTGCAGCGGCGTGTTCGGCGTGGCCGCGGCCATGAGACGAATTCGCTCCCAGGGACATTCACGCTTGTAACGCACCGCCACGCCCATGTGCGTGGAGGTGGTGAAGTCGATGGCCTTGAAGCCGACACGGTCCATGACGGGCGCGATGCTCAGCGTGCGCGCGGTGTCGATGCCGAGCGCGCTCCACAGGCACTGGTTGCCATCGCGCAGCGAGGTCTCGACCAGCCGCACCTCAGCCATGTTGTGCCACCGCGACGCGCGCCGGCCGCTTGCCCAGCACGCGCGCCAGATAACCGGTGTCGACGCCGCCCGCCATGAACTCGGGATCGGCGAGGATTTCGGCGTGCAGCGCCAGGTTGGTGGCGATGCCCTCGATGCGCGTCACGGCAATGGCGGCGCGCAATCGTGCGAGCGCCTGCGCGCGGTCGCGGCCGTGCGCGATGATCTTGCCGAGCAGCGAGTCGTAATACGGCGGCACGCGTGCGCCGGACTCGATGTGGGTATCGACGCGGATGCCCTCGCCGTCGGGCCAGCGCACCGAGCGCACGGTGCCGGGGCTCGGCGCGAAATCACGCGCCGGGTCCTCGGCATTGATGCGGCACTCGATGGCGCAGCCATCGCGCCAGGCTTCGCCACGCACCAGTCGCAGGCCGCCGCCCGAGGCGATGGCCACCTGCGCGGCCACGATGTCCACGCCGCTCACCGCCTCGGTGACCGGGTGCTCGACCTGGATGCGCGCATTCATCTCGAGGAAATAGAACTCGTCGCGTTCGACGTCGACCAGGAACTCGACCGTGCCCGCGCCGCGATAACGCAGGCGCGCGGCGAAACGCAGCGCGGCGTCGTGCAGCCGTGAACGCAGCGTGTCGGGGATGCCGGGCGCCGGCGTCTCCTCGATGATCTTCTGGTAGCGGCGCTGAACCGAACAATCGCGCTCGCCGAGGTGGACGATGTTGCCCGCGCCGTCGCCGAGCACCTGCACCTCGACGTGCCGCGCGCGCGTCACGAAGCGCTCGAGGTACACGCGCGCATCGCCGAAGGCCGCGCCGGCTTCAGCCGCGGCCAGCTCGAGCGCGCCGTCGAGATCCTCGGCGCGCTCGATGAGTTTCATGCCGCGACCACCACCGCCGCCGGCCGCCTTCACGAGCAGCGGCATGCCGATGCGCATGGCGAGCTCGCGCGCCACGTCGCGCGAGGGCGCCTCACCGCCCGGCGCCAGCGGCACATCGACGGCCTGGGCCGCGGCGCGTGCCGCGAGTTTGTCGCCGGCGATCGCGAGCTGATCGGCGGTGGGCCCGATGAAGGTCACGCCGTGCTGCTCGCAGAGCCGCGCGAAGGCCGCGCGCTCGGACAGGAAGCCGTACCCCGGGTGGATGGCATCACAACCCGTGCCGAGCGCGGCCTGGACCTGCAGCTCGGGCTTGAGATAGCTGGCCGTGGGATGCGCGGGCCCGATGCACACCGTGCGCGTCGCGAGTCGCGCGGGCAGCGAGTCGCGGTCCGCCTCGGAAGCCGCGAGCACGGTTTCGATGTCGAGCTTGCGGCAGGTCCGCACGATGCGCGCGGCGATTTCGCCACGATTCGCCACCAGGATGCGGCGGATGCTCAACGCGACTCCCGGGCGTCGATGAGCAGCAAGGTCTCACCGTATTCCACCAGCGTGCCGTCGCGCGCGCGGATCTCGCGCACCACGCCGCGCGCGCCGGCGCGCACGGCGTTCATGAGTTTCATGACTTCGATGATGCCGATGACCGTCTCGGGCTCGACGCTCGCGCCGACCTCGACGAACGGCGGCGCGCCGGGCTTCGGCGCGCGGTAGAAAGTGCCTAACAAAGGTGCACTGACGGGCGTGAGGTGGGGATCGATGGGCGCACGCGGGTTGGCGGGCGGGATCCCGGGGGGCGCGGCGATGAGGCGTGCGCCCGAGTCCTCGGGCGAGGCAACTTGAGTTTGAGGTCTGTCCCCTTTTGCCAGGAAACGGGGAATGTCCCCATTTCGGCGCAGGTGGATCTTGAGGCCGTCGATCTCGAGCTCGAGCTCGTCGAAGCTCGACTCTTCGAGCAGCCGCGTGATTTCGGCGACGTCGCGGGCGGTCAGCGTCATCGCCGGCCTCCGAAGATCGACATGACGTGCGAGAGCGGATCGGCGCTGGCGCGCGCCGTGGGCGCGGATTCCTTCGACGACCAGACGGTCTCGGGCCGGCTCTGCAGCAGCAGGAGCTGGCCGCGCGCATCGATAGCCCACTCGATGTCCTGGGCACAGCCGTAATGGCGCTCCACCTGCCGCGCAACCTGCCGCAGCTGCTCGAGCTGCGCATCCGCGAGGCAGGGTTCGCGGCGCCGCGCGACCTCGACCTCCACGGTTTCGACGCCGCCCACGCGCGCGCGACGGTGCTCGATGTGTTTGTCGGAAATTTCCCGCACGCTGATCTCGCCGGTGATCTTGCCCAGCACCCAGCGGTCCGGCGTCACCTCACCACCGACCACCGCGGAACCCAGGCCCCAGGCGCCTTCGATGGTGACCACCGAGCGGTCGCCGGTCGTCGGGCTTCTCGTGAACATGACGCCCGCCGCGCGCGAATCCACCATCGCCTGCACCACCACGGCCATGGCGACATCGCGTTCGGCAATGCCCCGATGGCGCCGGTAGCTGATCGACTCCACGGAGTACAGGCTCGCCCAACACGCGCGCAGGCGCTCCAACATGCGTTGAGCGTCAGCAACCCACAAGTAGGTGTCCTGCAAACCGGCGAAGCTCGCGTCGCTGGCGTCCTCGGTGGTGGCCGAGGAGCGCACCGCGACGTCGGGCTGGCCGGCGCGGTCGCGCAACGAGGCGTGCGTGGTAGTTAGCTCGGCGGCCAGTGCGGGCGGCAGCGGTGCCGCGCACACGCGGGCGCGCAAGTCGGCGGCGCAGGCGCGGATGCCGTCGAGGTCGTCGGCGCGCAGCGCCTCGACGCGTGCGCGTACCGGGGACTCTTCCTCGAGACTTCCGATGAACTGCTCGAAGGCGCGGGTGCGCACCACGAAGCCCGGGGGAACCGCGATGCCGGCGCGCGTGAGCTCGCCGAGGCTGCCACCCTTGCCGCCCACTTCCGCGCGATCCCGCAAGCCGATGTCTTCGAACCAGCCGATGACGCCGACCGGTGCCACGGGTTCAGATATAGAGCTGCTGGTTGATCGGGATGCCGTGCTCGCGACAATAGGTCTCGTAGTGGTTGATGAACCACCAGACGTCGAGGGTCTCGATGAATCCGCCGTTCTCATCGTAGAACTCGATCGGACCCTGCAACCAGCCAAAGAGTTTCACGCCCTCGGGATGATCGGTGACCAGCGTGTGCACGAGACCCGGCGTCTCGTAGATGAAGTCGCCGGGTTTCGCGACCCAGTCGTACTCGAGGTATCGCGCGCTGCCCTCGAGGCACACCATGACCACGGTGCCGCGATGCTTGTGCGTGCCCACGACCCCGGCCTTCTTGATCCACAGGATGTTGCCGAAGGTGTTGTGGCGCGGATCGAAGGCCAGGTGGCGGATGGCCGCCTTGTCGCCGAACGGGATCCACGGGCTCTCCTCCATCGATGGCCCGACGAAAGTACCGGGAATGCCGTGGCGCTGGATGACATCGCGGTAATTTTCCGCGACGTCGACGATCTTGTAGGCGGTCGACGGTGGCGCCGTGATTCCGGGCATGTGAACGGCCGACATACATCACCTCCGGTATCTGTCCCTCATTGAAGAATCGTGACGACGCCGCGACCGCCATCGACTCGGATGCGCTGCCCGTCCTTGATGCGGGACGTGGCGCTGCCCGTGCCCACGACCGCGGGCAATCCGTATTCCCGCGCGACGATGGCCGCGTGGCTCATCGAACCGCCGATGTCCGACACCGCACCCGCGATCTTCTGGAAGATAGGCGCCCAGGTCGGGTTCGTGACCTGGCAGACCAGGATGTCGCCCGGCTTGAGGCGCGAGATTTCCTCGACGCTGCGCACCACGCGTGCCGTACCTTCCGCCACGCCGCGCGATGCCGCAAAGCCGCGAATCTCGTGCGTATCACCACTTTTCCCGGCGGCCAGCCACGTATCGAGGCTCTCGCGCGTGATGCCCCACAACATGACGATGGCGGGGTCATCGATGATGTCCGGCACGGGCCCGAGCGCGGGCGGCGTCTCGACTGCGGCCCAGGCCTTGAGCGCCGCGCGCCGCTCGGCCACCTTGGCGGGCCAATGCGTGGGCCCGCGCGGGGCGGAACCCGTGGACCACGAAGTCATCAGGTCGACGATGGCGGACTCGAGCTCGAAGTGGGTGAGCTGGAACACGTCCTCGGCATCGGCGAAGAAGCCGTGCTGCGCGAGCAAGGCGCCGAACTCGCGGATCTTGTTGAAGAAGAGATTGGTGTACCAGTGCTCGCAGTAGAACTTGTGACCCTCCACGTACGGGAACACGCGGTGCGCCAGCGTGATCATCTGGTCGTAGGCGCCACGCTCCTCGTCGGTGGCCAACAACTCGCGATAGTCGGCGATGAGCTGCCGCCGCTCGGCCTGCAGTTTCTCGACCGGCCGCTCCAGCGATTCACCGGCCTGCAGGCGGCGGATGTAGCCCGGGATACCCGCGAACGGCATCGACAGATCATCGTTCCACGAGCGGTGGTAGTGGTAGAAGCCGTCACCCACGTTGATGTTGAACCAGGGATCGCGTGAGGCCGCGAGCTCGGCGAGCCACTGGCGGCCCGGCGCGCCGGCCTTTTCCAGCGACGCGATGACGTCGTGCGCACGCGCCCCTTCCGTGAACTGCTCGTGCACGCCGAGCTCGACGGCGCGCCGCGCGAGCCGGCGGACTTCTTCGTCGGGACGGAAGATCTCGGCATCGATGCCGGCCACCATGCGCGCCACGGTCTGGTCACTGATTTCGGGGAAGGCCTTCTTGCAGAATGCGAAGAACGTGAGATAGGCGCCGTAGCCCAGCAGCAGGAACTCGAAGTGGTGGTGCCACATCCGGAAGTATCCCTCGAGCGTCTTCTGGTAGATCTCGAGTAGATAGTGGTTCGAGGCGATGCCGCGGCCGGCGTGCACGTGCTCTAGTGGCTCGAACTCCGGCAGCGTCACCCTCGGCAACGCGTTGGCATCGCGGATCAGCGCCAGCATCTTCTCGCGCCACTGCGTGTACAGCCGCTCCCAGTTCTCGTAGTAGTAGAACGCGCGCTGCTTGAACTCCTCCGTGCGGCGCGCGATTTCGGCCGGGTCGGTGACGCCGTTGCCGCCGATGTACACGCGGCCGTTGAGGATACGGTAGTCGATGCCGAGCGTGGTCGGCAGGCAATGCACGCGGGTATTGGCCGCGCCGAGTGCGCAATACGCAGCTTCCGCAGTCACCATGTCGAAGGCCGACATGGGCTCGGGGAAATGCATGGAGTTGTAGAACCAGAAGCGCGCGTCGTCTTCGCGCGTGAACTGCATGTAGTACGGGTAGGCCGCCTGCGCGACCTCCGTGCCCGGTACGACCGTGAGAGAGCTCGGCAGCGGAAAGCCGCGAGCGGCTGTGGGCGTCGGCATGAGAGCTCCCCGGGGAGCCAGCGATGGTGAAGCCTAGCGCGCCTTCGGCATTGGCATTCGCCCAAGAGCGAAGAGGAGTGGTGCCGGGGAGGGGTTCTCGTGGTTATGACCCATCACCGCTCATTCGGAGCGAAGGCGGTTCGTAACCACGAGAACCCCTCCCCGGCACCACTTCCGCCGCCGTGGCGAGCGTCACCAGCAACGCCACCAGCAGCAGCGCCGACACCATCTGCCAGAAGGCCGTGGGATTGCGGTCGTACAACGACGGGCGTTGCACGGCATGCGGCACTGCGCGCAGCGAACCGTGTTCGAGCTCGAACGCGAACTCGACCGCATCGGTGTACCGGTCGCGCCGGTCGAGCGCGATGGCCCGCGCGATGGCGCGATCCAGCCAGGCCGGCAGGTCCGGCCGTTCGCGTGCGAGCGACACGGCCTTGCCGAAGCGCGGTGTCGAAAAGGCTTCCACTTCCCCGTAGGGATAGGCGCCGCCCGTGAACATGCGATACACGGTGACCCCGAGCGCGAACAGGTCCGAGCTCTCGTCGGCCGTGGCGCCGGCGAACAATTCGGGCGCCATGTAGCTCGGCGTGCCGGGCGCTTCGACGGCACCCTCCTCCTCGAACTGCCGCAATCGCGCGACGCCGAGATCGATGAGCTTGAGTCCGCCGCCCGGCTCGAGCATCACGTTGTCCGGCTTGATGTCGCGATGGATGATGCCGGCCCGGTGCAGGGCCGCGACTGCCTTGGCGAGCTTGAGCGCCACCTCGAGTCCGCCGGCGAGCGTCACCTGCGGCCGGCGCGACAGTCGTCGCTCGAGTGTCTCGCCCGCGTAGAAAGGCAACACGCCGTACAGGCAGCTGCGCCGCTCGACGGCCGGATCCAGCGACTCGGTGACGAAGGGACTGCGCACGTGCCCGGCGATCCACACCTCGCGCAGCAACGCGGCACGCAGGTGCGCGTCGAGGCCCGGACGCGACTTCGGGAACTTGAGCACGACCTCGCGTTGCTCGCGCAGGTCGCGCGCGCGGAACACGCGCATGTACTGCCCGTCGGCGAGCATTTCACCCAACGCGTAATCGTCGATGACCGCGCCGCTCGCGGGTGGCACGCGCAGCGGCTGGTCCGCGACCGCGAGCCTGAGATCGGCGAACTGCGCCGACGGCAGTGCGAGGATGTCGAGCACCAGCGCGGTGGCGTTGTCCGCATCCGCACCCGCCACGGCGCGATCGACCAGCTCGCGCGCCGTCTCCCCGGGCGCGGCGCGTTTGGCCAGCACCGCGTGGATCTCGCGTTTCGACAAGGCGCCGTGCACGCCATCGCTGCACAACACGTAACGATCGTGCAGCTGCAGCGATTCCTTGACGAGATCGACGCGCAGGCTGTCCTGCGCGCCGACCGCGCGCGTCAGCGCATGCGAAGTACCGGGCGCGCCGAGCGTGTGATCGGTGGTGAGCAGGTCGAGCTCGCCTTCGCGCATGCGGTACACGCGCGAATCCCCAACATGGACCAGGTGGGTACCCCTGCCGCACACCACCAGTGCACTCAGCGTGCACGCCATGCCATTCAGCGCAGGGTCGGAACTGCCGAGCGCGTGTATCCAGCGATTCACGGAATTCGCGGCGCGCGCGCCGACGCGCGCGACACCGGCGGCCGCCGGCTGCCCCAAACAAGCCTCGATGAAGCCGCGCACGGCCATTTCGGCCGCCACGCGGCCTCCCCTGGCGCCTCCCATGCCATCGGCGAGTGCCGCGACCAGGTCGATAGCTAGGCCATTGCCGCCGGAGCCGACATGACAGGCAACGTAATCCTGGTTTTCCTCGCGGCCGCCGCGGTGCGTCGCGCAGCCGACACCGGCCTGCAGCGTGCCGTGCGCAGCGTGGTCCGCTCCTTGCATATCAGGCATGACCTTCACACGCACCGAGGAACGACGTGATCAATCGTGACTTCCTGAAAGCTGGACACCTGCCGACCCTGCTCGCGGCCTTCTTCTACTTTGACATGAGCTTCATGGTCTGGGTGCTGCTCGGCGCGCTCGCCGTGCAGATGTCGGCCGAGCTCGGCCTCGAGCCCGCGCAAAAGGGATTCATGGTCGCGCTGCCGGTGCTGGCGGGCGCGCTGTTGCGCGTCGTGTTCGGCGTGCTCGTCGACAAGCTGAAGCCGCGACGCGCAGGCATCATCGGGCAGGTCATCGTGATCTGCGGCCTGGCCACCGCGTGGTTCGTGGGCGTGAAGACCTACGCCGGCGCACTCACGGTGGGACTGGTGCTCGGCGTCGCGGGCGCGTCGTTCGCGGTGGCATTGCCGCTGGCCTCGCGCTGGTATCCGCCGCAGTACCAGGGCACCGCGCTCGGCATCGCCGGCGCCGGCAACTCGGGCACGGTGTTCGCTTCCCTGTTCGCGCCCAGCCTCGCGGTGCTGGTGGGCTGGAACAACGTGCTGGGGCTCGCGGTGCTGCCACTCACCGCGGCATTCCTCGTCTACCTGTTCGCCGCCAAGGACAGCCCCAACACGCCACCAGCCAGGAAACTCCACGAGTACCTCGCGGTGCTGCGCATGGGTGACGCCTGGTGGTTCATGTTCTTCTACGCGGTGACCTTCGGCGGCTTCGTCGGCCTCGCCTCGTCGCTGGCTATCTACTTCAACACCGACTACGGGCTCAACGCCGTCACGGCGGGGTACTTCACGGCCGCCTGCGTGTTCTGCGGCTCGCTGGTGCGGCCCATCGGCGGCGCGCTGGCCGACCGCATCGGCGGCATCCGCACGCTGAGCTGGATGTACGGCATCGCGGCCTGCGCGCTGGTGTTCGTGAGTTTCCACCCGGCCAGCGTCTACACGGCACTGGCGCTGTTCGCCTGCGCGATGCTGGCCTTCGGCATGGGCAACGGCTCGGTGTTCCAGCTGGTGCCGCAGCGCTTCCGTCACGAGATCGGCGTGATGACCGGACTCGTCGGCATGACCGGAGGCGTCGGTGGCTTCTTCCTCGCCTCGAGCCTCGGACTTTCGAAGCAGCTCAGCGGCACCTACCAGGCCGGACTGCTGGGTTTTGCCTCGCTCGCCGTGCTGGCGCTCATCGGACTCAGCAGCATCAAGCGCCGCTGGCGCACGACCTGGGGTGCGGTGGGCATCGCGGGGGCGCGGATCTGACACCTAGAACACCAGCGCCAGCACCAGTGCCGCCGCGAGGATCAGCGCGAGGCCGCGCCAGAATGCCACCGGGTTGCGTTCCAGCAGTGGCGCGCGCGTGCGGCTGATGTAGGTGGCGTTCGGATGCCGCAGGTCGTAGATGAATTCCGACAACTCCGCGTAGCGGCGCAAGGGATCCGGGTGCACCGCCTTGCGCAGCACCTCGTCGATCCACGCGGGAATTTCGTGATCGTCGGCGAGCACGCTCTGGTAGTGCAGCTGCCGTTGCGCCGAGCGCGTGCGCGCACGCGCGACGTCCGCGCCATAGGGCAGCCGGCCGCTCAGCATCTGGTAGCAGATCACGCCCAGTGAATAGAGATCCGAGCGTTCGTCTCCACCTTCGCCGAGCAGGTACTCCGGCGCCATGTACTGCACGGTGCCGAGCAGCTCGCCCTGCGACAGCGGCGACGCGTTCTCGGAGATGCCCGCGACGCGTGTCGATCCGAAATCGATGATCTTCGCGGTGCCCGTGCGGTCGATCATGACGTTCTGCGGCCGCAGATCCTGGTGCAGCATGTCGAGCCGATGGAAGGCCAGCAGCCCGGTCGCGATCTGCTCCACGATGCGGCGCACGGTTTCGAGCGGCGGCTTCGGATGGTCGATGATCCACTGGTGCAGCGTCTGGCCGTCGACGAACTCGGCGACCGTGTATAGATAGTTGCGCTTGCGCCCGCGACCCGCGGCGCGCATCACGTGCGCGTTGCTGATGCGCTGCGCGACCCAGTCCTCCATGAGGAAGCGCTCGAGATGCGCGCCGTCCTCGCGCATCTCGGTGGACAGCGTCTTCAACACCACGGCTGCGCCGTTTTCCCGGTCCGTGGCCAGGAACACGTGGCTGCGCGCGCTGGCGTGCAACTCGCGCACGATCGCGTAGCCATCGATCTCCATGCGCGGCGCGAGCGGCGGTGGCGGAGGCAGCTCGGTCTGCTGCCGCAACACCTCGCTGACCTCGCGCTCCGGCAGCGCGTCCACTCGCGCCAGCAGCACGGTGAGATTGTCATGGCTGCCGCGTTCGAGAGCCTCGGCCACGATGGCGCGCGCCGCGGCATCGAGGTCGGCCGATAGATCGCCGACCGTGTTGATCATGAAGCGTTCGCTGACGAACTGGTGCACGCCGTCGGTGGCGATCACGAACACGTCGCCCGCGTCGAGACGCGTGAACTGGTAATCGACCTCGAGATGCGCGGTGACGCCGAGCGCGCGGCTCAGGTAACTCTGCTCCTGCGACACCCACAGGCGGTGATCCTGCGTGAGCTGCTCGAGCGTGCCTTCACGCAGCCGGTAGATGCGCGCATCACCCGCGTGGAACAGGTGCGCAGTGGTCGACTTCATCACCAGCGCGCTGAAGGTGCAGACGTAGCCCCGATCCTTCTCGTGCGGCTCGGGGCTCTGCCGCGTCTGCGAGTGCAGCCAGGAGTTGACCGCCATGAGCACGCGCTGCGCGGATTTCTTCACCGACCACGCGGGCGACGTGCAGTAGTAATCCTCGAGGAAGCCGCGCACCGCGGCCTGGCTCGCATGCTGGCTCACGGCGCTGCTGCTGATGCCATCGGCCAGCGCGAGCGCGACGCCCTTGGCGGATAACTGCGGCTCTTCCGGAACGCAGGCGCCGTGGAAATCCTGGTTGATCTCCTTGCGGCCCTTGTCGGAATGCTGCCCGAGCGAGACTCGGAGTTGGGGGGACATGGCGTGACGGGCGACCTCGGCGACGCATTCTATCCAGAACGCTCGCCGAAGCCGCCGGACGGGTCAGCGCATCAGGCCACGGCCCGCAACTGCCGCTTCGGGGCCGTCTTCACGTGCGTCGAATACAACGTGAGGCCGGTGAACGCAATGCCGCCCACGATGTTGCCGAGGATGGTCGGGATCTCGTTCCACATGAGGTAGTCAGCCCAGTTGAAATGCGCACCCATGAGGATGCCCGAGGGGAACAGGAACATGTTGACCACCGAGTGTTCGAAGGTCATCGCGAAGAAGATCATGATCGGGAACCACATGGCGAGCACCTTGCCGCTCACCGACGTGGAGAGCATCGCGCCGACCACGCCGGTCGACACCATCCAGTTGCAGAGCATGGCGCGGATGAAGAGCGTGGCCATGCCTCCCCAGCCGTGCTCCTGGTAACCGATGGTGCGCGATTCACCAATGTGCGCGATGGTCTGCCCGATCGGGTTCGGATCCGACGTGAAGCCGAAGGTGAACACCGTCGCCATGAGCGTCGCCACGGTGAATGCGCCGATGAAGTTGCCGACGAAGGTGAGTCCCCAGCTGCGGAACATGCCACCGAGCGTCACCCCCGGTCGCTTGTCCAGCAGCGCGAGCGGCGTGAGCACGAAGACGCCCGTGACCAGGTCGAAGCCCAGCAGGTAGAGCACCACGAAGCCGGCCGGAAACAGGATCGCGCCGATGATGGGGTAACCCGTCTGCTGCGTGACCATGACGGCGAACACCGCGCCCAGCGCGAGGATCGCGCCGGCCATCGCCGCGCGGATCATGATGTCGCGCGTCGACATGAAGATCTTCGATTCGCCGGCGTCGACCATCTTGGTCACGAATTCGGAAGGAGCCAGGTAGGACATCGATCAATCCTCGTAGTTAGTGGTTACCAGACAAATTCGGCCTGCAGCCAGAACTTCGCGGTGTCGCGCGCGCTCGCGAGCACTCCCTCCCGGAAGTCGGCGTACTTGAGCATCACGTTGAGCTTCTGCAGTTTCGCCGCCACCGATACGTTGACCTCGGAGCCATAGTCGGCCGCGATGCGTTCGGCCTCGTAGTCGTGGTAGCCGAGCACGAAGCCCAGCGTCTCGAGACCGCCCACGGCCTTGAGATTCACCGTCGCGTTGACGTACGCGTCCTCGATGCCGTTGGCCGGCGTGGTCAGGAACTTGTCGGCCCAGCCCTGGAACTTGTGCAGCGTCGCGAGCGGCGTGGTGAATCCCTTGGCGCCGTTGCCCTCGAGGATCTCGATGCCAACCCCGAGGCCCAGCTGCTGGTAACTCGCGCTGAGCTCCGCGGCCTGGTAGTCGAGGGAGAAATCCAGCGGGTTGTCGCCCGCATCCGTCTGCGTGGCCCAGGAGGCGAGATATCCCAGCTTGATCCTGCCCAGCGGCTTCTCACCGGCGAACCGCAGCCCATATGTCGAGGAGGAATCGCGGACCGCGGCCGGCACGCCGGCGATGCTGTCGAACTGCAGCAGGTAGCCGAAGCCCGTGAGCTTTCCGAACCCGGTCTGGTAGCTGGCGTTCAGCAACGCGCTGTCGCCTTCGTAGGTGCCTTGCGGCGAGTCGTGGCCGAACACGCGGTTCACGCGATTCAGGTAGGTGGCATCGAGCACCAGGTTCCTGATGCTCTTGTTCACGATGCGCAGCGCATCGAACGTCTGCTCGTTCTGGCGCCAGCCGACGTTGCCCACGAAGCGCTGGTCATCCAGCAGGATGCGCTGCCGGCCCAGCGTGAGCGTCGTGCCGGGAATGCTGGTATTCACCAGCTGGAAGCGGTTGACCTCGTAGGTCTCGGGGTCCGGCACCACGGGATAAGTCACCTTCTCGGGTACCAGCGGATCGGGGCGGTAGTCGTCCTCGAATGGCACCACGGCCTCACCCTCGACTAACAACGAGGTGTTCCAGGCCTTGCCGGTTTCGAAACCCAGGTGCGCACGCAGCGTGGTGGCGTTGGCGTCGTCGGCGAGGCCGGCCTGGTCCACGTCCTCGGTGCGCAGTCGTGCGTCGAAGATCGGCTTGGTGGCACGGATCGCGCTCGCGAGCGGGCCCGGCTCGTCTGCCAGCACCGGGCCGCACGAGGCGAGCGCCAGCAAAGCCATTGCCATCGGTCTCATCGATCCGTTCCTCCCATGTGACCGACTTGCGAAAGCAATCACCATGCCAGCCGGTATTCGCCGTGTTTTTCGCGCGGGGGCGCCCGGTTCGCACCGGTTGCACCGAGATGCAGCGTGGGGGTGCACCGGCGTGTTCGATCCGGTGCAGGATTTCGCGGACCTTTCGAGCGTTCACCGCGCGAGTGCCGCGGGTGATATGGTTCGCCCCCGATGATCGACTGGAACCTGAAAGGCAAGCGGATCGCGGTGCCTGAAATGCGCGAGCTGGAAGTGCTCAGCGCGTTGCTCGAGCGCCGCGGCGCCGAGGTGTTGCGTTGTCCGCTCGTGACTATCTACGACTCCCCGCACAGCGCACAGGTGCTGGCGTTCGCCGTGAAACTCGCCGACGGCGGGTTCGACGACTTCATCCTGATCACGGGTGAAGGGCTCACGCGCATCCTGGGCTGCATCGAGAAATACGATCCGGCATTGAAGCCGCGCTTCGTCGAAGGACTCGGCAGGCTGCGCACCATCACGCGCGGCCCGAAGCCGGCCCGCGCGCTGCGCGCGCTCGGCCTGCGGCCCAACATCGAGGCCACCGAACCCACCACCGAGGGTGTCATCCGTGCGTTGTCGACCCACGAGCTCGCGCGGCGGCGCGTGGCCGTGCAGCTCTATGGCAACGATCCGAATCTCGCGCTGATGCGTTTCCTGCGCGAGCGCAATGCCGAGATCACCACCGTCGCGCCGTATGTCTACGGCAATGCCGCCGACGACGCGACCGTGCAGGCGCTGCTCGAGCGCATGGCCGCGGGCGAGGTGGACGCGATCGCGTTCACCAGCAAGCTGCAGATCGAACGACTCATGACCCAGCACCCGACACCGCTGGTACGGCGCGCCCTGTCGCGAACGCTGATCGCGGCCGTCGGCCCCATCGTCGCCGAGGCCATTCGCGCGCATGGTTTCGAAGTGTCATCGAGCCCCGAGCACTCGTGGTTCATGAAGCCGCTCGTGGTCGCGCTCGGCGAGGCGCTCGGCACCAAGCGTGGCGGTGACCAGACCGGCACGGCCTGATCCCGCGATGGCGTCCCGCATCCGCGAAGCGATGGAGCATCACCAGCGCGGCCGCCTGGCCGAAGCCGAGTCCATCTACCACGAGCTCCTGGCGGGCAACCCGAATGACGCCGAGGCATTGCACTACCTGGGCGTGTTGCGCATGACCCAGGGCCGCCGCGACGAAGCCATCGAGCTGCTCAAGCGCGCGCTCAAGATGGCGCCGCGTGATGCCCATGCCTGGAACAGCCTGGGCAACCTGCTCTGGGCTACGCCGGAGCACCACGCCACCGAGTTTGCCTATCGTCATGCGACGAATCTGAAACCGGATTTCGGCACGGCCTGGTTCAATCTCGGGCGCCTGCTGCAGCGGCAGCAGCGCAATGAAGAAGCGGTCGAAGCGTTCCAGCGCACCGTGCAGCTGCAGCCGCACTTCGCGCCCGCGCATGAAATGCTCGCGGCGCTCTACCAGCGCATGGGCAGGACCGCGCTCGCGACCGAAGCCTTTCGCCGCTGGCACGAGCTCGATCCTGGCAACCCGATCGCGCGCCACATGGCAGCGGCCTCGGCCACCCAGCAGCCCGAGCGCGCCGATGATGCCTTCGTGGTGTCCATGTTCGACCGCGCCGCAGACACCTTCGACAAGGGTCTCGCGAGTCTCGAATACGCGGCGCCGCAGCTGCTGATTGCGACGCTGGCCACGATCCCCGCGTATGTGGAAGGCAAGCTCTCGATCCTCGACGCGGGCTGCGGCACCGGACTCTGCGGACCGTTGCTGCGTCCGAAGGCGCGTCGCCTCGTGGGGGTCGACCTGTCGCCAGGCATGCTCGCCAAGGCGCGCGAGCGCCAGGTCTACGACGAACTGCACGAGGGCGAGCTGGTGGCCTTCATGCGCGCGCATCCGGCGGCATACGACGTGGTGATCTCCGCGGATACGCTGGTGTACTTCGGTGCGCTCGAAGAAGCCTTGGCCGCCGCCCACGACGCTTTGCTGCCCGGCGGAACCCTCACCTTCACCGTCGAAGCGGAACCCGCCGGCTCGGCGCAGAATTTCCGCCTGCAGAGCCACGGCCGCTACACCCATGCCGAAGGTTACGTCCGGACATGCCTCACGGGCGCCGGGTTCGACGTGCTGCAGATCGAACCCGGCGTCTTAAGGAAGGAAGCCGGCGCGGACGTGCGCGGCCTCGTCGTGTCAGCGCGAAGACAGTAGTTGCACCGCCGCGCCGCCCGAGGGCGCGAGCTTCAGCGTCAGGGTATCCGCCTTCGTCACGTCGCGCGTGCTCTCGTTGAGCGTGGTCGGCGTCGCCCCGTCCTCGTAGACCTTCGCCTTGAACTTCGCATCGCCCAGGAACGCCAGCGGCAAGGAGACCTGGCGCGCTTCCTCGGTGCCCATGACGCCGATGTACCAGTCCTTGCCCTTGCGACGCGCGACGGCCACGAAGTCGTCGATCTCGCCGTCGAGGAAACGCGTCTCGTCCCACACCGTGGGCACGGCCTTCACGAAGTCGAAACCCGCCGCGTTTTCGTACACGTCGGGGCTGTCGGCCACCATCTGGAACGGGCTCTCGAAGACCACGAACATGCCGAGCCCGTGCCCGCGCGTGGTCTGCACCTGCGGCGGGCTGTTGATCACCTGGAAGGTTTCCGGCGTGGAGTTGCGGAATCCACCCGGCGTGTAGTCCATCGGGCCCAACAACATGCGCGTGAATGCCAGGCTCACGTTGTGCGTGGCCGTCACGCGCCGGCTCCACTTGTTGTACTCGGCACCCATGATGCCTTCCTGCGTGAGGTAGTTGGGCCAGGTGCGGTTGAGCCCCGCGGGTGGATAGGCGCCGTGCATGTCGACCAGCAGCTGGTGATCCGCCGCCTTTGCCATGAGCCTGTGGTAGTAGTCGACCATCTGCTGGTCGTTGCGGTCCATGAAGTCGACCTTGATGCCGGCGATGCCCCACTTCTGGTACTGCGTCAGCGCCGCGTCCATCTGCCGGTCGAGCAGCGACCACTGCACCCACAGCCACAGCCGCACCTTCTTCTTCGCGGCGTAGGCCACGAGCGCCGGCATGTCGATGTCCGCCTTGGCGCGCGTGACGTCCGCGTCGCCAGGCGCACTGCCGCCGTGGCCCGAGTTCAGGCACCAGCCCTCGTCGATCATCATGTATTCGAAGCCGGATCTGCCGGCGAAATCGATGTACTTCCTGATGGTCGGCATGTCGGTGCCGCCCTTGTCGGGTGGCGGCAGGTACGGGCCCGACCACCAGTCCCAGGCCGTCTTGCCGGGCTTGATCCACGCGGTGTCGAACGATGGATCGGGGTTCAGGTTGCCGATGAGGTTGGACTCGATCAGCGCCCCGAGCCGATCGCCGAGCATGATCACGCGCCACGGCGAATTCGCGCCCGCAGCGCCGACCGCGGCGCGCGCGATCAGCGACTTGTCGTCGAGGCGACGCGACACGCGCGTCTGCACTCCCGGCAGGCCGCTGCCCTGCCCGCTCAGGTACAACCCGCCGTAATCCGCCAGGTCCGCTTCGCCGATCGCGAACGCGTTCTTGCCCGTGCGGCACACCAGCGGCAGATCGTAGTTGGTCTGCTCGCGGATGTATTTCGAGCGCACCGGATCGAACTCACCCTCGTGGCTGCTGTCGACGCGCCACACGTTGAAACCATGGCAGGGATAGTCGGCGCCGAACATGATCTCGGTGTCCTCGTTGCGGACCGCGAGTGTTTTCAATCCGGCATCACCCGGCACGTGGAAGCGGAAGGCCACGCCGTCGTCGTACACCCGGAAAATCCACTGCAGCGAGCTCATGGCGCGCGAGCGCGGCATGCCGGTGACGGTGAGCTCGTTGAACCGATCACGCGCCTGCGAGGCCTTGGTCGCGACCAGCTTGCGTACCTGGTCGACGCTGCGCGGATTCACCGTGCGCACGTCGAGCGCACTGATGTCGCCTTCCGCGAGCCGCACCCGCAGTCGCGAAGGCGTCACCACCGTCTCGCCGTTGCGCACGATCGAGTACACGAGCTGCCCCTCGCCGTTCTGCGCCAGCGTGACCGAGATGCGTGTATCCGGCGAGCGCACCGTGGCCGGCAATTGGGCGATGGCTGCACCGGACAGTGCCGCCCACACCGCGAACGTGGTCGTCAGCTTCATGGATCCCCCCGTGAAAATGGCGGGGGGAACAATACCCAATTTGTCTGTGTAATTCAGCCTGGGGCGAGACGGGCCCGTGGCCTCTCCTGGCTGATCACGGCCTGGATCTCCGGGACGCACGAACCGCAATTGGTGCCGCACTTGAGCCGCTTGCCGATCTCGACCGCGCTGGCGCGCGCACCCAGCTGCTTCGCGCAGGCGGCGATCGCATTGCGCCCGACGCCGAAGCAGGAGCATACGAGCGCACCCTGGTCGGACCCCTCGAGCGCTTTGCCGGCGAGCAGGCTGGCGCGCGTGGCGGCATTGAGCTTGCCGCCGGCAAACAACTTCGCGAGCCAGGCGCGGTCCGGCAGCGTGGGACGGCAATCGATGTAGATCGCGGCCTGCAGTCGCTCGCCCACGAACCAGGCGCCGCGAAACAGCAGTCGCGCGGGATCGCGGTATTCGATCCAGTCCACCTCCGCACCTGCGGGCACCGCGAGCAGGCGTCGCGCCTCCCGGCCCCAGTCCGGCACCGAGCGGCCGACGATCTCGTAGCGCAGGAAGTTCTCGCCCTGCACGCGCGTCCACCAGGCGGTGTCCGGCGGCGGCAGGGAACCGCGGCTCAGCATCACGCCATACCAATCGGCCGCGAACGGCTCGATCGCCACGGGTGTGTGTTTGAGCTCGGGCTGTCCCGAGACGGGATCCAGTGCCGGGTTGGCCAGCGCACCCACGCGCGCGTCGGAGGCATTCGCGTCGTTCCAGTGGATAGGCGCGAACACGGCGCCGGGCGCCACTTCACCGTCCACGCGCACCCGTACGACCATCGCTCCCCACGCGGTGCGCACGCGCGCGAGCTCGCCCTCGCGCACGGCGTAGCGCAGTGCATCCGCGGGATTCACGTCGAGGAACGGTTCCGCCACGTGCGCCGAGAGCCGCGCGGACTTGCCCGTGCGCGTCATCGTGTGCCAGTGATCGCGCACCCGGCCGGTGTTCAGCACCAGCGGATAATCTTCCGACGGCGCGTTCACCGGCCGGCGCGGCGTCACGGCGACGAAGCGCGCGCGTCCGTCGGCGTGCATGAACTTTCCATCGGCGAACATCGGGCCGCGCGCGGACTCGCGCGCCTCGGCCATGGGCCAGGCGGCCGGTTGCCAATGGCGGTACTCGGCGGCCGTGATCTCCGACCACGCGCCGAGGTTCAGCATGCGGCGCCGCTCGTTCGCATGCGCCGTGAGACGCGCATGCTCGCGGAAGATCTCGTGCGGCGAGACATAGTCGAAACCCGTGAACCCCATCGCGCGCGCCACGTCGCAGACGATGCGCCAGTCGGCGCGCGCCTCGCCGGGCGCGGGCAGGAACTGGCGCTGGCGCGAGATCGTGCGATCGGAGTTGGTCACCATGCCGTCCTTCTCGCCCCACGCGAAGGCCGGCAGCAACACGTGCGCGAGCGCGGCGGTGTCGGTGTTCGCGATTACGTCCGAGACCACCACGAGCTCGCAGCGCTTCAGCGCTTCCTTCACGCGGTCGGCGTCCGGCAGGCTCACCACCGGGTTCGTGGCCATGATCCACACGGCCTTGATGCGGCCGTCATGGATGCGTTCGAACATCTCCACGGCCTTCGGACCCTGGCGCGTGGGGATGGTCGGGCTGTTCCAGAATCGCTGCACGGCGGTGCGGCCGGCGACGTCTTCGATGTCGATGTGCGCGGCCAGCGTGTTCGCGAAACCACCGACTTCGCGACCACCCATGGCATTCGGCTGACCGGTCACCGAGAACGGACCCGCGCCCGGCTTGCCGATGCGGCCCGTTGCCAAATGGCAATTGATGATGGCATTGCACTTGTCGGTGCCCGCGGAGCTCTGGTTCACGCCCTGCGAATACGCGGTGATGACGGCCGGTGTCTTTGCGAACAACTCGAAGAAATCGCGGAGGTTGTCGACGTCGAGCCCGCACGCGCGTGCCGTATCCGCCAGCGATCCGCCGCCCGCGCGCGCCGCCACCAGCGCCTCGAGACCGCCCGTGGTGTGTGCTTCGATGAACCCGCGGTCGAGATGCCCGTGCTCGGCGAGCCACACCAGCAGGCCGTTGAACAGACAGGCGTCGGTCCCCGGTGCGATTGGCAGGTGAAGATCCGCGAGCTGCGTGGTGGCCGTGTGGCGCGGATCGATGGCGACGATCTGCAGTTGCGGGCGCTGTTCGCGTGCCGCAGTCAGCCGCTGCAGCAGGATGGGATGGCACCACGCGGTGTTCGAACCCACGAGCACGACGAGATCGGCGAACTCGAGATCCTCGTAACTCACCGGCACCACGTCTTCACCGAAGGCGCGCTTGTAGCCGGCGACCGCGGACGCCATGCAGAGCCGCGAGTTGGTGTCGATGTTCGCCGCGCCGAAATAGCCCTTCATGAGTTTGTTGGCGACGTAATAGTCTTCGGTCAGCAGCTGGCCCGAGACGTAGAACGCGATGGACTCGGGCCCATGGGCCTGCAGGATGCGGCGGAATTCACGCGCCACCGTGCCGATGGCGTCGTCCCAGCCGACCGGCGCACCGCGCACCTGGGGCTGGAGCAGTCTGCCCTCGAGACCCACGGTCTCGCCGAGCGCGCTGCCCTTCACGCAGAGTTTGCCGCGATTGGCCGGGTGCGCGGGGTCGCCACGTACCTCGACGACGTCGCGGCGGCGTGACACGAGCACGCCGCAGCCGACGCCACAATATGGACAGGTAGTTCGAGTCGGTCCGTCAGGCTGCTGCTGAGGCATCGAACAACAGCTGGTCGCGGATGGGAGCGATGTCGGTTCCCTCGGTGATCAATTCCTTGAGCCGCGCGGCCTCGCGGGTGTCGCCGAACAGCACCGCGCCGCAGACGCGGTTGCCCTCTAGCACCACGCGCTTGTAGATGCCGCGCCGCCCGTCCGAAAGCACCAGCGACTCGCGGTTCGGCGCCTCGGCGAAATCGCCCGCCGAGAACACCTCGATGCCCGAGACCTTGAGCTGCGTGGCATTGATGGCACCCGAGAAGCGCGACACGCCGATCTCGGCGATGTGCTGCGCGCAGATGCGCGCCTGCTCCCAGAGCGGCGCCACGAGTCCAAAAGTCTGGCGGCGATGTTGCACGCACTCGCCCACCGCGTAGATCGCGGGATCGAAGGTCTGCAGGCAGTCGTCGACGAGAATGCCGCGGTCGCAGGCCACGCCCGCGCGCTTCGCAAGCTCGATGTTGGGCCGGACTCCCACCGCCATGACGACGAGGTCGGCCGGCAGCTCTTCGCCCGACTCGAAGCGCACGCCCGTGACCCGGTCGGTGCCGAGGATCTCGCGGGTTTTGGCGCGCATGCGGAAGCTGATGCCGCGTTTCTCGAGGGCGGCCTTGAGCAGCGCACCGGCTGGCGCGTCGAGCTGGCGCTCCATGAGCGTGTCCAGCAGGTGGACCACGGTGACTTTCATGCCCCGCAGGCCCAGGCCGTGCGCGGCCTCGAGCCCCAACAACCCGCCGCCGATCACCACCGCGTGGCGATCCTCGGCCGAGGCCTCGAGCATGCGATTCACGTCGTCGAGGTCGCGAAAGGTCACGACGCCTGGCAACTGTTTGCCGGGCAGCGGCAGCACGATGGGATCGGAGCCGGTGGCAATCAGCAGGCGGTCATAGGGCGCAACGACGCCATTGCGGGACTTCACCAGCCTGCGCTTGCGATCGATCTCCACGATGGGATCGCCGGCATGCAGGGTGATGCCGCGCTTCGTGTACCACGCCGGCCGATGCAGCATGATGTCGTCGGCCTGTGATTCTCCCGACAACACGGGCGACAACAGGATGCGGTTGTAATTGCCGCGCGGCTCGGCGCCGAACACCGAGATCGAGACGCGATCCGCGACACCGAGCTTGAGCAGCTCCTCGACGGTGCGCATGCCGGCCATGCCGTTGCCCGCGACCACCACGCGCATGCGTTTGAGGAAGCGCGGCACCTCGACGAGCACGCGGCCGTCGGCGACCCGCGTCGGATAGGTGCTCACGTTGAACGTGGGGTCCTCGACGCAGCGACCGCTGGCGAGCACGTAGTGGTGCTTGTAGATAGGCGACGCGACCACGCGTTCACCCTGCAGGTTGCCGGTGAGTCCTCGGGACATCACGTTCGCGCGGCTCGCGGGGTCGAAGTTGTCCAGCGCGTAGATGCGGCCGTGCACCTGGAACAGCGCCACCTGGCGACCGCCGGCGAGCGCCGCGACGCCGCCGCCTTCGATGAGGTCTTCGAGTGCACAGACGTCGTGCCAACGCTCGTCCGTCATGCGACCTCCATGGCTTTCTCTTCGGCGGTGGCGGGCCGGATCTGGCCGCGCTCCTCGACGAACACCACGTTGCGGTCGGACTCTTCCGAGTTCACGAAAGTGCGGAAACGCTTGAGCGTGGCCGGATCCTCGATCGCGGCCTTCCACTCGCAGGCATAGTTGGCGATCACGCGCGCCATGTCGGTCTCGAGCTCCGCGCCGATGCCGAGCGAATCCTCGCAGACGACCTTCTTCACGTAGTCGATGCCGCCCTCGAGGTTCTCGAGCCAGGTCGAGGTGCGCTGCAGGCGGTCGCCGGTGCGGATGTAGAACATCAGGAAGCGGTCGATGAACCGGACCAGCGTTTCGGTGTCGAGGTCACGCGCCAGCAGGTCCGCGTGGCGCGGCTTCATGCCACCGTTGCCGCAGACATAGAGATTCCAGCCGTTCTCGGTGGCGATGACACCGACGTCCTTGCCCTGCGCTTCGGCGCATTCGCGCGTGCAGCCGGAGACCGCGAACTTGATCTTGTGCGGCGCGCGCAGGCCCTTGTAGCGATTCTCGAGATCGATCGCGAGGCCGACCGAATCCTGCACGCCGTAGCGGCACCAGGTGCTGCCCACGCAGCTCTTCACGGTGCGCAGCGCCTTGCCGTACGCATGGCCAGACTCGAAGCCGGCATCGATGAGCTCGCGCCAGATCTGTGGCAGCTGGTGCACCTGCGCGCCGAACAGGTCGATGCGCTGGCCACCGGTGATCTTGGTGTAGAGGCCGTATTTCTTCGCGACCGCGCCGATGGCGATGAGCCCTTCGGGCGTGATCTCACCACCGGGCACGCGCGGCACCACCGAGTACGTCCCGTCCTTCTGCATGTTGGCGAGGAAGTAATCGTTCGTGTCCTGCAGCACCGCGTTGCGCTTCTTGAGCACGAACTCGTTCCAGCAGGACGCCAAGATGGAGGCCACCACCGGCTTGCAGATGTCGCAGCCCAGGCCGCGGCCATGTTTGGCGAGCGTGTCCTCGAAGGTCTTCAGCTGGCCGATGCGCACCAGGTGGAACAGCTGCTGGCGCGTGTACGGAAAGTGCTCGCACATCGAGGTGTTGACGCTGACACCGCGCTTCTTGAGCTCGGCATTCAGCAGTTGCGTGACCAGCGGCGTGCAGCCGCCGCAGGTGGTGCCGGCCTTGGTCTTCGTCTTGAGCGCGCCGACCGTGGTGCATCCGCTTTCGATGGCCGCACAGATGCCGCCTTTCGAGACGTTGTTACACGAACAGATCTGGGCGGTTTCCGGCAGCGCGGCCAGCGCGTTGGTCGGGGGTGCACCCGCAGAGGCCGCGGCCGCCGGAAACAGCATGCTCTCCGGGTTCTCCGGCAGCGCCATGGCATTGGCCATGGTCTGGTGCCAGAGCGAGTAGTCAGAGGTATCACCGACCAGCACGGCGCCGAGCAGCTTCTTGCCTTCGGCATCCACCACGAGCTTCTTGTAGACCTCGCGGCGCTGGTCGAAGAACGAGTACGCACGCGCGCCCGTCGTCGTGCCGTGCGCGTCACCAATGGAACCGACTTCGACACCGAGAAGCTTGAGCTTGGTGCTCATGTCGGCGCCGGCGAAGACTTCGCTGGGCACGCCGAGCACGCGGGCCGCGGCGATGCGCGCCATCTGGTAACCCGGCGCCACCAGGCCGAACACCTTGCCGTCATGGGCCGCGCACTCGCCGATGGCGTAGATGGATTCATCCGAGGTGCGGCACTCGCCATCGATCACGATGCCGCCACGTGGCGCGACTTCGAGGCCGCAGGCGCGCGCGAGCTCGTCGCGCGGCCGGATGCCGGCCGAGATCACGACCACGTCCGTCTCGAGCGAACCGCCGTCCGCGAAATGCATGCGGTGACGCGCGGATTCACCGTCGTCGATGCGCGTGGTGTTCTTGCCAGTGTGCACGGCGACGCCCAGCGCCTCGATGCGCGAGCGCAGCAGCCCGCCGCCGCCCTCGTCCACCTGCACGGCCATGAGCCGCGGCGCGAACTCCACCACGTGGGTAGTGAGGCCCAGATCCTTGAGCGCCTTGGCCGCCTCGAGGCCCAACAGTCCGCCGCCGATGACCACGCCGCGCGTCGAATTCTTGCCGGCCTCGCTGATGGCCTCGAGATCTTCGATGGTACGGTAGACGAACACCTGGGGTCGTTCGCGCCCGGGGATCGGCGGCACGAACGGGCTCGAGCCCGTGGCGAGGATCAGGATGTCGTATTCGTATTCGGCACCGCTCTTCGTGATCACGCGTTTGCCGGCACGGTCGATCGACGCCACCGCGTCGCCCGAGTGCAGCTCGATGCCGTTCTTGTCGAAGAATTCGCGCGTGGTGAGTGTCAGGTCCTCGACGGTCGAGCCGGAGAAATACTTCGACAGGTTGACGCGGTCATATGCGAGCCGTGGCTCTTCCGCGAGCATGGTGATCGCGAGATCACCTGGTCCGTCCTTGGTCAGCGCTTCGAGAAATCGCTGACCGACCATTCCGTGGCCCACGACAATAATTCGTTTCGACATTGCTGGATCTGGCCCTCGTCCGATGGAGCAATGTCCTGACTAAGCAACCGCTGTGCCATGCGCCCAGTTCGGTGCAATCGCCCAGCCGGGCGCCCGGTTGCGGGAGCCTGCTTCAGGTCGGTGCAGGGGTCGGCAATGAATGCCTCAGGCGGGGGCATCCCCGTCGCGCGCGTCGACGAGTTTTTTCGGCGCCACCTGGCGCCAGGCGCGCTCGAGCAAGTCGGGAAGCGCGCAGGCATCGAGCTTCGCGAGACGCACCAGCACGAGTGGATAGTCGCGGTAGTGATCCGTGAAGAAGAAGGTGTCGGGATCCGCCTGCGTGAGGATCTGCCGCGAGACGAAGTCGGTGCGCAGCACCAGCGTCTCGCCGTCTTCCTTGAGGCGCGCGAGCATCTTGCCGTGAACCTTGAGCGCCGGTGTGCCGTACGATTTCGAGATTTCCACGTCGGGCAGCTTCACCGCCGCGGCGCTGACTTCGACGAAGGTGACGCCGCCTGTCTTGCGGCTCACGGCGATGGCAACGGGCTGGTGAGCACCACGCGGTAGCCATCCGGGTCGCGCAGCCAGAATTCGTAATTGCCGTTCTCGCTGAGGTGCGCCGGTTTGTCGACCGCCACGCGCATTTCCGTGGCGCGCGCGGCCGCCGCCTGAAAATCTTGCAGCTCGAACCACAGGAGCACGCCGTTTCCGTAGGGCCGGTCTGCGGGATCGCCCAGCGGACCGTGGTCATGCCGGGTGTCCCAGCGATGCAATTGCAGTACCAGGCGGCCCTGCTGGTTCAACCGTTCGTACTCCGGGCCGCCGTGACCGCTCTCGCAGCCCAACAACCGCTGGTACCAGCGGCTGCTCGATTCGACGTCGTGGACACAGATGAGTGGCGCGAGCTGCATGACTTCCTTCCTAAACAGGTCGGGATGATTCCCTGAGACGTGCATAGATCACTTCGTCGATGAGGTGTCCGTCCTTGAAGACGCTCTTGCGGCGCACGCTCTCGCGCTCGAAGCCACATTTTTCCAGCACGCGCATCGAGGCCGGATTCCATTCGAACACCGGCGATTCGAGCCGCGCGAGATCCCGGGTCTTCAGCAGGTAGTCGGCCGTGTTGCGCACGGCAGCGGTCATGATGCCGCGGCCCCAGAGCGCTTCACCCAGCCAGTAACCGAAATTCCCGGTCTTGCAGAAGATGCCCTCGCCCGGCTCGACACCGATGCCACCGACGGCCTCTCCCTCGACCTCGATGGCCCAGCGCGAGGGATGGGAGATCCTGGTCAACCAGTAATCCGCGTCCGCCTCGGTGTAGGGATGCGGGAAGCGATGCGCGAGATTGCGCCAGACGTTGCGGTTGTTCGCGTGCCGCAGCAGTGATGGCTTGTCGGTGACGCGCCACGGGCGCACTACGCACAGGCCGCAGTCGAGGATGGTTTCGTCCATGTCAGTCGACCGGTGCGACCAGCCACTTCTCGAGACGCACGGCATCCTCGATGCCGCGGTAGTAGCCACGGCTGATGACGTGCTCATGGTAGCCATGCTCGCCGTAGAAATTGCGCGCCGCGGCGTTGTCGCGACGGCACTCGACGTCGATGCGCGTCACACCCGAGCCCTGCGCGACCGTCTCGAGCCAGCGAAGCACGAGGCTGCCCATCCCCTGCCGCTGATGTGAGTTGCGCACCGCGAACAGCAGCAGGTGCGCGACCTCATCCCGGTATTTCATGATGCCGAACGCGAGGATGTTGTCCCGATCCCGAACCACGGCGACGTTGGTCTCCGGGTCCCGGATCGAATGCTGCACGCGGGCGACGGTCCAGCTCCAGCCGAGTCCCTGCTCGATCTGGTCGCGCGACAGGGCCGCGATTTCCTCGGCGTCGGCCAGGGTCGCGAGCTGCACGGTGGGCGCGTTGGAGCTGGCGCTCATGTATGAGAATGTACACGCATCATCGCGATGAACGAACCCACATCCATCAAACCCGCGCTGTTTCCGCTTCACCTGGACATCGTGCGTACGCTTTTTCGCGAATACGCCACCGGGCTGGGGTTCGACCTGTGTTTCCAGGGCTTCGATGACGAGCTCGCGACCTTGCCCGGCAAATATGCGGCGCCCGCGGGCGGCCTGTTCCTCGCCTTCCGCGCCGGGGAGGCGCTGGGCTGCGTGGCTTTCCGTCCGCTGAAGGACGGCGATTGCGAGATGAAGCGGCTGTACATCCGGCCGATGGCGCGCGGCGAGAAGTTAGGCCGGCGGCTCGCGGTGCACGCATGTGACGTGGCGCGCCAGGCGGGTTACCGGCGCATCTGCCTGGACACCATCGAGACCATGCGCGAAGCCATCACGCTGTACGAGTCGCTGGGATTCCGCGAGATCGCGCCGTACGTGTTCAACCCGATTGCCGGCGCGAAGTACTTCGCGCGCGAGCTCTAGGCTATCTCGCACCGTCGCGCAGCCCGTCCTTCAGGCCTCGCTGGAAGCCACGGTCGTAGTCCGAGCGCTTGTCTTCATGCTTCTTTTCCGACACCGGCCTCCCGGGGCACATCGCCGAAAGCGGCGGCGGCCCGGCGCCGGCGACCTGCGTGTAACCCTGCCGATAGCCATCCAGGTAGCCATCGCAGTAGTTGCCCTGGATCTCGGCCGTGGCCGTGACGCTGGCCGCCAGTGCAATCGTCGCCAGCAGCGTTTTACGGAATCGCATCTCCACCCCCTTTTGCCGGAGTCTACGCCCGGAGGTTCGGCATCCGCGAGTCAGGCGGGAACGCCGTGGAATACCTCGGCGGTGACCACCAGTCCTGCCGCGTCGAAAGCCAGGTTTTCGGAAACGCGCCGCGAATTCCCATCGATGGCCGCGATGTAGATGATGGCCAGCTCGCGGCTCTCGGCATCCCAGGCGATGCGGTCCACCACGAATCGCAGCGACGCGATTCGCTTCATGGCGGTGTTCCAGTAGTCCCGCAAAGCTTGCTTGCCCTGCACCTTCGCGGATCCGACGACCGCGAGCGCGGTGGGGCTCGTGAATGTCACCTCGTCGTGGAAATGCGCGAGGACGGCCTCGACGTCACGGCGGTTCCATGACTCGGCCCAAGTATGCGCAAACCGTTCGGCGCCTTCCCGACTCACCACATCTACACCCACGCGACCCCCAACAGTGGCAACTACTGGAACGCCCAGCGACAGCTATCGCGAGAATCCGGCGTGAACTGCGCCGCGGTCATCAGCGCCACAGGCCGATGATCAATCCGTACATCGCGAACTGCACGGTGTGATAACCGCCGTCGATGAGCCACAGCACTGCGGGACGGCGAGATAGTTCACGTCGCTCACGGCTCAGTGCGAACCGTCGCGGATGCCGTCCTTCAATCCCTTGTCGTAGCCACGCTGATACTCGCTGCGTCTTTCCCCGTCCGCCCGCACCCGCTTGAGCGGGCACAAAGGAGAAAGCGTCTGCGGCTCGGCTCCCGTGACCTGGGCATAACCTTCCCGGTAACCGACCTTGTAGCCCTCGCAATATTCATCGGCGGCGAACGCGACGCTGGTGGCCGCGAGCGCGACGAACAACAGCAGTGATTTCCTGAGTCGCATGGCGAACCCCCTTTTTTGCGGAGTCTACTCCGCGGCCGACCGGGCTCCCATCTCGTCTTTCAGCATCCGCGTATCTCGAGCGCCGGATTGGCCTGCTTGAGCTCGTGCAGCAGCATGTACATGCCGGTGAACTGGCCGGGATACCGGATTTTCCCGCCACGGTGCACGAGCACGTAACCGGATATTCCGATGTTCGAGAACAGGTTCGCGGGACGGATCGCGACCACGTCCGCCACGGGCACCGAGCGCACGGTGATCAGCGATTTGAACTCCAGTTGCTGCGCCTGTGTGACCGTGATGCGGTAGGGCAACCTGCCTACCGACAGCAGGAATGAAATCGCAATGAGCAGCACGATGGCGATGGGAAACCAGAAAGGTGCGTGGATGTCGACGCCACGGGCAACGGCATTGGCCTGGATGGAGAAGAAAACCATCAACATGAAGGCGAAAACGATGAGCGGCATCATCAGCGCGAACTTCTGCATGCCCGTCAGGTGCAAATCATAGCGAGTGGGTGTGAGGCGAGCCGCCATCAATTCTTCACCGGCTGGGCGTGTGCAGCCTTCCATTCGCGAAGTCTCGCGAGGGACTGCTGCAATCGCCGCTCATCGTCGACGCGCCATCGCGGCCGCGAAGCGTCCGTTTCCGCCTGGCAGATCGCACGCGCCTCGTCGCCCGACTTTCCTTCGAACGTGGTCTCCACCATCAGTTTGCCAACCTGTTCGTGCAGCGACGCGATCAGCGCATCCGGCGGCGCTTTCGGGTCGAGCAGCGGCACGACCTCGGCGACGCTGCTGTCGACGGCATGGATGAGGTCATCGTTCAGCTCACGCCAGTTCGAGAGTAGTTTGTCGCGCGCGGCGACGCCATCCGCATCGATGGCACGACAGTGTTCGACGATGGCTTGCGGCCCCAGGCGCCAGCCGAGCGCCGCCCCGAGCTCCTTGATCACCGCGCCCGTGCCGCCGTCACCGCGCAGCGTCTCGAGCGTCAATTGCAGTGCAGGACTGGCGGCGTATGGAGATTTCCGCGAGATGTCTGCTCCGGTGTCCCAGAGCACCGGCACCATCTTGCGCTCGAGCGCCGCCCGCACCACGGCCGACATCCAGCGCACGCGCGAGGCGGCGTCCTTTTTCTCCACGACTCCGAATTCGCCGATGAAGGCCGGGATGTCGTGGCGCTGCGTGAATCCCTGCATCAGATCGAAGAGACGCGTGAGCTCGGCGACATCGCCCGTGCTGCCCCAGGTCGGCTGCATCTTTCCCCAGCTGGCGTCTTCGGTCATGCCGACGAATTGCCACGGCGTGTAGTAGTGCACCGAGATCATGAGCCTGTGCGGCACCGCGTCCACGGGCAACACGTAGTCGTCACTCGCCGTCTTGGTGAAGTCCGTCGCGTAACCCGTCACGATCAACAGACGCTTCGCGTTGTTGCCGCCCGTCTTGCGCACCGTGTCGATGAACAGCTGGTTCACGCGCGTCAGCGTGGCGAAGGCCGTCTTCCGCGAGCCCGCGCGCTCGAAGTTGGTTTCCTCGTTGAGTGCCTCGAACACCAGCCGCTCGTTACGATCCGAGAAGTAGCTCGCGATCTGCGTCCAGTAAGCGGGGAATTTTTTCTGCGCGTCGGCGCTGAACGTGGCGAACGTCTTGCCGAATTTTTTCTGGTTGCTGGAGTCGATCCAGCCGCCGTCCCAGTGGATGTTGACCACGCAGAACATCCCGGCCCCGAGGATCCAGTCCACCACCTCGCCGACGCGCGCGAGCTTGTCGTCGGCGATGCGACCCTCGTGGGCGTAGGTATCCCAGGCCACCGGCAAGCGCACCGTCCTGAAGCCCAGCGCCGCGAGGCTCTCGACGTACTCCCTCGTGATTCGCGGATTTCCCCAACCGGTTTCCCAGGTCGTGGTGTTGTCGAACGTGTTGCCGATGTTCACGCCGACGCCCATTTGCGAGGCGGCGTCCCAGGCGTTGAGATCCGGCATGGGCGAGGCAGCGCGCCCGGCGGCGGCCAACAAGAGCGTTGCCATTGCCACCGATGCTCGAATCGACGTCATGGCGGTTTTCATTCGGGCTCGCGCAGGATCTTCTCCATCGCCTTGCCCTTGGCGAGCTCATCGATCAACTTGTCGAGGTAGCGCACTTTCCGCATCAGAGGATCCTCGACGTCCTCGACGCGAACACCGCAAACCACGCCCTTGATCAACGAACTGTGCGGATTGAACGCGGGCGCCTGCGCGAAAAAGGTTTCGATGTCGATATCCTTGCGGATCTGACGCTCGAGGCCCGCAGGCGTGTAGCCCGTCAGCCAGCGGAAGATTTGATCGACTTCGGCCTGGGTCCTGCCCTTGCGCGCGGCCTTTTGCACGTACAGCGGATAGACCTTCGAAAACTTCATCGCGTAGACGCGATGTTTCTGCGGTTTCGCTTCTGGAACCATGGGTGCCGTCAGTAGCCGGTGGACTTGATCGACAACGACACGCCGCCGAGGTCCTTGTCTTCCGCCAGCACGACATCGACACGGTTGCCGCGAGCCTCCGTGCCGACCTTGGTGGCGAACGAGATGGCATAGAGCCAGGTGCCCGGCGCGAACCGGGTCTTCGGCGAGAGGCAGCCGATGACTTGTTTTGCGTTGTAGCCCGGAGACTCGACCGAGCCATACGCCATCAAGTATGTGCAGAGCGCCTTGCCGGGCTCGTAGTCGCCGTAGTCGCAGCGCCTGGCCCCGTAGGCCGGAGCTTCCCTGCCTTTGAAATTGCCGCCGACGATGACGTGGAACTTGAGCTCTCGTGTCTCGCCCGCTGCCACCGAGCCGAGGAAGGCCTGCAGCGGGTCGCAAAGACGATCTCCAGCGGCCGCCGAGAGGCTCACGGCGGAAGCAATGAAGCCGAGAATCCAGGAATTTGCACTTGTGGTCATAGGTGCCCTGTTCGTCGTGATCTTTCTGCGGGCTCCCGCCGAAGAATGACACGGCCCGTCAATTTAACTTACGTGTCCGCGGGTATGGGATCGTTCAGATCGCGTACTCGTTCGAGCGTGCCCTCGAGCACCTCGTATTCACCGGCGACCACGACATCCCGCCAGTCAGCCTTCAGCCTCTCGACCTCGGCGGCGAGACGTTCGAGAGAACCATCGCTGGCGATTGCGGCGCACCGGATGAGCCGGGGCGTCGCGAGTGTGCCGTTCTCGATGGTCGCGGTAGATAGCAGCGCGGTCGCGGGCTGCTGATCGCCGGGCGCGAACTTGCGGGCGATGTACGCGCTGACATCCATGGGAATCATGTGATCCAAGCTCGGCCACGACACCTGGGTCAGCTTCCGCCGGGCGCGCGCGCCAGCCGGATCTCGAACGCCTTGGCGATGAGCTTTTGCTGGGTTTTGTCCGAAGCCTTGTAGAGGAAAATGACTTCGCCATCGTCGGTGACCCTGCTGGGACCATCCGACTTCTTGTTCAGGAAGACGATTTCGAGAGTCGTCGGATCGCCGTCGCCCTTGAATTCCGAGGCGGGCCCGGGGAGTTCCATCACGATGTTCAT
>DATEII010000171.1:0-16569 GCA_035279135.1 Steroidobacteraceae bacterium
CATATATATGGTGTGCGCCGCCCGTGCCGAACCGGACGCGCCGCGCCCGCCCGCTCCCTCGTTGACGGAGCCCAAGGGCACGACCGGCCGCGCCGACGCGCGTGGATTCATCCACCGATGGCTGGTGCTCGAGCCCGTGCCCGTGCCGGGCCGGCTCACCGAGCTGGCAGTCGAGGAAGCACTGAAGTCCGCGCCGGCGCCCGACGCGCTGCCGCGCGCCGGCGACACGCTCACGCTCGCGAACACGCCGGTGAAATGGCACGCGCTCGAGACGCTGAACTACAACGTGAACCTGTATCACTTTGCATGGGCGCTCTCGAAGCCCACGTCCAACGTGCTGTTCTGGGCGACCACCATCGTGGACTCCCCGCGTGAGATGCCCGAGGTGCGCCTCGCGATCGGTTCGAACGCGGCGTCGCGCTGGTGGCTGAACGGGGAGCCCGTCATCGCGCTGAACGACGACCGGCAGGCCGTGATCGACGACGGCGTCTCGAAGCGGGTTACGCTGCGCAAGGGCCGCAACGTGATCCGCGCCGCCATCATCAACGGCGGTGGAGCCACGGATTTCTGCGCCCGCTTCCTGGATGCGAACGACCAGCCGATCCCGGGCCTCGGCGTGACCCTCGCCGCCGACTAACTACGCCGCGCGCGCTGGTTGCGCAGGCGCGCCAGCCGCGGCACCTGCTTGAGCGACGCCGCCATGGTGTAGGCGAGCGGCAGGTACCCGGCGCGGAACAGGCGCAGCGCGGCCGCGTCGTCGAGGTCGCGCAGCCGGTCGAGGCTCACGGTGTACAGGCCTTGCAGCGTCACGCGCTCGCCGCCGTCGAAGTTCAGCGCGATGTCGATGGCCTCGATGAGCTTGAGCTCCACCAGCGCCGCGATGAAAGCCCGGGTCTGTTCGAGCCCCAGGTGGATTTGCCCGAGCGTGCGCTGGATGGCGCGCAGCCCGTCCGCTGGCTGTTGCGCGCCGTCGAACAGCGGCTCCCCTTCCGTCTCGCTGAACCGCGCGTGCTCGCGATCGATGGCGATGTTCTGCTCGGAGATGAAGAAGCCTTCGCGCTGCAGGATCAGCGGATCGAAGCCGCCGCGCTCCTCCACCGAGCCCAGCAGGTTTTCGCCGGGCTTGAAGCCGAAGATCGCACCGGCGAAAAAGCCGCCGGTCGTGGTGTCCTTGGTGAACAGGATGGGGCAGCAGGCAGCCGCGGTCGCGAACTCGGAGACGAGGATCTGCACGAAGTGCGGCGTGTCGGTCGCAGGCGCGCGCAGGCGCAGGTGGCCATGTGCGCGGGGATCGAGTAGTTCGATGGTCGGCACGTGGACTTTCTCAGACCGCCTGCATGCCGTGCTCGACGATCTTGCGGATCAGGTCGCGATGGCGCGGCAGCCCGGCGCGCAACCGCTCGGTCTGGATGGCGTTTTCACGCAAGGCGCGCTCGGCGGACTTCGCATCGCCATCGAGCGCCGCGGGTTCCACCTGCGTGCGGAATCCCATGCCGTACAAAACGTATTGATAACTCGCGGCCGGGAAGACCTCTTCCACGCGGTCGAACTCGTCGTGGAACCAGGGCGACTGGTGGCTCCACAGCAGCAGCAGGTCGTTGAGCCGCTCGGGGATGGTCTCCGGCAGCAGGTTGTCGCGCCAGAACGCGCTGTCGGTGCGGCGCGTGAGCACGTAGTGCAACTTCAGGAAGTCGATGATGCGGCCCCAGCGGTAGTGCGTGGTCGCATTGAAGCGCGCCGCGATCAGGTCCATGACCTCGCGGCACACCGGCATCTGTTCGGCGATGAGCTTGGCGGACAGCTCGATCAGCACGATGGCCGAGGCCTCGAGCGGCTCGAGGAAGCCCGCGGCCAGTCCCACGGCCACGCAATTGCGTTTCCAGAAAGTCTCGCGATGACCGGAACGGATCGGGATCTTGCGCGCGGTGAGTCCCTCGGCCGCAGGCCCGATGTACGCGCGCAATTCGCGCTCCGCGTCCTCGTCGGAGATGTGCCGGCTGGAATACACGTGGCCCACGCCGCGGCGGGTAGGCAGGCCGATGTCCCATATCCAGCCCGAAGACTGCGCGGTGGAATTGGTTTGCGAGGCAATGGGCGCCGCGTCGTTCGCGTAAGGCACCTGGATGGCGAGCGCGCGGTCGCAGAACAGCACGTCGCCGCAGTCCCTGAACGGCACGCCCAGCGTCTCGCCGATCAGCAGCGCCTTGAAGCCGGTGCAATCGATGAACAGGTCGCCTTCAATTTCGCCCGCCTGCACGGTGTCGAGGCTGCGGATGTCGCCGTCCTCTGTCTGGTTCACCCGGCGCACATCGGCGAGCACGTGGCGCACGCCGAGTTTCTCGCAGCAATGCCGCTGCAGGAACGGCGCGAACTTGCCGGCATCGAGGTGATAGGAATAGTTGGCCACCGCTTCGAACTCGGCGGTGGCGATGGTCTTGGGCGCGAGCCCGTCGTCGCAGAGCCGGCCCTGCGGGGTTACCGCGTCGCAGAAGCTGCGGCCGTCATTGCGTGCCAGCCAGTGCGGCACCAGGTTCAGCTGGCCGAAGCTCTGCGGCAACATCAATGGGTGATAGTAGAAATCGTCGGCGGCACCCGTGGTCCAGCCGGTGAAGCGCGCGCCCTGCTTGAACGCCACGTCGCATTGTCGGAAGAACTCGGTTTCGGACACGCCGATGCGCGCGAGCGTACTGCGCAGCGTGGGCCAGGTACCCTCGCCCACCCCGATGATGGGCGTGTTCGGCGACTCCACCAGGGTGACGCTGAAGCCCGCGCCCATGCGGCTCCGATGCCTGGCAGCGATCACGCCGGCTGTGAGCCAGCCGGCGGTACCGCCGCCTACGATGACGATTCTCTTGACTGCCTGAACCATGTGGCGATGGAAGTGGAGTCGCAAGGGGATGTCAATCGGGGGGGCCGACCGACATCCCCTGCTCCTTCCCCAGTCGTTACAGCCGATAGCGGATACCCAGCGCGTAACGGCGACCGTACGCCCAGACGTCCAGCATCTCGTTGTCGTAGCGTCCGTGGGTGCTCTGCGTCTCGTTCGTGACGTTGAGCGCCTCGAAGTAGGCGTTGAGGTTCTCCGTGAATTGATAGCTCGTCGACACGTCGATCTGCAGGCTGGAGTTCACGAACACCGGCTCGGAACCGAACAGGCCGTTGTTCTGGTTCTGTCCGAACTGCAGCAGGTATTCGTCGCGCCAGTTGCCCGCGACACGCGCTTCGAAGCCGTGCTTGTCGTAGAACGCCACCAGGTTGGCCGAGTTCGCCAGGCCCGTGACCGCGAAGCCGCTCAGCGAGAGGTCGTTGCGGTCATAGGGCTTGTCGGTGTCGACGAAGGTGGCATTCGCGTT
Organism: Steroidobacteraceae bacterium; assembly: GCA_035279135.1. Classification (GTDB taxonomy): domain Bacteria; phylum Pseudomonadota; class Gammaproteobacteria; order Steroidobacterales; family Steroidobacteraceae; genus CADEED01. The sequence continues at coordinate 3,354 of DATEII010000171.1, forward strand.
GAAGCCGAATCCAGATTCACCGAACACGTGCTGCCAGGCGATTTCCCAGCCGTTCACGGTTGCGTCCGGACCGTTCACGCGCTGCGACACCGACCAGATGGCCGGCTGGCCATTGGGAAGAGTGACGTCGTTGATGGTCTGGCGCTGCGTTCCCTGCACGATGAAGTTGGTCACGTCCTTCACGAACGCATCCACCGACACGTACGCGTTCTTGCCGTAGTACCACTCGACCGCGAGATCGAGGTTGTCCGACAGGTAGGGCTTCAACGCCGGGTTGCCGCCCGAGGCCGTCAGTCCGTCGACGCGCGGAATGCCGGCCACGTTGAGCACGGGCGTCAGGAAGTTGATCTGCGGCCGGGTCAAGGTGCGCGACGCATCGAAACGCAGGTGCCACGCATCCGTCAGCTCCAGCTTCATGTCGATGCTGGGCAGCAGGTAGGCGTAGTCACTGTCCGTGGTGATCGGCTGCGTGTCCGAGTAGATCGTGGTCAGCAGCGTGGGATCATTCGGATTGGCATCGAGGCGGATCGGTACCCGGCCCACGCCGCTCGAGGAGACGTCGGTCTTCTCGCGACGCACACCCGCGGTGACATGGAACGGCTTGCTGCCGAGCTCGGTGTCGAAGTTCGCACTGAGGAACAATGACCAGGTGCGCTCGGTGATGTCCTGGATGCTGCCCGGATCGACGGCGAGGTCGAGTGAGCCGTGATAGTCGCAGAGCGCCGGATGGTCGCCACCGGGTGCGCACCTCGACGCCGAGTTGGCCAAGGTCGGTACCGCGTTCGTGGGATTCGGATTCGGACCCGGGTAGTTGAACCCGGTGATCTGCTGGGCCCACGGGTCGCCCAGGCCTTCGAGGAAGCCGTAGAGATCGTGCGAGCTGTAGACCAGCAGTCCCGGCGGCAGCGCGCCAGCACCCGAGAACCCCGGAATGAAACCCGAGGTCCCGATGGTGCCTTGATAGATCGCCGAAGGCACCAGGGCGCCGGCATTGCGGCCGGACGGCGCGCCATATCCCGCGTAGGCCTGCCATACGTTGTTTGCAAAGGTGTTGCTGTTCTGGAGCGTGAAGTTGTCGTCGAGCCAGGACACGCCGGCGTCCACCTTCACGTTGTCCTGTTTCCAGGTCACCTTGAGCTTTGCCTGCTTGATGGTGTCGCTGTTCTCCTGCAGCGTCCGCACCAGCACGTGCGAGCCGATGATCGACGGATCGAGATAGCGCGACGTGTCGCCGTTCGGTCCGTACGTGGTCATCGTCGGCAGGTGATCGGAGCTGTCGCCGTTCACCTGCACGCCCATGTTGAAGCCCAGCGTGCCGCCGTAGCCGATGTCGGCGCCGTCGTTGCCGCCGCCGCCCGGGTTCTGCTCGCTCTTCGAATACGCGGCATCCGCATCGATGCTGAAATTGTCCGAGAACGAATGCTGCAGGTTGACGCCAATCTGGTTGGTACGGCGCGTGCGCTCTTCGAAGCCGCCGTTCAGATCCATCGGCGTGCCGGCCTGGCGGAAGTCCGTCACCGTGCCGTTGTCGTCGATCTGCAGGTTGCGGAGGTCATTGTTGCCGAACCACAGGCCGAAACCATAGGTGCTGGTCTCGATCTTCTGGCGCGAGAAGTTGTCGTCGACGGTCAGCAGGGTGTCTTCCGACGGCCGCCACTGGAACGCGATGCGTCCATCGATGCGCTCGTCGGAAACCTGCGCCTGGTCTGCGCCGAACTGCTGCTGCCAGAAGCCGAGGATGGTCTTCTTGTCATCGTCGAGATCGCCCGCGGCGGCATCGCAGAACGAGGTGAGCTGGCAGGGGGCGAAGTGGCCGCCTTGCCAGCCCGACACGAACACGTGATTCGTGTCGGTGTCACGCTTGGTGTAGATGGCGTCGGCGAGGAAGCCGAGCGTCTCGTCGGCGAACGTGGTGCTGAACAGCAGGCCGCCGCTCGGCTGCGCCGAGCCGTTCTCGTCCTGCTCGGATGCCGCGGCGTTCGCCACGAAGCGCGTGCCGCCGCCGTTGTCGAAGGGCTTCGGGAACGCGACGTTCACGGTGGCGCCGATGGAGCTCGAAGACATCGTGACGTCAGGCGTCTTCATGACCGTCAGCGCGCCGACGAAATCGGCACCGACGGTGCTGAAGTCCACCGATCGCCCGCCCGCGGCCGTCGAGATGCGGCGGCCGTCGTACAGCGTTTCGTTGAAGTCGCCGCTGAAGCCGCGCACCGTGATGCCCTCGGGCTCACCGCGCGTGCCGGCGCGCTGGATCGACACGCCGGGAACGCGCTGCAACGACGCCGCGACGTTCGAGTCCGGGAACTTGCCGATGTCCTCGGAGGTGATCACGTCGATCACGCCGGTGGCCTCCCGCTTCATGTCCAGGTTGCGCTGCAGGGAGCCGATGAGGCCGGTGACGACGATCTCCTCGAGATCTTCCGGTTTCGGATTGCCGGGCGGCGATGTCTGCGCCGCGGCCGGCAACGCGATAGATAGCGCTAACAATCCGGAGGAGCTAGCTAGCGCCCTTTTCAGTTTCTTCCTTCGCATCTGGATTCCCCTTCGTGTAGTGGGCACCGCTGACGGCGTCCGGCGCGCGCCACGGTAGTTAGGCCGCGGCGTTGCCAGGATGCGACGGATGTCGCGAGTCGCGCCCGTCATCGATGTCCAGCGGACACTACGCCCCTGTCCGTCGGCCAACCATCCGCGTACTGGTATCGCGCGCGCACGGTTTCTGGATCGTGTCCCGCATCTGAATCGGCCGCGGTCGGCATCCTGATGCCTGAACCGTTATTACCCCATATAAAAGTAACTTTTATAACGGCAACTTAATGGAGGGCCGGGAACTTAGTTTGCGTCGCCGCGAAACCAGTTCGCCACGCGACATCGACGCGGCCCGCGCGTTGCGCCAACGCGACGACGCGCGCCGCTCCATCCGCGTAGCATCGACGCCCGCATGAACGCCAGCTTCCAGGTCCCGGTGCACCGCGCCATCGATCGCCAGGCTTTCGAGTCGCAGATTCGGCCGGCCGCCCGCCCCGCGGTGCTGGCGGGCCTGCTCGATGACTGGCCGTTGGTCCGGGCCGCGCGCCAGTCGCGCGGGGAACTCGCCCGCCTCATCAAGGGCTACGACGCGGGCCGTCAGCCGCAGGTCATCGAGGCGCCGCCCGCGGCGGTGGGCCGCATCTTCTACCGCGACGACCTCTCGGCATTCAATTTCACGCGCCGGCCCGCGGGCCTCGGCGCGACCATCGACCGGCTGCTCGAGGGCGCCGGCTCGCCGGACGCCCCCGCCATCTTCCTCGAGTCGATGCCGGCGACCGCCTATCTACCGGGGTTCGCCGCGGCGCATCGCATGCCGCTGCTGGACGAACGCATCGAGCCGCGCGTCTGGATCGGCAACGCCGTCAAGGTGAACACGCATTTCGACCTCGCGTGCAACATCGCCTGCGTGGCCGGGGGCCGGCGGCGGTTCACGCTGTTCCCGCCGGAGCAGCTCGCCAATCTCTACATCGCCCCGCTCGACTTCACCCCGTCGGGCGCACCGGTGAGCCTGGTGCAATTCACCAACGCGGACCACGCGCGGTATCCGCGCTACGCGGAGGCGCTGCGCCACGCGTGGCAGGCGGAGCTCGAGGCTGGCGATGCGCTGTTCATCCCGTACGGCTGGTGGCACCACGTCGAATCGCTCGAGCCATTCAACGTGCTGGTGAACTACTGGTGGAACCCGGCCCCGGACTTCGGCGCGCCGCACGGCGCACTGCTACATGCGCTGCTCACCATCCGCGACCTGCCGCCCGAGCAGCGTGCGGTGTGGGCGAACCTGTTCGAGCAGCTGGTGTTCTCGGATCCGGAAGAAGTGCTCGCACACCTGCCGCCGCGGCAGCGCGGCATGCTGGGGCCACCGTCCGCCGAGCGCACGCGCGGCATCCGCGAGAAGCTGGCCCGGGATCTCGGCGACTCGAAGAACTGAGCCGCCGCGGAGATCCCGGCGGGGGACAGCCTCCCCTGGGGAGAGGTTGGGCCGCCCCCGCCGGCCACTCACCACTTCTTGCGAAGCGAGAGTCCCACGATCCGACCCACCGGATTGTTGAGAGTCGGGTCGAAGCCACCACCGCCGTTGGGGCTCTGCGCGATGTTCACGAACGGCGGATCCTCGTCGAGCAGGTTGACCGCATCGATGCCGATCGTGAGGCCTGCGGCGAACCCGCTGCTGAACGTGTAGCCGAGATTGAGATCGATGGTCGTCTTCGAATCCACGGACTCCACCGGATTCGCGAGGTTGTTGTCGTACGCGCCGAAGTAGTTCACGAACAGCGCGCCACCGAAGCCGCCGCGATGCCAGGTGAGGTCGGCACGGGCCTTGGATTCGAGCGGGTTGTAGATCGTGTTGAGCTGGTCGACCTTGTCGGCCGCCGGCGTGATGGCCACGTCGTAGTCCGTGAAATACGTCGCCATGAGGCCAATGCCGAATTGTCCAGCCGCGCCGGCGTCGAACGTGTAGTCGACGTCGAAATCGAAACCCGCGGCGATGGTGGTGCCGAGGTTGTTGGTGCGGCCGTCGACGTAGAGGGTGATCGGGTTCGGCAGCACGCCGCGGATTGGCTTGCTCGCCACCAGCGGCGCGACGAACGCCGGGTCCGGGTTGCGCACGATGATGCCCGTGCCTGCGAACTGGCTCTCGCGATTGAGGATCGTGAGGTCCGACAGGTACGAGGTGATCTGTTTCTCATAGTCGATGTGGAAGTACGTGAGGCCCAGGCGCAGCTCATCGAGCGGCGTGAAATCCACGCCGAAGGTGTATGACTGCGCGGTCTCGGGTTCGAGCTCGAGATTGCCGCCCGACAAGGTGATGCCCTGCGTGATCGCGCCACCCTTGGTCGGATCCGAATAGTTCTGCACGTACAGCGCCGACGAATTGCCGTAGATCTGCCCGAACGTCGGCGCGCGGAAGGATTCGCCGTAGGTCGCGCGGAACTTCAGCGAGTCGATCGGCATCCAGTTGATGCCGTACTTCGGGTTGATGGTGGAGCCGTCATCGAGATCGCTGTACTCGTCCCAGCGCACGGCCAGGTCGAGCGTGAGCTCGCGCAGGCCGGGGCGCGCGTTTTCATCGCCGAAGAACGGGATCAGCACTTCGGCGAACGCGGAATTCACCTCGCGCTTCACGCGCGGCGTGATGGCGTAGATGGGCGTGGTCCAGGTACCGGAGATGAGGCCCGACTTGCTGGTGAGCACCTGGCCTTCGTAACCGACGGCGAGGCGCATGTCGCCACCCGGCATGTGGAAGAGAGGGCCGTCGGCCTTCAGCTCCCAGCCCTGGAAATGCGTGTCACCCGGTGCGATGAACAGCTGGGTCGCGAGATTGTTCAGTGCGGCCGCGGTGTTTGGTGCGGTGCTGAAGGGATTCAGCGCGCTCGCCGGGTCGGTGCGCGCCAGCGCGGCGGCCAGCGCCGCGTTGTCGATGCCGTACTGCGAGGTGCTGCGCTCCTCGTCATGGCCGTACGTATAGAGCAGCTCGCCTTCCCAGTCGTTGCCCATCTTGACGCGGACACCAAGCGTTCCCTGGTACGCCTCCGAGAAGCCCTTGGTGTCGTTCGACGGCAGCTGGCTGCCGAACGAATAGTTGACGGTCTCCGAGGTGACGGTGGTGCCGTTGGGACGCGTGAAGAAGGGGTTGACGTTACGCACCGTCAGGGCGGCCGCCTGGTCACCGACCTGGTTCACGAATTCGCGCTTGGTCCAGAACGCGTCCGCGAACAGCGAGAAGTTCTCGTCGAGCTGCTGATCGAACGTGAGCATCGCGGAGTTGCGCTTCTGCTCGGGCAGCAGGTCCTGGTACTGCGCGTTGTCGCAGCGGTTGGTGGTCCCCGGCGTGAGCTGGCCGGCAGTGGCCGGCGTCACCCCGCCGGACGGAATGGCGTAGCTGACACCCGCGATGACGATGTTGCCCGGGTTGCATTGGACGACGCGGAAATCCCGGCCGCCGCGGGCCGTGAGGTCGCCGCGGAAATAGTCGCGATCGAGGCCATTGAGATTGCTGTGATAGGAATTCTCCAGCGCCAGCATCACGTGGCCGCTGTCCCAGCCGAAGCCGCCGATGGCGCCGACCTGGTGCTCGTCGTATTCGTCGGCCTGCCCGCCGCGCAGGCTGACCTCGACGCCTTCGAAGTTGCGGCGCGGGATCAGGTTCACGACACCGGCGACGGCATCGGAGCCATAGATGGCCGAAGCGCCATCCGCGACTACTTCCACGCGTTCGAGCGCGAGCGTCGGGATGCTCGACGGATCCACGGCGAAGCCGGTCGTGCCCTGCGGCACCGCGCGATGGCTGTCGAGCAGTGTGAGCGTCGAATAGGGGCCCAGGCCGCGCAGGTTCACCGAGGTGGCGTAGGTGATGTTGCCCGAGCCACCGGCCTGGCCGCGCGAGTTCTCGGACACGCCGAGGTTGAATACCTGCGGCAGTTTCTGCAGCAGTCCCGCCGTGGTCAGCGGCGCCGCCATCTCGATGCCCTCGCGCGACAGTGAAGTGACCGCCGAACCGACCGGCGCCGATCCGCGTATGCGGCTGCCGGTGACGATGATCTCGTCGAGATCCGGGGCCGCGGCGGTGGCTGGCGCCGCGGGCTGGTCGTCCGCCAGCGAAACGGCCGGCGCGGACACGGCGGCGGCCAACAGCGCCAGGCGCACGGCGCGTGCGATCCGGCCCCGGTCGATGGATGAAGCTTCCGAACTCACATTCCCCTCCGATTCGTCGCCGCCCTAACAACCTGGGTCGGCAGCGGTGCTGAAGTTTTCTTGTTCGCCGCCGGATTCGCGCGGCACCCCCGTGAGCGCGATCAGCGTGCGCTCCATCGCGCGCGCTTGTCAATATCGTTGGTACTACAAACTATCTGCTCTCACAACCGTATGACCTGAAGGGGCGACGGCGCGGCGCGGTTTGACCGCCGCGGACGGGTCGCGTAGGTTTGCGCGCGCACCGGCGGAGCACCCATGGCAGGCAAGAAGACTTCCAGTCAAATCGGCGATGTACGCGCGCCCGCGACGATCGGCGTCGACCTCGACTGCCTGCCGACGCTGCTCGGCTTCAACATTCGCCGGGCGCAGATCGCGCTGTGGCGCGACTTCAACCGCAACGTCGCCGAGGGCGACGTCCGGCCCGGCGTGTTCAGCGCGCTGCTGCTGGCATATGCCAATCCCGGCATCGCGCAGATCGAGATCGGCAACCAGCTCGGCATCGACAAGGCGAGCGTGGTTTCGCTGGTCGACCGCATGGAGGACGCCGGCTGGGTGACGCGCAAGCGCTCGACCGACGACCGCCGCAGGCAGGGGATCTTCCTCACGGCCGCCGGCACCAAGGCCTGCCGCTCGCTCAAGAAGGAAATGATCGACCACGAGCGCAAGTTCGTGAGCCGTTACACCGACCAGGAACTGCGCACGCTGATCGCCCTGCTGCGCCGGTTGCACGATCCGGACTGATCCCGGGCATTCCACCCTCGACGCGGTCGGGTCTTTGGTGCTACTACTAGAATGGTTGACACTACCAACTAATTAGCAACCGCCCCGGGCTCACATGGGCTACGACCTGCTCTTCAGCGGCGACCTGATCCTCGACGTGCCGCAGCCGGACTACTGGCTCGACGGCATCGCCGCGCGCCTGCGCGGCGCGGCGCTCGCCATCGGCCACGTCGAAGTGCCGCACACTCGGCGCGCACCGAGCCTGCGCGGCGACATCGCCGCGCCGGGCGCGGATCCCGACAACGTGCCGGCGATCCGCCGCGCCGGCTTCCACGCGGTGACGCTGGCGGGCAACCACATCGCGGACTGCGGCGCTGAAGGCATCGCCGACACGGTGGCGGCGCTCGAGGCTGCGCAGCTCGCGCATTGCGGGGCCGGCGCGAATCTCGAGGCGGCGCGCCGCCCGTGTGTCGTCGAGAGTGGCGGCGTGCGGCTCGCGGTGCTTAGCTACAACTGCGTGGGGCCGGAAGATGCGTGGGCCACGCCGGCGCGCGCCGGGTGCAGTTACGTGCGCGTGAATTCGAGCGATGGCTCGAAGATCACACCGCGCGCGCCGCTCGCGATCCCCGACGAAGCTTCGATGCGCGAGATGGCCGACGACATCCGGGCGGCGCGCACCCTCGCGCCGCGCGTGGTCGTGGCCCTGCACAAGGGCATCGTGCACACCCCGGCGGTGCTCGCGCCGTACGAGCGCGCGATCGCGCATGCCGCCATCGATGCGGGTGCCGACGTGATCATCGGCCACCACGCGCACATCCTGCGCGGCATCGAGATCTACCGCGGCAAGCCGATATTTCATGGGCTCGGGAATGGCTGCGTGGTGACGCGCGCACTGAGTCCCGACACCAATGATCCCGGACGCGCCGAATGGGCGCGCCGGCGCCGGGAAATTTTCGGCTTCAGCCCCGACCCGGGCTACTTCCTCGCGCCGTTCCATCCGCAGGCCGTGAACGCCATGCTCGGATGCGTGCGCCTCGACACCGACGGCACGCAGCGCACGGGTTTCATCCCCGTGCACGTCGACCCGCCGGGGCGGCCGCGCCTGTGCACGGAGGCCGAAGGCCGCGAGGTGGTGCGCTACGTCGAGGACATCACGCTGGCGGCCGGACTCGCGCCCCTCCGCGTGGACTACCGGGATGGGCACGCGTGGATCCAGTGAACCCACCGCGCCGCGGGGTTCTCTTTTATGCCGGGTCTGCCGGCCTGCTGTGCGTGATGCTGGTCGAGGCCGTGGCGGTGCTCGGCCGCCACGTCGGCATGCCGGTCATGGGTGCGCTCGAGATCGTGCAGGCCGCGATCGTTCCCGCGGCCTGCGCCGCGATGCTGATCGCCACGCTGCGTGGCGGGCATGCCGCCGTGCACATGCTCACCGAGCGGCTGCCGCCGAGCACGCGTCGCATCATCGATCACGGCAGCGCCTGGCTCGCCGCGCTGTTCTTCGGCGCGTTGTGCGCCGGGGCGGCGTGGCTCGCGATGGAATACTGGAACTCGTACGAACAGTCCGAGGTACTGCACATCCCGTTCCGGCCGCTGCGCCTGCTGGTGGCAATCACCGGCGCCGCGCTGGCGGTGGCCTTCGTGTACCGCGGCGTGCGGCCCGGGCGGAAGCCATGAGTGGCGCCTTGGGGGTCGCCGCCCTGCTCGCGCTGCTCGCACTCGGAGTGCCCATCGGGGTCGCGATGGGGCTCGTGGGCCTGGTCGGCATGACGTTGCTGCTGGGGCTCGAGCCCGCGCTGATCAAGAGCAGCGTGGTGTTCTTCGAGACGGTCACGCGCTTCGAGCTCGGCGTGCTGCCGCTGTTCCTGCTCATGGCGAACCTGTGCTTCGCGGCAGGCGCCAGCCGCGACTTCTTCAGCGCCGCCGCCAGCCTCGTCGGCCACCGGCGGGGCGGCATGGCCATCGCCACCATCGCCGGCTGCGCGGGGTTCGGCGCGGTCAGCGGTTCGAGCCTCGCGACCGCGGCCACCATGGGACAGATCGGCCTGCCGGAAATGCGCCGGCGCGGCTATTCCACCGCGTTCGCCGCGGGGTCCGTCGCCGCGGGTGGCACATTGGGATCGCTGACGCCACCCTCGGGCGCGCTCATCGTGTTCGGCATCATCGCCGAGCAATCCATCGGCCGCCTGTTCACCGCCGCGATCATCCCGGTGATCACGCAGGCGCTGCTGTACATCGCCGCGATCGTGGTGCTGTGCCGGATCCGTCCGAGCATCGCGCCACCCTCGCAGCGAGTGTCCTGGCGCGAGCGCGGCGTCGCCATCCTGCGCGTGCTCGATCTCGCCGCGCTCGTGGCCGTCGTGCTGGTCGGCATCGCGGTGGGCTGGTTCACGCCCACCGAGGCGGCATCGATCGGCGCCACGCTGTCGCTGGTGCTGTGCGCGGTTCGCAAGCGGCTCAGCTGGGATTCTTTCGGCGAAGCGCTCGCGCTCACTCTGAAGACCAGCGGCATGCTCTACGTCGTCATCGTCGGCGCGCTGGTCTTCGCGGCGTTCATGAGCTTCACCGGGCTCGCCGAACAGATCGCGTCGCTGGTGCACGGCATGAACACCGGGCCGGTGGTCACGGTCATCATCATTGCGGTGCTGCTGTTGCTGCTGGGCTCGGTGCTCGACGGCCTCGCGCTCATGCTGCTCACCGCACCAATCCTGCTGCCCATCACGAACACGCTCGGCATCTCGCCCATCTGGTTCGGCATCTTCTTCGTCCGCACCATGGAAATCGGCTTCGTGCACCCGCCCATCGGCATCAATCTCTACGTCATGCACAGCATCGCGCCCGACATCCCGATCGGGCGCGTGTTCAAGGGCGTGGTGCCGTTCCTCGCCGCGGACTTCGTGCACCTGGCGCTGCTCATCGCGATTCCGGGCATGGCCCTCGCACTGCCGGGTTGGCTGGAGTGACTCCTTGAACGATGCAAGCACCTTCATGGGCCTGCTGGAACGGCTGCGGCGCGATCCGCAGGCGGCGGCGCGCGCCGCGGCGGCCCGCGGCGAACGCGTGATCGGCTATGTGGGCAACGACATCCCCGTCGCGCTGCTGCTGGCGGCGAACGCGCTGCCCGTGCGCCTGCGCGCCTCCACCGACCTCACGCCCACGAGTGCCGACAATTTCGTCGAGAGCTCGTTTGCATGGCCGCAGCGCGTCATCGCGGACCAGTGGTTGAAAGGAGCGCTCGATCACCTCGACGCCGTGGTGTTCTCGCGCGGCGACGACAGCGGGCAGCGGCTCTATTACTACGTGTGCGAGCTGCAGCGGCGTGGATTGTGCAAGGGTCCGCGTCCCCTGCTCTACGACGTCGCCGGCCTCGCGCGGCCCACGAGCTTCGAACACACACTCGACTCGACGCGGCTGCTGGCCGGGCAACTGGGCAGTGCCGCACATCGGCTCGAAGCGGCGCTGCAGCGCGTGCGCCGGCGCGAGCAGCTGGCGCAAGCCGTGCGCGCGCGCCGACTTTTGCCGGCGCCCGTGCGGGGCAGCGCCGCGTGGGCCTACGAATTCGCCGCGCCCTGCGACTGGCGCGACGCCTTCGACGAAGCCGTCGGGCCGTGGCTCGAACGCACCGATCTGCTTCCCATGCCGCTGCGCGTGCTGCTCGCCGGTGATCCGCAGCCCGACGACCAGTTGCACCTGGCCATCGAGGCCGGCGGCGCCAGCATCGTGCAGGAGCTGACCGAATCCACCGCCGCCGCGGAGCGCACCCAGCGCGATCCGTTCGCGGCCATCGCCGAGGAATTCCAGCGCCGCGAATCGCCCGCGCTCGCCATGCGCGCCAATGGGCGCTGGCTGGTGGATCACGCGCGCGAAAGGCGCGTCGACGCCGTGCTGCTCTGGCTCAGCGAAGAAGACGAGGCGCTGCCGTGGGAGATCGCACGCCAGCTCCGATCGCTGCGCGATGCGAACATTCCCACGCTGCTGCTCGCACGCCAGCCGGCGCACGTGTCCGCGGCCTCACTGACGCAGGTCATGAACTTCCTGCGCGATTTACGGAAGGCATCATGAATCTGCTCGATGGCACGCGGGTACTCGCCTTCCGGGACGCGCACGACACGCCGCTGGCCCGTTTCCTGCGCGATCTCGGCGCGGACGTCCAGCGCTGCGACTCGGCCCTGCGCGCCGAAGAACTGGCCGCCGCGGACCTGCTGGTCGAAAACCTTGGACTCGCGCGCATCGAGGAGACCGGCCTGTCGCGCGCCGCAATCGAGGGCGCGAATCCGCGCCTCGTCCACGTGTCGGTGAGCACGTTCGGCAGCACGGGTCCGCGCCGCGACTGGCGCGGATCGGAGCTCGTGGCCTCGGCCATGGGCGGCATCCTCAGGCTGTGCGGCGACATCGACCGCCCCCCGGTCAAGGAGGCGCTCGACGCCTGCGGATTCCACGCCGACATGGTGGCCGCCGTGGGTGCGCTCGCCGCGCTCGCCGAGCGCCGGCGCAGCGGCCTCGGGCAGCACGTGGATGTTTCGACGCAGGAAGTCGCCTTCTCGCGCAACGTCAATGGCGTGCTGGTGTGGCAATTCGACCGGCGGTTGTTGGGCCGCGCCGGCGGCGCGCTCAACTACGGCCGCGCCACCGTGCGCTGCATCTGGGCCTTGAAGGACGGCTATTGCTTCCACTCGCTGATGACGGGTCGGTTCGGCGCGCCGGCGAACCAGGGCCTGAGCGACTGGATGGACGCGTGCGGCGCGGACAATCCACTGCGAAACGTCGACTGGACCACCTACAACCGCTCGACGCTCGACCCGGTCACGCGCGAACACTGGGAAGCCGCCATCGCCGCGTTCTTCAGGACACGCACGCGCGCCGAAATCAATGACGAGGGCCGCCGCCGCGGCATCAACGCCACGGTGGTGGCGGCGCCGGCCGACGTGCTCGCGGATCCGCACCTCGAGGCGCGCGGCTTCTGGCGCACCACGCCCGCGGGGCGCGAGCCCGGCCGGTTCCTGCGCGTGCAGCGCGCGCCGCAACCGTCGCTGCCGCCGGGCGAGCGTGTGTTCGACGCCGCGCGCGGACCGCTGAGTGGCGTGCGGATCCTGGACTTCTCCTGGGCGCTGGTGGGCTCCATCACGACGAAGACGCTCGGCGACCTCGGCGCCGAGGTGGTCAAGCTCGAGTCGCGCACGCGTCCCTGCCTCTCGCGCCTCGACGTGCAGGTCAGCGCCTCGCGGGCCGGAAACTTCGATGACAAGCCCTGGTTCTCGCACCTCAACACCTCGAAGTTGAGCCTGTCGCTGGATCTCAAGCAGCCGCGCAGCCGCGAGCTGCTCGAACCGCTGATCGACTGGGCCGACGTCGTGGTCGAGAACTTCTCGCCGGGAACGCTCGAGAAGTTGGGCCTCGACTACCCGAGGCTGGCCGCACGCAATCCGGGCCTGGTCATGGTGTCCGGCAGCGTGTTCGGGCAGACCGGTCCTCTCGCCCAGAGCTGGGGGGTGGACGGCACGGGCGCGGCGTTGAGTGCGCGCACCTATCTCACCGGCTGGCCGGATCGCGACCCCGTGATTCCGAGTGCCGCTCCCTATGGCGACGTGATCCTGCCCTTCGCGATGGCGGCGGCGGTGATCGCCGCGCTCGAACACCGCCACGCGCACCAGCGGGGTTGCCACATCGACGCGTCGATGTACGAGCTCTGCGTGCAGCAGATGCGCGAGGCCTTCACGAATGGCGGTTTGCAGGCCGGGCGCCACGGCAACGCGGATCCGGGCGTGTACCACCAGGGCGT
>DATEII010000172.1:0-8199 GCA_035279135.1 Steroidobacteraceae bacterium
ACCAGCAGCTCGACCTGGCGGCTGCCGAAGCGCGCACCGAAGAACTGCGTGGCGAGATCCGGGATCTGGTGCGCCTCGTCGATGATCACCGCGTCCGCCGCCCCGAGCAGGTCTCCGAAGCCATCTTCCTTGAGCGCGAGGTCCGCGAGCAGCAAGTGGTGATTCACGATCACGACGTCGGCCTCGATGGCGCGTTTGCGCGCCTCGACCACGTGGCAGCGGCCGATGTGCGCGCAGCGCGAGCCCAGGCAGTTGTCGCGCGTGGAGGTGATCTGTGGCCACAGCGGATGGGAATCGCCGAGGTTCGGCACCTCGGCGAGATCGCCGCTGCGCGTCGACAGGGCCCAGCGCTCGACGCGAGCGAGCGTGCGATCCCTGGGCGCCACCAGGCTGCGCTGCGCGCCGGCCTGGCCGGCCGTTCCAGCCTGGGCCAGCCGGTAGCTGCACAGATAGTTAGACCGGCCCTTGAGCAGCGCGACGCGCGCCGGCACGCCGAGGGCGCCGGCCACGAGCGGCAGGTCCTTGTTGAACAGCTGGTCCTGCAGCGTGCGCGTGCCCGTGGAGATCAGCACGCGTTTGCCCGACAGCAGCGCGGGCACCAGGTAGGCGTAAGTCTTGCCCGTGCCCGTTCCGGCTTCGATGACCAGCGGCGCGCGCTGGACGAGCGCGTTCGCGATGCGCGTGGCCATGGCGAGCTGCGATCGGCGCGGCGTGTAGCCGGGCAACGAACGCTTCAGCGGCCCGTTCGGGCCGAACACTTCCTCGAGATCCTGCATGTCGCGGGCACGCTATCGCGACGGGCGCAGGCTGTCGAGATTCAAATCCTTGAAAGTATCCTGGTCAGCCTTGATGCGGATGCTGAGGTATGGGCCCTGCGCCGTGTGGCGGCTGGCCGAGAAGTCGTCGTCGCGGAAACCGGCGAAGTTGTAGCCCACCGAGACCCACACGTTCTTCGCAAGCGTCATGCCCACGTCGAATCCCGTGGAGTAATCCATGACGTCCGATTCCCACGAATGCAGCACCGCGGTGTGCGCGCCGAGGTCGAAGCGGCGCGTCAGCTGGCGGCGCAGGTCGAAGCCCAGGATGTCGGAGATGCCGGCGTAGCGGTCGCCCTCGAAGGTGCTGGCCACGTAGCGCGCGCCATACTGCAGGCCGAGCTGCAGCGCCGGGTTGAGCTGCCAGTTCGCGTGCAGGTTGTTCACCACGCGCGCCGAGTCGGTGGAGGCCAATGCGCTCTGCTGGTCGTCGTACTTGAGCTCGAAGCGGTCGAACACGATCCAGCGGCTCGAATCCGGGCGGAACGCCCAGGCAAAGCGGCCGATCGCCTCGGTCGATTCGCCGAGCGTGCCTTCGCTGTCGAACGCCTGCAGCGACACGGACATGGCGTGGCCCTCCACGGGCTCGCGATACCAGCCCGTGGTCGAGCTCCAGCGATCCTCCGTGTCCGAATCGCGGTGCTCGAGACGGGTGGTCATCTGCCAGAGCTCGTGCCGGTACGAAGCGCCCAGGAAGGCGGCGAGGAAATCCTCGGTCATCGTGCCGGACGCCAGCGGCGCGTTCGGATTGAGCGGCTCGAGATCCGGACCGCGCAGCGTCTGGCTCTGGTCGAGGCCAATGTCGAAGGCCCAGCGATCCTTGAACACGAAACCCTGCGTCAGGCCGAAGTTCGCGAAGGTGCGCGGGCCATACTCGGTGGCCTGCGAGTCGATGCTCGAACTGACCTGCGTGCGTTCCCAGGGCCGCGTGCGCACGCCGAAGCGCGTCGTGTCCGCATCGATCTGGTCGCCTTCGGCGTGTTCGTATTCGGCGAACAGCGTGGTGTCGCCCGAGAGGTGGTAGTCGACACCCAGCAGCGTGCGCGCGGGATAGTCGACGCTGGCGTCATTGCCACCGAGCGTGGCGTCGCCCTCCGCCCGCAGCGTGATGCGCTTGTCCCACACGTCCACCGAGCCGGTGAGGAACGCCTGGTCGGAGACGCGATCGTCGCCGCTCGCATCGACGTCGGCCACGTGCCGGCCACCGACGCCCAACGTGTAGGTGTCGCGCAGCATGCGCACCTCGGCGCTGGCCAGCAGGCGCGTGGCATCGCTGGCGAGCACCTGCTGGTGCTGCAGCTCGCCGCTGACGACGAACTGCTCGCTGAGCTTGTAACGCGTGTCGACGCCGGCGCTGCGGGTGCCGGTATCGGCCGTGAGCTGCTGGCCCACACCGAAGCCAGTCTCGGTCTCGCGCGCCCAGGCGCGTGCCTCGAGGTGTTCTGACACATGCGTGCCTTCCACGAGCCAGGCCGTGGACGAATCCGGCCGCAGCGGATCATCGGACTGCGACTGCGCGACTTCGGCGCGCACCCGCGTCCCGTCCGACACACGCCACTTGAGGTCCGTGCCGATGATTTGCGTGTCGCCCGCCTGGGCGCCCTCGTACACGGCGCTCGCGCCCAGCTCGAGCTTCTCACCGGCGAGCTTCGTCGCGACGCGCACACCCGCGGCGGTCTGGTCCTCGCCGCCGGTGCGCACTTCGTAGTCCACCACGATGAAAACCGGGTTGAGGTCCTTGTCGCGGCTCTGCACCGGCTCCTTGAAGAACACCGTGCCGCGTTCGTAGTCGAGGTCGTAGTCGATGAAGCGCGAGAGCTCGCGGTTCTCGACCACGCGCGTGATCTCGAAGCGATCCCGGACCTCGATGTGCAGCTTGTCGCTGCCGATGACGATGGGCGCGCGCGACAGGTGGTACAGGCCGGCCGTGCCGTCGCCCTGCAACTCGTCCTGCACGAGGCCCGTGTCGGTGCGCGCCACGAAGCCCGAGGCCGAGACGCGCTCGCCCGCGTAGTCGCTGCGCACCCCCGACAGGCTGCGGTTGTACTGCGTGAGCTCGGTGATCGTGAAGCCGGTGTCGAAGTCGCCGAACAGGGCCACGAACTGGCGGCGCTCGATCTTGAGGTACAGCTTGCCCTGCGAGGCGGCCTCGAAGCGCTGCTCGGTGGCATCACCGTACAGCAGGTAATACTTGTCGGGCTCGATGGTGCCGCGGATGGAATCCCGGGATTCCTGCTTCTCGCGCGCCGAGTCATACGCCATGGTCAGCAGGAAGTCGCCCTTGATGCGGCCCTTGGCGAAGAACGCGACGCGGCCATTCTCCTCGAAGCCCTCTTCGCGATCCGCCGCGGCGGCGGTTTCCATGTTGCCGGAAATCTTGCTGTACGCAGCCGTGCCCTCGGCGATGCCGACCAGGATCCAGTCGCGCGCCGCCGGCGCGAGCCACACCTTGTATTCATCACTCTGGCGTTCGTTGAAGCGCACGCGGATGGTGGCGTAGCCGGTCGTCGTGGTTGCCTCCAGCTCTATCAACGCAAGACCGCCTTGCTGGACTTCAACCTGCGGCTCGCGCGGGCCATTGGACAGGATCTGGTTGTCGTCGAGCTGCTCGACTTCCCACAACGAGCGGTACGGCGAGTCCACCGAGAAGGTCGCGATGGTGCCGGCGCGCGCCGGCTTGCCGAACTTGTCGAACATGCGCAGCGCAACCACCGGCACCGTGCGGCCGTCGGCCGTGAGCTTCGAGGCGGTCTTGTCGAGCTCGGCGCGCACCGGCTGCCCGCCGAAGTGCACCACGCGTTCGGCGCGCCACACTTCGTGGCCGTCCGCGCCGAGCACGCGCGCGACCATGTGGTTGTCGCCATCGACGAGATCGACCGCGCGCCAGCGGCTCACCGCGACGGTATTGGCGGCATTGCTGCTCACACCATCGAAGGCCAGCTGGTCGACCTTCTTGCCATCGACGGTGAGCTCCACGGTCTCACCGGGCAGGTGCTGGATGGCGACTTTAGTGACGCCGATCGGCGGCGAGGCCTCCGGCAGCGGCGCGAGCCACGAGCGCCCCGCCTTCAGCGACTCGATCTCGATCTTCACGCCCATGCCGAGCATGTCGTCGGCGTTGCGGTTGCGTGCCACCGGCTTCTTCGCGACCAGCGGACCGCGCAGGATCACGCCGCGCGTGCCGACGTCCTCCACCTTGCCGCCCGACGCGGCCAGCTCGAGCGGGGCGTTGGCTTCGAAACGCGCACCTTCGATGACGATCTCGACGCGACGGTTGGCCGCGAGGCTCGCAGCGTCCTTGCCGGCGGACACCGGCTCGTCCGAGCCGTGACCCTCGACGTGCACGCGTGCCGCCGGCACGTTGAGCGACATCGCGAGGTAGTCGGCCACGGCCTGCGCGCGCGCCCGCGACAATGCGTAGTTGTCGGCGAACACGCGGCGGCTGCGGCCGGAAATGGGCTGCGCGTCGGTGTGACCGGTGGCGCGGATGGTGAGATCACGCGCACCGCGCCACGAGTCGATGAAGCCGCGCAGCGCGGCTTCGTCGGCCAGCGACAGCTCGGTCTTGAGCACGTCGAAGCGCGGCGTGAACGTGAACTGCGAACGCGCGTAACGCGCCGCACCGCGTGCGAATCGGGTTTCGACCGGCGCGGTACGCAGGCCGGACTTCGCGGGCGAATCGAACACCGCCAGGGCGCGCATCGACATCTCGCCGCCCGCGTTCGGCAGCGCCCGCGTCTGGAAGCGCAGCTTGCGCGCGGTGCCGGCCACGAGCTCGCCGAGCTTCGCCGTGAACACGCCATCGGCCACGCTGATCACGGGCTCGCCAGCCGCCACGTCCTGCTTCGAGTCGCTGACCTTCACGTCATCGACCGTGGCACTACCCGGCACGTATTCGAGACCCGCGGGCAACATCGCGATGATGCGCGTATTCCCTGCCGGAACGCCCGTCACGCGAATCACGGCCTCGTGCAGGGCCAGGCCGTCGCCGTTGTCGCCCGCCGGCACGACCGAGTGGAACTCGAAACCCACGTTGCCGTCGGCGGGCTTTTTCTGGCGCAACGCGAAGTCACTGCGCCACAACGTGCCCGGGCGCAGCTCGGCGAACTGCGAGAAGTCGCGGCCGGCATGGCCCATGCGGTCGGCGCACGGCGCGAGCTCGAGGTATTCGGGCAGCGTGAGCTTGTCGAGCTGCACGCTGTGCGTGCCGGGCTCGAGGCCTTCGAAATGGAAATGGCCATTCTCGTCGGTGACGCCGTAGCGACCGTCCTCGAGATAGATGCGCACGTTGCCGACGCCGTGCTCCTGGCGACCGTCACTGTCGCAGGAACCTTCGAACACGCGGCCGACGATGAAGCCCTTCTGCGAGAACAGCTCCTCGTTCATGCGCACCAGCGAGCGCGCCTCGTTCGATCGCACGTTGCCGGGTGCGACGGCCTGCGCGAGGTTGATGGCGTCCTTCATGCCGCGCATCGCGACGGTGAACTCCAGCACGTAACGCAGTGTGATGCTCTGCCCGGCGCCAAGGCTGGGCTGGGTGTAGGTGAAGCTCGTGCCATCGGCGGAGACCGCCGGGTCCGCGATGCGCACGCCGTCGAGACGCAGCGAGCCCGCGCGGAAGCGCGCGCCCGCGGGAAAATGATCCGCCAGCTGCACGTCGGTGATCGCACCGGTCTCGCTGGTGTTCTGCAGGGTCAATGTGTACTGCACGAAGTCGCCGGTGGTCGCGATCTGCTGGCCCGCGGTCTTGCGCAGCACGAGTACGCTGTCCTGCACGTCGAGCGGCAGGTCCACGGCGACGGCAGGCGCGGCCGTGACCACGAAGTCCTGGCCGAACGAGCCGGGCTGCAAGCGGAACGGTGCATTCGGCAGCGTCTGCAGGTCGGCGATCGTGCGCTGCGAAGGAAAGCTGTAGCTGCCCGGCGGCGACACTTCGAGTCGATAGTTGCCCGGGCTCACCAGCGGGAAACGGAACACGCCGGGCGGCATCTGGTACTGCGTTCCGCCCTGGTCGGTCACGGCCTGGCCGGTGACCATCTCGTTCGGATAGCGGCTCACGCCGTCGTCGCCGAACACGATGGCGGGCTGGCCGGTGGTGGCATTGATGAGGCGCACGCGCGCGCCGTTGACCGGGAGCCCGGTCTGCGAATCGAACACCAGGCCATAGGGGTCCACCAGCGCGTCGGCCTGCACGGCGTCGCTGTCGTCGGTGGGATCGACGTAAGTCGCGTCGAGCTCGGCATTGCGCTCCACCTGCAGCGCGCAATCACTCACGGCCGCCGCCGTGACGGTCGGGATATAGCCCACGAACACGCCGGTGTTCGGGCCGGTCTCGGACAGACGCAACACCTCGGCATCACCGGTCGCACGTGCCGAGACACGCACGTCGACGGTTTCCACGACGCTGCCGTCACGGTTGCGATCGAGGTCCATCACGCGCACGAAGAGCGGGTCGCCCGCGTGGGCGACGGCCGTGTCCTGCATCGGGATGGGAGTCATCGGGTCGAGCTGGCCCGAGCCCTGGGGCGCCGGCGCGCCCAGGGGTACGAACGTATTGCCCGCGCGGCACTGTGTCGGACCGGCCGGGAACGTGCTCGAAGCCGAGGCTTCGTAGCGCGCCAGCTGGATCGACGAGCGCGAGGGCAGCGGCTGCACCGCCAGGGACACTTCGTTCGACTGCGTGGTGCGGCCCGCGCCCGGCGCGACCTCGTAAGCCACGCTGCCGACGTTCCGGATCAACGTTCCGGGCGCCGTGACCTGCGCCTCGGAAACCTGCGCCACAGTGAGACACGCCGCAAATAACAACGAAACTCTCAAGGCCGCATTTATGCGGCCCATAAACGCGCCGAAGGCGGAGTAGCTAGTCGCTACTCCGCCCTCTGCGTGAGAGTACCCGTTGTCGCGGGTGTGGGGCTTGGGTCGCCCCTTCGGGCGCCAGGCCCGTTTACCCGCTGCGTTCCACGTCATGGCGGTGGTGTGTCCGTGCCCGCCCGATTAATTGATGGTCACGCGGAAGCGCACGACGATCGACGAGTTCGCCGCGATCGTGGTGATCGCCGGAGCACCCACCGTCACCGCGCCCGCGTTCAACGAACAGCCGTCGCCGTTCGAGTCCGTACCGGCCTCGGCGATGCAGAAGAACTCCGCGCCCGCACCGACCTTGACGCCCACGTCGCGCGTACCGGTGTATTCACCGGCCTTGAACGCCGTGTTCGCCGGCACCGGATCGCTGATCGAGGTCACCGTCGCCGACTGCGCACCCACGCCGTTGGTCACCGTGATTTCGTATTCCATGATCGCGAGCGGAATCGCCTTCGGGCTGCTGAACAGGTTGACCGGATCCCAGATGACACGGCTCAACTTCGCGACCGAGAGCGACGCCGATGCCACCACGAAGGTGTTCTGCGCATTCGCGGTGTTGTTCGACACCACGATCTGCTCCGTCATCGCCGCATCGGGGTTCGTGTCGTTGGCCCACGCCGCGCTCGTGCCCGGATCGATGGCCGTGACGTCCAGCTGCACGATCGCCGTGTTGGTGTTGGCGGCCGAGCCCGGAATGTCGCCCACCACGAGCACCGTGGCCGACGAGCCAGCCGCGAGGCCGGTGATCGTCGTGGCATTGTCCGTGCCCGGGTCGTACACGCCGTTGCCGTTGGCATCGACACGCACGTTGATGTTGCTGATGTCGAACTGGTCGCCACTGGTCACGTTCGTCGGCGCGGGCGTGAACGCGTAGTTCGACGTCTTGTTGCCGGAGTTGGTGACGGTGAAGGCCTTGCCGACGTTGGGCTGCCCGGGGGTGAAGGTGACTGCGCTCACGACCGGCGCGACCGTCACCTTGATGACGGCGTCGACCACGAACGTCGCGGCCGCACT
This sequence comes from Steroidobacteraceae bacterium, assembly GCA_035279135.1. Lineage (GTDB taxonomy): Bacteria > Pseudomonadota > Gammaproteobacteria > Steroidobacterales > Steroidobacteraceae > CADEED01. The sequence continues at coordinate 7,692 of DATEII010000172.1, forward strand.
GATGGGCGTCTGCGCGATCGTGAGGACGCTGTAATTCACCGTCGCGGTGTTGGTGATTGGAACGCCGGCTGCCGTGCTCTGCGCGAGCGCGGTTCCGGACAGGCCGATCGACCCCAACGCGACGGTAGCGAGTGCAACTCGCCACTTGTGCTTGAAGACCGAAATCATGGGTACTCCTCTCTACTCTCTGTGAAACGAAATCAGTCGAGCGTGGCGCGGAAGCGCCCCATGGCGCTCGCGCCAGGCTGCAGGGAGTTCTTGAACTCCCAGCGGATGTGGCGGTATTCCTCGGCGCGCGCGGGACGCGTGGCGCCGTTCTCGGTGACCGTGAGCTTCCCGGCCGGCGCGAAGGTCTTGCCGTCCACCGAGAAGGTGATGTCGCTGCCCGCGCCAATTGCCGACCCCGGGACCAGCGTCATGTGCTCGGGCACCGGGTTGTTGATGACCACCTTGTCGGACGGCTGCTTGCAGATGTTGTTGGCCGTCACCGTGAGCACCACCTCGGTAC
>DATEII010000173.1:0-19887 GCA_035279135.1 Steroidobacteraceae bacterium
TCGCGGCCTTGTTCGCCGGCGGAGCCTGCGGAGGCGGAGCCGCGGGCGTCGGGGCAGGCGGACGGCGCAGGAAGGCCAGGCGCCGCATCAGGTTCGTGGTGGTCGGCGTGGCGAACTTGGCCGCGCCCTTGGCGTCGAGAAACTTGGCATCCGCGATGATCATCGCGATGCCGAGCAGGTCGTTCAGCGGCGAACGCGCCGGCAGGAACGCGGCCGAGCGGCCGTCGCCGATGCTCGTGAAATGGAAATTGCGATCGGGATTGTCGTTGAGCGCGGTGACCGCATCGAGCACCAGGTTGTGCTCGTCGGGGCCCAGCGCGCCCTCGTCGAGCCACAACACGTCGCCACGCTCGTCGTGCAACGAAATGGACTGGAGACGGTTGCCGGAAAGCGCTTGCTTCAGCGCTTCGCCAATAGCGGCCTTCGAATCGCCGGAAGCTGTGACACTTGCGCTCGCCTGCATTCGTGAAAATTTCCCCGGACTGAGCACGCAGCGTCGCAAATCGACGAATGGGCCGCCGTGACATAGCTCCCGTTCCCCGACATGGTGTTAGGAGTGGTCTGGCCGCTTATGTTGAATTGGACGTGGTTTCGGGCAACAGGTCACAGGCTAATCGCCTCGCAAATGAGCGCAGGAAAAATCGCTCGGACGAGTAACGGATGTTACCGCTATCGATTTGGCGGCTCTTGGGCTAGATTCGGGCCACGAAGATTGGCCTGACCAATTTTCGAATACAGAACCAAAGAGGGGAATCAAGGATGGGCATTTCAAGAAGCGCGCTGCTGCGCGCATGTCTGCTCGCGTCTGTTCCAATCGCGGCATTTTCACAGGCACCCGTGGTCGTCGAAGCCGAGTCCGGAACGCTCGGCAGCAGTCTAACTACCGGCAGCGACGCGACCGCCGGCGTCAACTACATCACCGTGTTGCCGGCAGCGAATTCGGGCGCCAATCCGACGCCGGATCGTGTCGCGACCTACACGGTGACTTTCCCGGCTCCCGGCAATTACGCGCTCTACATGCGTTTCCTGGCCGGACCGGTCGGCGGAAACGACGACAGCTTCTACGTCCCGACCGGCTTCAACACCACCACCAGCTGGGCGGGTCCTTACAACACCAGCTCCGGCGGCGCTACCGCGCCGACCGCCGTGGTGCCCGTCGGCGGCAACGCTGGGCAAAACGTCTGGAAGTGGCAGCGCATGACGCCGCAGGTGGGCGGAGGCGGCGGCACGGGACCCTCGGTCTATGTCGTGCCGGAAGGCCAACTCACGCAGACTTTCGCCTGGGGATCGCGCGAGGACGGCCTCCTGTTCGACAAGTTCGCCTTCGGCCCCGTGGACGTCTGCTACACGGTCGGCGACCTGGACGCGGGGCGCGCGTCGACGGGCACCTGCCCGCCGCTGCCACCACCGACTCCTCCGGCGTACACGCGTACCGGCCAGCCGCTGGCCACGGGCAAGGACAAATTCCTGGGCAGTGCGCACAGTGCGGGCACGGCTTCGCTGAACTTCGGTGCCTACTGGAACCAGGTGACGCCGGAGAACGGTGGCAAGTGGGGCAGCGCCGAACCGACGCGCGACGCGTTCAACTGGACCGCGGCCCACCAGGCCGAAGCCCAGGCGCGTGCGATCCCGGGTGCTCCGTTCAAGTGGCACGTGTTGTTCTGGGGTAACCAGCAGCCGAACTGGATGTACGACCTGTCGTCCGCCGAGCAGCTCGAGGAAATCCACGAGTGGCTGGCCGGCATCGCATCCGAGTTCCCGAACATCGATCAGATCGATGTCGTCAACGAGCCGCTGCACGATCCGCCGGATCGGACCTCGACCGGCAACACGACCAACCAGGGTGGCTCGGGTGGCTACGTGGATGCGCTCGGCGGCAAGGGCGTCACGGGCTGGGACTGGATCATCAACGGCTTCACGCTGGCGAGACAGTACTTCCCGAACTCGAAGCTGATCCTCAACGACTACAGCATCACCAACAGCGATGACTCGACGACGCGGTATCTCGAGATCGTGAAGCTGCTGCAGGATCGCGGGCTCATCGACGGGATCGGCATCCAGGCGCATGCCTTCGAGTACAACTACAACGATCTCCCGAATTCGGCCGAGACCCACCGGCGCAACCTGGCACGCCTCGCGGCCACCGGCCTGCCGGTGTACGTGACCGAGTTCGACGTCGACGGCGTCGACCCGGTGTTCGGCGTGCAGGACGATGCGGCGCAGCTGCAGCGTTACCAGGCGCTGTTCCCGGTGTTCTGGGAAAGCCCGGCGGTCAAGGGCATCACCATGTGGGGCTACGTCCAGAATTCGCACTGGCGCAGCAACCAGGGTGCGTGGCTGATGTACACCAACGGTGCCGAGCGTCCTGCGCTGCAGTGGCTGGTGAAGTATGTCGAGAACAACCCGCCCGTGGTCAATGCCGGGCAGTCGTTCACGCTGGCAGAGAACTCCGCGGCGGGCACGTCCGTGGGGACCGCGCTCGCGACCGACAACGATGCCGGCCAGACGCTGTCGCAGTGGCAGATCAACGATGCCAGCGGCAAGTTCGCGATCGACCCGGCCTCGGGTGCCATCACCGTGGCGGCGGGCGCGTCGTTGGACTTCGAGGCGCGGACCAGCTACTCGGTCGACGTCTCGGTGTACGACGGCTACACGCGCAGCCAGCCCCAGGCGGTGACGATCAACGTCACGAACGCGAACGACAACGCTCCGGTGATCACGGCGGGCCAGTCGTATCGCATCGATGGCGGATCGGACAATCGCGTGGCGAAGGTGCTGGCGACGGACGCTGATGACACCAATCAGCCCGGGTTCACGACGTTCTCCGGCTGGGCGATCTCGTCCGGCAATACGAACAACGTGTTCCGCATCAACTCGGCCGGCACACTGGAAGTGGCGCGCCCGCTGTTGATCGACTGGCGGAAGAGCTCGTACTCGCTCGGCAGCCGCGTGAGTGACGGTGCGAACAACAGCGCCGTCCAGGCGGTGCAGGTCACGATCCCGAATCGTGTGAACCTGTGCCTGCTGAATGCGATCAGGCTCGAGGCGCCGAAGGCGGCGGCCCCGGTGCTGATCCTGCTCGGATCCGAGCTCGGATCCTGCAGCCGTTGATGTGAGTCGATGATGAGGGCCGGTCCCGGAAGGGGCCGGCCCTTTTTCTTTGCGAAGTTCAGCCGCCGAGGAAATCCCGCTTGCCGATGTCCACGCCGTTGTGGCGCAGCAGGTTGTATGCGGTCACGTAGTGGAAATAGAAGTTCGGCAGCGCCCAGTTCTGCAGGAACGGCAGCCCCTTGAACTCCAGCGTGCGATCCCGCAGCGGAATCTTGATGTCGCGCGCCTCGCCGGCGTCCACGGCCGCCTCGGGCACGGTGTCGATGTACTCCAGCGTCTTCTTCACGCGCGCCACCAGCTCATCGATGGTGGTCTCGTTGTCCTCGAACTTGGGCGGATCGATACCGGCCAGGCGCGCCATCGAGTTCTTGGCGAAATCGCTGGTGAGCTGGATCTGCTTCGCGAAGGGCAGCATGTCCGGTGCCAGGCGCTGGGTGACGAAGACATTGGGATCGAAGTTGCGAGCCTTCGCGTTGGCGATGCCTTTCTCCATGACGTGCAGCAGTTGGGTGAGTGCTTTCCTGAACACGGCATGGCTCATCGCGTACATCGAAATCTTCATGGGTCGTTCCTTTTTAGGATCTTTAGTGAAACAATGCGCGCACCTTCGGTCTGTTTGGTGCGCATATGAGTGAGTTATGGTCCGCCGCCCAGCTCGCCGTCTTCGCGCGAGTGGTCGAGCTCAACGGTTTCTCCGCCGCCGCGCGTGCTTATCGTGTTCCCAAGGTCGCGATCAGCCGGGCGATTGCAGACCTCGAAAAATCCATCGGCGTGCAGCTCATGAGACGCACGACGCGACGGATCTTCCTGACCGCGGCGGGTGAGGCGGTGTTGCCGCATGCACGTGCCATCGGCGTCGAGGTCGAGAAGGTACGACAGCTCGCGCAAACATTCTCTACCTCGCGCGAGGGACCGCTGCGCGTGGTCGCGGACCCCACCTATGGGCGCGTGCTGCTCGCACCGCTGGTGCCGCGCTTCCTCGACAGCTTCCCCGACATCGCACTCGACGTGGTCCTCGACGACGGCGATGGGGCCGACTGGGACGTGGCGATCCGCGCCGGCAGCAACGAGGATCCGAAACTCGGCGCCAAGCTGCTGGGCGCACCGCCGGCCGTGTTGTGCGCCACCCCGGCCTATCTACAGAAACACCCGGCACCCGAAAGACCCGAGGGGTTGCGCGACCATGCGTTGCTGACGCCCGCAGGCGAAGGTGCCGAATACAAGTTCCAGATGACCAAGGCGTCGGCGCGCGCCGAAGTGCGCGTGCGACCCAAGCTCGCGGTCGACGACCCGGCCGTGCTGCACAGCGCGACGGTGGCCGGACTCGGTATCGGCCTGCTGCCCGAATTCCTGTGTCGCCAGGGCATGGCCACGGCCAAGCTGCGCAAGGTGCTGGCCGATTGGCAGGCGCCCTCGGCTGCGCCACTGTATGCCGTGTTCCCGGCCGGCCTCGAGAACGACCCGCGCGTGAAGAGCTTCGTGGAGTTCGCGGCCGCGAACATCGTGCCCGCGCTGGCGCACTGAAGGATCCAGACATGTACCGCGCACCGGTCAAGGACATCCGGTTTGTACTCGACGAGCTCATCGGCACGCAGGCGCTGCAGGCCTGCCCCGAGTTCGCTGACTATTCGAGCGAAACGGCCGACGCCGTGCTGGGCGAGGCCGCGCGTTTCGCGGAAACCGTGCTCGAGCCCCTCTGCAAGAGCGGCGATCGCGAAGGCGCGCGCTGGAACGCCACCGGCGTCACCATGCCCGAGGGTTATCGAGGCGCATACCAGCAGTTCTGCGAGAGCGGCTGGCCTTCCTTGCGCGGGGAGCCGGAATTCGGCGGGCAAAACGTGCCGGCGGCGCTCGGCACTGCGGTCGAAGAGCTGTGGGCGTCGTCGAACCTGGCGTTCAAGTTGTGCCCGATGCTCACGCAGGGGGCCATCGAGGCCATCCAGCGTTTTGCCAATCCTGCTCAGAAGCACCTGTTCCTGCCGAAGATGGTGCGCGGCGAATGGACCGGCACCATGAACCTGACCGAGCCACAGGCCGGCAGCGATCTCGCGCAGGTGCGCACGCGGGCCGTGCCTGCCGGCCCCAACTACCGGCTGTACGGCCAGAAGATCTTCATCACCTACGGCGAGCACGACCTCACCGAGAACATCGTGCACATGGTGCTGGCGCGCATCGAAGGCGCGCCGCCGGGCGTGCGTGGCATCTCACTGTTCATGGTGCCCAAGTTCTGGGTCAACGCGGATGGCAAGCCGGGCGCGCGCAACGACGTCAATTGCGCCTCGATCGAACACAAGCTCGGCATCCACGCGAGTCCCACCTGCGTGATGATGTACGGCGAGAACGAAGGCGCGCTCGGCCTGCTGATCGGCGAGGCGAACCGCGGCCTCGAATACATGTTCGTCATGATGAATGCGGCGAGACTCTCGGTGGGACTGGAGGGTTACGCGCAGGGCGAACGCGCCTACCAGCAGGCCGCGGAGTGGGCGCGCTCGCGCGTGCAGGGCAAGCCGCCCGTGCCGCTCAAGAAGGTCGCGGGTTCGGCGTCGCTGGGCACGAGCTCCTCGCCGGCGCCGATCATCGGCCACCCGGACGTCAAGCGCATGCTGCTCACGATGAAATCCACCGTGGAAGCGTGCCGCGCACTGGCGCTGTACGCGGCCCACCAGCTCGACATCGGCAGGGCGCATCCTGACGACGCGGTGCGCGCCGCGGCGCAGGCACGCGGCGATCTGCTGATCCCCGTGGTCAAGGGTTTCTGCACGGAGGCCGGCGTGGAGATCGCCTCGCTCGGCATCCAGGTGCACGGTGGCATGGGGTACGTCGAGGAGACTGGCGCGGCGCAGACCCTGCGCGACGTGCGCATCACCACGATCTATGAAGGCACCACCGGCATCCAGTCGAACGATCTCATCGGCCGCAAGTTCGGTCGCGATGGCGGCACGGCACTGCGCGCCCTCGCCGAGGAAATGCAGCAGTCGCTGCGCGCGCTGCAAGGTGAGAACGCGCAGATGGCGCGCGCGCGGGATGCCGCGCTGGACGCCGTCGAAAGAATGGGCGGCACGGCCGCCGCGCTGCTGCAGAAACTGGGCAGTGCACCGGACCAGGCCATGGCGGTCTCAGTCCCTTTCCTGAAGATGTGCGGCCTCACCATCGGCGGCTGGCTGATGGCGCGGGCCGCGCATATCGCGGCGGAAAAGCTCAAGCAAGGCTCGGCCGACCGCGAGTTCCTGGACGCGAAGCTCGCCAGTGCACATTTCTATGCCACGCAGGTGTTACCGCAGGTCCTCGCGCTCGAGCAGGTCGTGCGCGATGGCAGCGATGCGGTGGTGACGACCGACGCCGCGCTGATCTGAAGGGGCGAACATGGACAGACGCAGTTTCATCGCGCTTTCGGGACTCGCGGCCGTGGGCGCCGGTGCCAGCGCACAGGAAGCGGGCAAACCCGGCGCTGCCGGCGGGGCCCCCAATCAGACGCAGCTCATCCTGCGTCGCATCCCCTCGAGCGATGAATCGCTGCCGGCCATCGGACTCGGGACCTCGGGCCCCTTCGAAGTCGGCGCCGACGATTCGGCGCGCGCGCCGCTGCGCGAGGTGCTGCGGGAATTCTTCAACGCCGGCGCCTCGCTGATCGACACCTCCCCGATGTATTCCACCGCGGAGGCGGTGCTCGGCGACCTGCTGACGCCCGCCCAGCAGTCCAAGGCGTTCATAGCCACCAAGGTCTGGACGCCGGGTTCCGGCGGCGCGGCCGAACAGAAGGGTGTCGAGCAGATGCAGCGTTCGATGTCGCTGCTCAAACGCAAGCGCGTCGAGCTCATGCAGGTGCACAACCTCGTGGATCTCGATGCCCACCTGCGAACGCTGCGACGCTGGAAGGCGGAGGGACGCATCAGGTACATCGGCGTCACGCACTACACCACCAGCTCATACCCCGACCTGATCGCGATCATCGGGCGCGAGAAACCGGACTTCGTGCAGTTCAACTACTCGGCGGCCACTCGCGAGGCGGAGAAACGGCTGCTGCCGTTGTGCGCCGACAAGGGCGTGGCGGTCATCATCAACCGCGCCTTCGAAGACGGCCGGCTGTTCGACCAGGTGCGCAACAAGCCGCTCCCCGCGTGGGCCGCGGAGTTCGGCGCGAAGAGCTGGGCGCAGGTGTTCCTGAAGTTCGTGCTGGCGCACACGGCGGTGACCTGCGTGATTCCCGCCACCGGCAAGGTGCGCAACGTGCTCGACAATCTCGGCGCGGGCGTCGGTCCGTTGCCGGACGCGAAGCACCGCGCCGAGATCATTGCCGCGCTGCGCTGACTCAGCGCGAGATGAAGCGCGCATCAGCCTGGACCACTCCATGGTCTGGGCCGCCGGTCTGGATCTGAGATACCAGCGTCGGTGACGCGACAAAGATGTTCCAGGTCAGTCCACTCGGAAATGTCAGCGTTCCCGTGCAGTCGGATTCGACCGTGTAGTTGCCCGGTGAGTCCGCCACGCTGACCGGCGGTAGATTGAGAATGGTCACCGTCAATGATTCCGCCACCAGCGTGCCGTCTCCATTGAACCGCACCGATCCCAGGATCGCCTTGGGCACCGCCGCGCCGTTGATGGATGCGAAGCCTGAACCCTTGAAGAGATAGAGCCCGCGCAGCATCGATGCGTCGCAATTACGCCGCGCCGGCGGCCCGTCATGCGATTCCGCCCTCGCGCACTGCAGCGAGAGCGCCACCGCGAACAAACTAGTTGCACCCCACTTGACCTTCGCTTTCATGAACTTGCCTCCTGTTCGCACCCGTTCGAGTGGTTAGACCGCGCCTCCCGGTCGGGAGGGCGAGCGAGGCTGGCAAAGCCGCCTGAGGATGTCCTTTAATAGTCTGAATTGTTCTGGGTCTTGCTCGGAGCGGCACGAAATCCATGGACGCCTTCGCCGGGAAGAATCCCGTTTACCGATTTGGAGAGTTCGAGCTCGAGGCCGGCCGGAGGATCTTGCGGTCAGTGCCCGCGAACTCGATCGTCACGCTCACCCCGCGGGCATTCGACCTGTTGCTCGTATTCCTGCGGCGACCGCAGGAGCTCATCGGCAAAGCAGAGTTGATGGCGCAGTTGTGGCCCGACACCGTGGTCGAAGACAACAGTCTCGACCAGGCCGTGTACGCCTTGCGCCATGGACTTGGTGACCGCCCGGGCGACCATCGTTACATCAAGACCATTCATCGGCGCGGCTACCAGTTCACCATGCCGGTGGAGGTCAATTTTGCCGCGCCTGCCGCCGCGGCACCGGTGCAGATCCCCGCGCCGTTCTGGACGCGCCGCAACGTGGTTGTCTCCCTAGTGGTCGCGCTGTCGCTCGCGGTCGCGCTCGGCGTCATGCTGACGCGCAGCGCCACGTGGCCACCGCGACCGGCCGCGGCGGCGGCCGGGACTGATGCAATCCTGGCGATACGCCATCTTGCAGCGACGCCCGATGATGACGGGCAAATGCTCGCCGACGCCGTGACCCGCATGCTGGAACACCGCTTCGCTGCGGTCTCGAGCCTGCAGCTCATCGCGCCGGAGTCAACCTGGACCCGGCGCGATGCGCAAAATTCGGTCACCGCATTCGGCCGCGGGCTGAATGCACGATTCGTCTTGAGCGGAGAGATAGCGCGCCAGGAAGGACGGCTGCGCCTCTCGGCAACGATGACCGACATGCGCAGCGGTGCAGCGCTGTGGTCGAAGCTGTACGAATTCCCCGATGCAGGGATCACCGCAGTGCGTGAGGACATTGCCGCGCGTGCGACCGCGGCCATGCACGTCGCGCCGGCCGTTACCCATCCTGCGGCCAGGACGCGCGTCGAGCTCGAAGTCTACGAACTTTACGTACGGGCTGACCGCCTGATGGCCGCGCGTGCCGTGCGCGAAGAAGTGCAAAGCGCGGCCGCACTGTTCACGCGTACCACCGTGCTCGATCCACAGTTCGCGCGCGGCTACCTGGGGATTGCACAGGCGCTGATGTATTTGCACGACGTGGAACCCAACCTGGATCTGGTGCGCGATGCGGAAAATGCCCGGCAGGCACGTGCCGCGGTCGATCGGGCACTGGAACTCAACCCCGGCCTCGGCGAAGCCTGGGTCGCCAAGGCGCGGCTGACGGGGGACGCGGAACAGGCCGACCGCATGTTTCGCCGCGGGCTGCAGCTCGCGCCCAACTACATCAATGGCGCGATGTTCTACTACGACTTCCTCGGCGGTCACGAGCGTGTGGGCGAGGCCATCGACGTCATCAACCGCGCGCGGCGGCTGGACCCCGCATCGCCGGTGTTGTTGTGGCTCGAGGCGGTGGCCGTGATGGCGGCACGCAGCGACGTCGCGGCCAGCGACCGGCTGCTGCGCCAGGCCCTGGAGCTGGAGGGCGGCGAAAAAATCGCGCTGATCCAGCTGGCGTTGTCGCTCCACCATGAACACGGACAGTTCGCCGAGGCGATGCGGCTGATGCAACGATTGCCCGCCGATGGCTTCATGAGGTCGGCCATGGCCAAGCTGTACCTGGACCTGGGTGAGCCGCAGGCCGCAAGCGATGTCTGGAATGCTGCGGACCCGCCTCCTGACTCCCAGCACATCCTGATCTCCGAGTATCTGCACGACACCGCGGCGGCTGCCGCCGTCGCTCGAAATCTGTTCGCCGCGTCGCGGACCGATGGCGTGGCCGCGGGCGCGTTGCGCGACCAAGCCGTGGCCACCCACGACTACGCTGGGGCCCTCGCGCTGCTGCAGGCGGCATATGCTTCGCGCCCGCGAGCCAGCACCCGCGTCTCGTTCGACACGGGCTTCTCGATCGTGTTTGCGCACGTTCTGATCCTGTCCGGCCAGGTGAAACGTGGGCGCGACCTGGCGCGGGCGCAGTTGGTAAGCCTGGATGTCGACGAGATCGGTCGACCGCCGCACTGGTTCGGCCGTGCGCGTGCGCAGCTGCTGGCCCTGCTGGGTGAAAAAGACCGGGCAATCGCAGAACTGGCAGCCGATCAGCAGCTCGATCACTGGTCAGGGTGGTGGTACACGGCCGACGTCGACCCTATATTCGCCCCGCTGCGCAACGATCCGAAATTCAAGGCGCTCGTGACTCGCGCACACGAACACCGGGCGGCCCAGCATGCACTTTTCGAAGAGATGGTCCGTCGCGGCGATATCCGGGTAGCCGTCGCTGCGCACCCGTAGGATTGCCGGGGAATTCCCCGGCACCTTTGGTAGTTAGTTCGTCAACGATCAATTGCCCGCGATCAGCTTGTAGATCCCGCTGCTGCGCACATCGACGAGGAACAACTCGCCGTCATTGTCCTGCGCGAACGAGGCCGGGTGGGTGTTCGAGTCCCAGCCATCCGCGTGGACCATCATCTTCGTGGGCGCGGTATCCGTCGGAATGTGCCAGATGTATCCCGAGCTGTAGTCGGAGAAGACGTATTGGCCGACGAGGTTCGGGATCGCGGAACCGCGGTACACATAGCCGCCGGTCACCGCGACGCCGGTGGTGTGATCGTATTCGGCCACCGGCGGAACGAGCGGCGTGGTGGGTGTGCCGCAGTTCAGGGTGGTCTGCAGCGTGCCTTCCATGCAGCGCCAGCCATAGTTGCCGCCCTTCACGACGAGGTCGACTTCCTCGCGCGCGTGTGAGCCCACGTCGCCGAGCCACAGCTGGCCAGTGCCGCGATCGAAACTCCAGCGCCACGGATTGCGGAATCCCCAGGCGAAGATCTCGGGGCAATCCGCGCTGCCGGTGCCGTCGAAGTTGCAGAGCGCGTTCGCGGCGAAAGGATTGTCACTCGGGATCTTGTAGCGACGGGTACCGGTGGTGCCGCTCACGTCGACGCGCAGGATCTTGCCGAGCAGGTTGTTGGTGAGCTGGCCATTGCCGGCTTTCGACGAATCGCTGTCGTCGTTGCCGCCATCACCGGTGCCGATGTAGAGATAACCATCGGGGCCGAACACGAGGTTGCCGCCGTTATTGTGTCCGCCGGGCTGAGCCATCTCGAGCATGATCTGTTCGGAGGCAGCGTCCAGCGTCGCGCCGTTATCGGCCGTGGTGAACTCGGAAATGCGCAACACGATGACGCCGCTGTTGGGTGCGGTCTCGTGTGTATAGGTCACCCACGCGCGCTTGTCGGTCGGGAAGTTCGGATGGAACACGAGGCCGAGCAGGCCGTGCACGTTGCGGAACACGACGCGATCGGTGAGATCGAGCACGTTGCTGGTGGTGGTCACGTTGTCGTTGTCGGCGAAGGAAAGTACGTGGCCGTCCTGCTGCACGACGATCCACCGGCTGGTGTCTCCGGGCACGCGCAGCAGCGTGTGCGCCGCGGTCAACGTGAGTCCGGCGAACACCTGCTTCACCGCGAGCTTCACGGTGCCGGAGACGGGAGTCTGCGGCGTGGTGGCACTGGCTTCTGCCGATGCGGTCGACACATTCGGTGTCGGCGCGTTGTCGACGGCCGCGACCGTGTATCGATAGCTGGTGTTGGCGACGAGGTTCGTATCGGTATACGAGGTGGTCTGCACCGTGGCCACGGCGGTGGCGTCGCCATTGCGGAACACGCGGTAGCCGGAAATCCCGCTGTCGTCGGTGGACGCATCCCAGGTCACCAGGATGGACGTCGCCGTCTGTGGTACGGCGTGCACGTTGGCCGGTGCGGTCGGCGGCGTGGTGTCGGCCGGCGGCGGAGCTGGTGGAGTCGGGGTTGGATTCGATCCCGAAGGTGGTGGGGGTGCAGGACTGTCGCTACCGCCGCCTCCGCAGGCAGACAGGGCCAGGCACAGCGACACCAATGTCGCACTCGCAATCTTCGGGTGCATGCAGAATCTCTGAGGTTGTTATGGGGATGTGGGCCGACGCAATGTGCCGCCGGTCCGAGAGATGCGCCGTCAGACGCTCAGAAATCCGCGTAGGCCTGTTTCGGCTTGCGCAGCGCGAATAGTAAGAATCGGGATGTAGGACGATGCCTTGCTGCTGCGCGGACGGCAGCTCCGCATCATTTCAGTGCGGCAATGCGTTCGGGCAACTCGTCCATCGAGCGCAAAACGGGCACGCCCTGGGCACGCATGGCGTCGGCCGTGTCGCCCGGTGCATAACCCAGCGCGCGCATGCCGGCAGCGATGGCTGCGGCCGCGCCGGCCGGCGAATCCTCGATCACCAGGCAGTCGGCGGGCGCCGCTCCCAGTCGCGCGGCGGCCAGTAGATAGATATCCGGCGCGGGCTTGGGGCGCGCGACCATGGTGGTCACGTACAGGTGGTCGCCGAAAAGCGGCGCCAGCTGCGTCACCTCGAGCGAAAGTCGCACTCGCGCCAGCGGCGATTGTGATGCCACCGCGAGCTTGTGTCCGGCGCTGCGCAGCTGTTCGACCACGCCGCGCACGGACGCGATCGGCTGCAGCTCGCGCATGAAGGCGCGCGCCGTGGCGAAAGCCCAGTTGTAGGTGAACTCGGGTGGCAGCGCCGCGCCGCGCCGCGCCGCGATGATGTCCAGCACGCCGCCCACGGTCTTGCCGAGGAACAACTCGTGCACCTGCTCGACGCTGAGCTCCATGCCGAGCTCGCGCAGCAGCTCGGCTTCGACGCGGCTGGCCAGCCACTCGCTGTCGACCAGCACGCCATCGCAATCGAAAATGACGGAAATCAATCCTTGCCCGGGTTCAGGTTGATGAAGGGTGTGGCGCTGCCGCCCAACATGTATTGCGGCAACACGCCGTTCCACTTCTGAACGGCTTCCCACTCGACCAGCTTGGCATTTCGCTCGAGCGCCTGCGCGCGGATCTGGATGGACTTGGCCTCGGCTTCCGCCGACAGCACTTTCTGGCGCGCCTGCTCCTCGATCTGCTTGGTGCGGTTCTGCTCCTCGATCGCCTTCTGCTGCGCAATCACTTTCTGCTCGACCGAGTTCTCGAACTCGTGCGTGTAGGCGATGTCGGTGATCTCGAAGCGCGACACTTCGACGTTGCGCTCGGCAAGGTTGCCGCGAATCGCTTCGAACGCGGTGTTGCCGGCCTTGTCACGGTTGGCGATCAGATCGACCGCGTCCCACTTGCCAACCACTTCCTTGAGCGTGCCGAGCACCACCTGCGGAATCAGCTTCTGTTCCCAATCGCGACCGATGTCCCGATACATCAGGTGGGCCGCGTTCTGCTGCAGCCGGTAGTTGAGCGTGTACTTGATGGCCGCCTGCTGCACGTCACGCGTATAGGTGTCGGTCTCGCCGTCCTGCCGCTGGACCCGCGTGTCCATCTCGACCACCGCGCTGGTGAACGGATTGAAGAAGTAAAGTCCCTCGGGCAGCGATTCCGAGACCACTTCACCGAAGCGTGTCTTGATGCCGCGCTGGCCGGTGTCGACCACCTTGATGCCACACCCGGCCACGCTCACGACCACGACGGCAATCACGGCCACCACGAGCCACATCGCGATCCGGCCGATCGGGATTCGCCCGCCGCCGTCGCCCGAATTGTTGTTGCCCCGAAAGATCGGTGTATTGAACGCCATGTTGTCCTCCCTCTGAATGAGCTGTGCTTTCTAGCCGCGACGTAATCGCGAACGTCCGTCCGCCGACAGCAATGCGATTGGCCAGAGCAGGGACATGCGCAGCCGCGAGTGCCAGCGATTGGCGCGTCCCGGCTGTGACTCGCTCGAGTACAGGTAGCTCGAGGTGGCCGCGAGTGCGAGCACGATGAATCCGAATATCCAGATCACTCCGAACAGGCGCAGCAGTGCGAACATCTCCCCTCCGGAACCCCGGCTACTTCTTGTATGGCTCGTGCAGGTCGACCGGAGCGACCGCGGCCTTCTTCTTGCGCATGCGAATATTGAGCATTTCCACGGCCACGGAGAAGGCCATGGCGAAGTAGATGTAGCCCTTCGGCACCTTGTGATCGAAACCCTCGGCGATGAGCATGACGCCGACCACCAGCAGGAAGGACAGCGCCAGCATCTTGATCGAAGGATGCGATGACACGAAATTCCCGATGCCGCGCGCGAACAGCATCATGAGGCCGACCGAGACCACCACGGCCGCGATCATCACCGCGACTTCGTCCACCATGCCCACGGCCGTGATGATGGAGTCCAGCGAGAACACCATGTCGATGATGATGACCTGCACGATGATGGCCGCGAACGAGGCCTTGACCTTGCCCGACGCGTGGCCTTCCTCGCCCTCGGTGAGCTGGTGGATCTCCTTGGTCGACTTCCATACCAGGAACAGGCCGCCGAGGATCAGGATGAGGTCGCGACCCGAAATTTCGGTGCCGGTGATGCTGAACATCGGCTCCGTGAGCCCGACCAGCCACGACAGCGTGAGCAGCAGTCCTACACGCATGAACATCGCGAGGAACAGACCGATGCGTCGCGCGGTCTCGCGTTCCGCCGGTGGCAGCTTGTCCACCAGGATGGAGATGAAGATGATGTTGTCGATGCCGAGCACCAGCTCGAGCGCGGTCAACGTGAAGAAGGCGATCCAGAGTTGCGGATCGGAGAGAATCGCGAGCAGTGCTTCCATGGATGGACGGCATAATAGCGAATGCTGAAATCACGCGACGCGATTCTCGGGCTCCTGTTCGTTTGCCTTGCACACACGGCACACGCGCGACTGCAGTCGGGCGAAGTGCACGTCTGGGAAGTGCAGGAAATCACTTTCGCAGCCGCAGGCAAGTACGCGAACCCTTACGTCGACGTGGACTGCTGGATCGAGCTCGAAGGGCCGGGATTCAAGCGGCGCGTCTACGGGTTCTGGGATGGCGGACGCACGTTCAAGGTGCGGCTGGTGGCCACCGCACCGGGTGACTGGACCTGGCGTGCGGCTAGCAACCATCCGGAGGACACGGGGCTCGCGGGCGGCGGAAAGTTTCGCGCCATCGCCTGGTCGCCCTTGGAGCTGGAGCAGAATTCCAACCGGCGTGGATTCATCCGCGCCACCGCGAATGGCCACGCGCTGCGTTACGACGATGGCACGCCGTTCTTCCTGACCGGCGACACCTGGCTGGCGGCCTCCACGTGGCGCCTGCCTTTCAAGGGTGCGAGTGCCGCCGCCGACTACGTGCCCGCCGAAGGGATCGGTTTCGAAGAGGCCGTGGCATGGCGCAAGCGCCAGGGCTTCAATTCGGTGTCCTTCATTGCGGCATTCCCGAACTGGGCCGCCGACGAACACGGGGCCACCTATGCCAACAAGGATGGCGTGTTCCTGCGCAATGCCTGGGAGAAGTTTGGCTCCTGGGCGCCGAACGCGAAGATCTCGACCCCGGACGGCGCCACCACCACGGCCAAGGACATGCAGGATGAGGCCGGGAACCGCCCCTTCGAGGTGTTCGCCGATCGCGAGGGGCTGGCCAATTTCGATGCGATCAATCCGGCCTACTTCTCGAACCTCGATCGCAAGATGCGGCATCTGTCGGAGCAGGGCTTCGTGCCGTTCCTGGAAACCGTGCGGCGTGACCATGGACCTTCGTGGAAGCGCTACTTCGATTTCAACGCTTCGTACGCGCGCTACGTGCAGTACCTGGTTGCCCGTTACGGCGCCTTCAACCTCATTTTCAGCGGCATCCATCTCGACTGGATTCCGAAGGATTTCAGCCTCACGGCCGACGAATTCAACGCGGCGCTGACATACCACAACCAGAAATACGGCTCGCTGCCTTTCGGCCAGCCGTACACCACGCTGATCGATCGATCGACATTCAAGGCGTTCGGGCATGGCGCACACGCGCCGTGGCTGACCATGCACACCGTGGGCAACAACCCGCGCAACCATGCGATCTACGCGTCCATCGAGGAGTTGTTTGGCCTCACACCGCCGTACCCGGCGGCCAACCTCGAGCCTTACTACACGGGCTGGAACCACGCCATCAATCGGCCCGGTGGCGAGACGCCGGACGAGAACTCACCGCGCGACAACTACTTCGCGCGCGCCATGATGTACGGCTCGGTGTTGTCGGGCGCGCTCGCCGGCCACGTGCACGGCACAGCAGCCTATGACATGACCAGCACCGGCGAACCCGCGGGCTGGCGCCCGCACATCTGGACGGCGCTGCGTTATGAGTCGGGCGGCCAGATGCAGCACCTGCGCAAGTTCGTGCTGTCGGAAGGTGCGCGGTACCAGGAGCTCGAGCTCGCGTCCCGGGATCTCGAGCCGCGCGGCATCGAGGGTGCGCTCGCGGACGGGTTGGATGGCTGGGGATTCCTCATGCGTACGGCGCAGCGCGACTTCGCGCTCGCGTACTTCGAAAACCGGGCGCCGCGCGCGAAGCTCAAGGGGTTCGCGCCGGGACAGTCTTATCGCTGGCAGTGGTTCGATCCGCGCACCGGTGCGTGGAACGCGGCGATCAACGTGCAGGCCGACGCCGCCGGCGTCTTGCAGTCGCCGGCTTTGCCACGCGCGCAGGGCGCTTTGGGCGACTTCGCGGCGAAGATCCTCGCGCGGTAGTTGGACGGGGCCGCAGGCGCCGGGGCGGTTCGTTGAGCGTGTCGAGGAAGATGCGGCGCTCCTCGGGGCTCATGTGCGGCCAGTCGACCTTGCCCTGGTATTCCTGGCGCAGCTCGGCATCGCGAACCCGCACGCGCGCCGCGCGGCGGATTTTGGGCCTGGCGGCGAATCGTCGCGTCGAACCGGTTCTCAGGAGGTCCAGGGTGCCGGCGATCACGCGATCGGACAGCGGCAGGTCGCTGTGGCCGCAATCCACGTATCGATGCCTCGCACCCGCGAGCTCCGCGAGCGCGATGGGCACAGTGCCGTCACCGCGCAGGCTGTACTCGTATTCGAAATCACCGGCCCGCCGCGCCACGCCCGTGGCGGTGATCCGGTTGCAGCCGATGATCGCGTGAAAGCGCGCATCGGCTGGCGCAAGACGCGTCGCGAGCCCGGCGGTCCGGTGCAACATCGCTTCGCGGGGTCGCGGACCTCGCGCGGGCCAGTTCGCCCTGTCGAACAGGTCGAGCGTGGCGTGCGGCCCCGAAGGCAGGAGCTCATGCAGGCCCGGGAAAGTCGCGAACACCTCGCTCGCCAGGAATTCCGCGTCGTGGCGCAGATCCATCATGGCGATCTTGCGCACCACCGAGTAAGTGCCGCGCAGGGCCTGCACGGCGCCGAGCGAGCCCGCGTTCGGCGTGCCCAGCATGATGAGCTGCGACACCTGCGCGCCGGCCGCGTGCGTGAGCGCCGCGCGCGCCACGAGTCCACCCATGCTGTGCGCCACGATCCCGACCTGCTGCATGCCATCGACGGCGATGCGCTGCGCGAGTAGTTTGCCGAGCGTGGCCACGTCGCGCCGCCAGTCGTAGTCGAGCAGCACGGCATCGAAGCCGGCCGCGCGCAGCGACAGCGTGATCTTGAGATACGTGTAGTTCATCGCGCCGAGCGCCACCGCGCGCGTCTCGTCGCCGAGCTCGAGCTCCACGAGGCGGCCGAGCTGGATGTCGATGGGATCCAGCCACAACACGTCGTTCGGCTTCTGGCCCTCGCGCCCGAAGCCCAGTTGCGAACCCATGATGCCGGGCAGCACGTACACGCGGCGCCCACCCGGGGGTCGGCCCGGCGAGGCGCGCGCCAGCTGCACGAGCTCGGCATGCAGCTCGGCGCCGAAATATTCGACCAGGCTTTCGTTGGGCGTGGGCGCGGCCAGCAGCGCGACCATCGTGGCCTCGTCGAGCGCGAAGCGATCGTACGGTGTGACGTGATCGGCGGGAGCTGCCGGGATCATGCGGGGGCTCCCACGCGCGCATCCAGCCAGTCGAATACCGGGCGCCACAAGGTCTCGCGGTGCCGCGAGGCGAAGAAGCCTTCATGGCCGATGCGATCGCTGCCGGCCTCGGCCGGTGTGAACCAGCGCGATTCGCGCGCGACGTTCGGATAGAACTTGTCGAGCTCCGCGACGGTGCGGCGCGTGGCGATGGGGTCGTCGTCGAAGCCGATGTTCAGCACCGGCGCGCGGATGTCGGCGAACACATTGTCGGATAGATAGGTGTGGAGATCCGGCCCGAAATGCGTCGGCCTCAGGCACCAGCCGCGCCACTCCTCGAACACGCGCCGTGGCAGCGGCAGGCCGCTCCAGCCGCCGCCGGTCGGAACATAACCCTTGATGGCCAGCATCAACGGACCGTGCACGCGCCAGAACCACCACGCGAGATACCGGAACGGCGCGCGCTCCCAGGGCCAATAGCCCACGGACACGGCGACCTGCACGTGGGCACGCGCGAGGTGGTGATTCGTCAACAGGCCGAGGAACTGGCCGCCGACGCTGTGGCCCAGCGTGAACACCGGCAGTCCCGCGGCGCGCGCCACGGCTTCGGTGAGCGCCGCGCGCATGTCGAGCAATCCCCAGTCGCTCATCTTGCAGGTTTCGCTCGCGAGCGCTGGCGGCGCGGATGCGCCCATGCCGCGGTAGTCGTAGACCAGCGTGTCGTAGCCGCGCTCGGCCGCATAACTGGCCAGGCGGAAGTAGAACGTCTGCGGGAATCCCGTGGCCGGGTTGATGACCAGTACGGCGCGCCGCATGGGCGAGCCGATCCAGTGCGCCGCGAGCTCGCGACCATCGCTGCACCGCAGCCGGGACGGCTGCGCGGCATTCGCGGCGACGCGATGTGGGGCTATTCCGATGGCGCGTTCGCTGGCGCTCACAAGGCGTGCGCCTCGATCTGCTTGCACAACGCCTGGATGGCGGCGCGTCGCGCTGTCGATTTCCGCCACACCGCGCCAATGGTGCGCGTCGGCACGGGTTTCGCGAACGGCCGTATGGTCACGCCGCGCGCGTTGCCGTAGGCACCGCGCCCGGCCAGCTCCGGCAACAGCGTGATGCCCACGCCCGCGGCCACCATCTGCCGCAACGTTTCGAGGCTGGTGGCGCGGAAGTCCTGCTTCTCGTGCACCGCGGTGCTCGCGCAGATGTCGAGCGCCTGGCCGCGCAGGCAGTGGCCATCCTCGAGCAGCAGCAGGGTCTCGTGGTCGAGATCGTCGACCTTGATGGAGCTGCGCTGCGCGAGCCGATGCCCGGACGGCATCGCGACGGTGAACGGTTCCTTGTAGAGCTCGTGGCTGTCGAGCCCGTCCATCGGCACCGGGAGTGCCAGGATTCCGACATCGATTTCTCCCGATTGCAGTTTCTCCAGCATCGGGTCGGTCTGATACTCGTACAACATGAGCTCGAGTCGCGGCAGCTGCCTGCGCAGCCGCGCCGCGACATTCGGCAGTAGATAGGGACCGATGGTGGGCAGCAGCGCGAGGCGCAACCGGCCCGCCAGCGGATCGCGGTGGCCGCGCGCCAGTTCGACGATCTCCTCGCTGGCATCGAGGATGCGGCGCGCCCGGTCGACGATCTCCTCGCCAGCGGCCGTGAGCTGCACGCGCTTGGGCGCGCGCTCGATGAGTTGCACGCCCAGGTATTCCTCGAGTTTCTTGAGCTGAGCCGAGAGCGTCGGCTGGCTCACGAAGCTGCGCTCCGCCGCACGGCCGAAATGGCGCGTGTCGGCGACCGCCACGAGGTAACGCAGGTCCTTGAGCTTGAGGTCGGCCATAGATGCTTTCTATCGAGTTTATACAATCAATCGATTAGCCGAAATACGGGTTACCCGGGAGAATGCGCCCCAACCCCGAAGCAACCATTGATTCACAAGGAGTAGACATGCTCGGTATTGGACAGAAGTTTCCGCAGTATTCGCTGACCGGCGTGGTTTCGAACGACCAGGCCAAGGCTTTCCAGCCCTTTGATGCGAATACCAGCAAGGGCAAGTGGCGCGTCATTTTCTTCTGGCCGAAGGACTTCACCTTCGTGTGCCCGACC